>NZ_CP065359.1:335000-648611 GCF_019904295.1 Ruegeria sp. SCSIO 43209
CTAATCAATAATGAGCATGAACAGGTACTTAAGACCTGAATACATAGGGTTTTAAGAGCAAACCCGGGGAACTGAAACATCTAAGTACCCGGAGGAAAGGAAATCAATTGATACTCCCCTAGTAGCGGCGAGCGAACGGGGACCAGCCGAGCCAGATAAGTGACTAGAACACGTTGGGAAGCGTGGCCATAGCGGGTGACAGCCCCGTATAGGAAGCTTTGATGGACGTATTAAGTAGGGCGGAACACGTGAAATTCTGTCTGAAGATCGGAGGACCACCTTCGAAGGCTAAGTACTCCTTGCTGACCGATAGCGAACCAGTACCGTGAGGGAAAGGTGAAAAGCACCCCGACGAGGGGAGTGAAACAGTACCTGAAACCGAACGCCTACAATCAGTCGGAGGATCCTCGAGATCTGACGGCGTACCTTTTGTATAATGGGTCATCGACTTGGTCTTACGAGCAAGCTTAAGCCGTTAGGTGTAGGCGTAGCGAAAGCGAGTCTTAATAGGGCGAATGAGTTCGTGGGATCAGACCCGAAACCGAGTGATCTAGGCATGGCCAGGTTGAAGGTAAGGTAACACTTACTGGAGGACCGAACCCACATCCGTTGAAAAGGATCGGGATGAGCTGTGCCTAGGGGTGAAAGGCCAATCAAACTCGGAGATAGCTGGTTCTCTGCGAAATCTATTTAGGTAGAGCGTCATCCGAATACCCCGGGGGGTAGAGCACTGGATGGGTAATGGGGCCCCACAGGCTTACTGATCCTAACCAAACTCCGAATACCCGGGAGTACTAGATGGCAGACACACTGCGGATGCTAACGTCCGTAGTGGAGAGGGAAACAACCCTGACCTACGACTAAGGCCCCCAATTCATGGCTAAGTGGGAAAGCAGGTGGGACGACCAAAACAACCAGGAGGTTGGCTTAGAAGCAGCCATCCTTTAAAGATAGCGTAACAGCTCACTGGTCTAAATAAGTTGTCCTGCGGCGAAGATGTAACGGGGCTCAAGCCATGAGCCGAAGTCTAGGGATGCGTAAGCATCGGTAGCAGAGCGTAGTGTGACATAGAACCTTGTCTATATTGCCGCCGGTTATGCGGCGCGAGTAATCGCGCTCAAGTAGCCACAATGGCGGTAGCGCAGACATAGGTTCTTTCGATGAAGCGGGCGCGTGAGCGATCCCGTGGAGAGATCACTAGTGAGAATGATGACATGAGTAGCGACAAAGAGTGTGAGAGACACTCTCGCCGAAAGTCCAAGGGTTCCTGCTTAAAGCTAATCTGAGCAGGGTAAGCCGGCCCCTAAGCCGAGGCCGAAAGGCGTAGGCGATGGGAACTAGGTTAATATTCCTAGGCCAGGAGGATGTGACGGATCACAGGTGTAGTTCAATCTTATCGGATTGATTGGGCTGCTGAGTGGTTCCTGGAAATAGCCCTCCATCAGACCGTACCCTAAACCGACACAGGTGGACTGGTAGAGCATACCAAGGCGCTTGAGAGAACGATGTTGAAGGAACTCGGCAAAATACCTCCGTAAGTTCGCGAGAAGGAGGCCCGGTTCCTAGGCAACTAGGGGCTGGGGGCACAAACCAGGGGGTGGCGACTGTTTATTAAAAACACAGGGCTCTGCGAAGTCGCAAGACGACGTATAGGGTCTGACGCCTGCCCGGTGCCTGAAGGTTAAAAGGAGAGGTGAGAGCCTTGAATTGAAGCCCAGGTAAACGGCGGCCGTAACTATAACGGTCCTAAGGTAGCGAAATTCCTTGTCGGGTAAGTTCCGACCTGCACGAATGGCGTAACGACTTCCCCGCTGTCTCCAACATCGACTCAGCGAAATTGAATTGCCTGTCAAGATGCAGGCTTCCCGCGGTTAGACGGAAAGACCCCGTGCACCTTTACTACAGCTTCGCACTGGCATCAGGATTGTGATGTGCAGGATAGGTGGTAGGCTTTGAAGCGGAAACGCAAGTATCCGTGGAGCCTCCCTTGAGATACCACCCTTCGCACTCTTGATGTCTAACCGCGGTCCGTTATCCGGATCCGGGACCCTGCGTGGCGGGTAGTTTGACTGGGGCGGTCGCCTCCTAAAGCGTAACGGAGGCGCGCGAAGGTTGGCTCAGAGCGGTCGGAAATCGCTCGTTGAGTGCAATGGCAGAAGCCAGCCTGACTGCAAGACTGACAAGTCGAGCAGAGTCGAAAGACGGCCATAGTGATCCGGTGGTCCCGAGTGGAAGGGCCATCGCTCAACGGATAAAAGGTACGCCGGGGATAACAGGCTGATACTGCCCAAGAGTCCATATCGACGGCAGTGTTTGGCACCTCGATGTCGGCTCATCTCATCCTGGGGCTGGAGCAGGTCCCAAGGGTACGGCTGTTCGCCGTTTAAAGAGGTACGTGAGCTGGGTTTAGAACGTCGTGAGACAGTTCGGTCCCTATCTGCCGTGGGTGTAGGAGACTTGAGAGGAGTTGCCCCTAGTACGAGAGGACCGGGGTGAACGATCCACTGGTGGACCAGTTGTCGTGCCAACGGCAGTGCTGGGTAGCTATGATCGGACAGGATAACCGCTGAAGGCATCTAAGCGGGAAGCCCCCCTCAAAACAAGGTCTCCCTGAGGGCCGTGGAAGACCACCACGTCAATAGGCCGGAGATGTAAGCGCAGTAATGCGTTCAGTTGACCGGTACTAATCGCCCGATAGGCTTGATTTGATCCAGTAATGGAAAGACAAGACCAAAGCATACACACCTTGAGTTGGATAACGTCGCAGCGTCAAGCCGCGATGTTGGTTGATTATATAACCGAGTGGCAACGCGCCTTTTGCAAGCAAAAGACGCTGCCTGCCACCTCGTCGCTTTCCTGCAACGCAGGAAAGTCGACATGGGCTTTTCCTCGGTTTGGTGGTCATAGCGCAAGTGAAACACCCGGTCCCATCCCGAACCCGGAAGTTAAGCACTGCCGCGCCAATGGTACTTGGGCTTAAGCCCCGGGAGAGTAGGTCACCGCCAAACCTAGAAAAAGCCCACATCTCTCTAACACGATGAAAAGAACACTACCCGGTCTCAAGTAGCCGAATAGGCGATAGACCAACACAAGACCTCAAGTAGCGTAAGCGATAGGTCACTTAAAGTGTCGCGGGATGGAGCAGCCCGGTAGCTCGTCAGGCTCATAACCTGAAGGTCGCAGGTTCAAATCCTGCTCCCGCAACCAACTTTAGAAAATCCCAGAGCAGCCCGCGCAGACTACAAACAGTCCACCGGACCGTTCGATTAACGATCAAACCTCGTCAGGCTCATAACCTGAAACTCAGAGGTTCAAATCCTACTCCCGCAAACAAAAAACACCGTGCAACATCAGATGTTTACGCACCGCCCTAGGGCGGTTTTGTTCATTCTGGGACGCCCCCAAAGTAAGCAAATCCGCAAGTTCCCCAACAAGTTTAATCGCATACTTCCGTTCTTTGGGGACCTACTGGGTCTCCGACAGAAGGCAGCGGATGATCGCCATCACCTCGGCTTTTGTGTATAGATCATTCAACGCTTCTTTTCAAAGTTAACTTGATGATTGGCGATGACTGGAGGCAGCTGTTGGGACGAAAGCGGTTAAGTGTCATTCATTAAACGCTATAGGTCAAAACCAGCCAATCCGGTTCGATGTCTGCTGCAGATACTGACGTTTACTGGAACTCCAATCTGAGAATGGCAACCTTTCAAACTGCCTATTCGAAGCGGTCTAAGTACTTTTTCGATTTGTCAAATTTTGTGTTGAAGGAACCCTTATCAAAGGTCTGAGACGGCATCGGCGCAGATGGTAAGCCGGCAAAGACTACGTTTCACACGACCAAGTTACTCGCAGCAAGCCAAAGCGTTACGGAAAAAGCAAGAAAACGTAGATGAAGTAACATAAAGCTTGCTGCGAATCGATGAGAGGCTTATTAACCGACCTATCGGTCACTTAATGATGTGAATTCAAATTCGGAGTAATCGACCTATGGACGCCTTTATCTGCGACGCCCAGCGCACCCCGATCGGACGATATGGTGGTGGACTAAGCCAGGTGCGCACAGATGATCTTGCCGCCCTGCCAATCGCTTCGCTTGTCGCGCGTAACCCACAGGTGGATTGGTCCAGTCTGGACGACGTGATTTATGGCGATGCGAACCAAGCCGGTGAAAGCAACCGCAATGTGGCGCGGATGGCGGCGTTGCTGGCAGGGCTGCCGGTGGATGTACCGGGAACGACAATCAATCGGCTCTGCGCGTCTGGCATGGATGCGGTGGGCATGGCTGCGCGCGCCATCAAGGCTGGGGATTATGACATGGCGATCGCGGGTGGGGTCGAAAGCATGTCGCGTGCGCCATTTGTGATGCCCAAGGCAACATCCGCCTTTACTCGTGCCAATGCCGTTTACGACACCACGATCGGCTGGCGCTTTGTGAACCCGAAAATGGAAAAGGAATTTGGTATCGACTCGATGCCCGAAACAGCGGATAACGTAGCGGCAGCTTATGGTATCAGTCGCTCCGATCAGGACGCGTTTGCCGAACGCAGCCAGGCCCGCTGGGCCGCGGCGCACCAGACCGGGGTGTTTCAGGAGGAGATCACCCCGGTCACAATCCCCCAGCGCAAAGGTGACCCGGTAGTGGTCGACACCGACGAGCACCCACGTCCGGGGACTACAGCAGAGAAACTGTCTAGCCTAAAGGGCATCAACGGGGTGGACAAGACTGTGACCGCCGGAAACGCCTCGGGTGTTAACGACGGCGCGGCGGCGATCCTGATGGCGAATGAATCTGCTGCGGCAAAGAACGATCTGATCCCGATTGCCCGTGTGGTTGGCATGTCCGTTGCTGGGGTGGAGCCGCGCGTGATGGGCATCGGCCCGGTTCCAGCCAGCCGTAAGGTGCTTGCACGGGCTGGGCTCAGCATTGATCAGATGGATGTGATAGAATTGAACGAGGCGTTTGCCTCGCAGGGCCTAGCCACGCTGCGCGAACTCGGGGTGCCTGATGATGCGCCGCATGTGAACCCTAATGGCGGGGCAATCGCCATTGGCCACCCGCTTGGAATGAGCGGTGCGCGGCTAGTGATGACTGCTGCCTATCAACTGCGCCGCACCGGAGGCCGCTACGCGCTCTGTACCATGTGTGTCGGGGTAGGGCAGGGTGCCGCACTTATTCTTGAACGTGTGTAAGGGAGGAGACCTCACATGTACGCTCAGATGATCAAAACAGCCGGAACAGGCGTGAAATCCCGCGAGGAGATGACCGAGCAGGAACGCGCGTTTCAGGACAAGATCGACGCCGATATCAAGATCGAGCCCAAGGATTGGATGCCCGACGACTATCGCGCGACACTGATCCGTCAAATTGGCCAGCACGCACATTCTGAAATCGTAGGCCAGCTGCCCGAAGGAAACTGGATCACCCGAGCGCCAACGCTGGAGCGCAAGGCGATCCTGCTGGCCAAGGTGCAGGATGAGGCCGGGCATGGGCTGTATCTCTATTGCGCGGCAGAAACGCTGGGTGTCAGCCGGGATGAGATCACCGAGATGCTGCTGGACGGGCGCATGAAATACTCGTCGATCTTTAACTATCCGACCCTGAACTGGGCTGATATCGGCGCGGTCGGATGGCTGGTCGATGGCGCTGCGATCATGAACCAGGTTCCGCTGCAGCGGACGTCCTTCGGACCATACTCGCGCGCAATGATCCGCATCTGCAAAGAAGAGAGCTTTCACCAGCGCCAGGGCTATGATGCGATCCGCAAGATGGCAGAGGGTACGCCAGAGCAGCGTAAGATGGCGCAGGATGCAATAAATCGACTGTGGTACCCGTCGCTGATGATGTTCGGGCCGTCGGACAAGGAAAGCGTGCATTCGGCGCAATCCATGGCGTGGAAGATCAAGATCAACACCAATGACGAGCTGCGCCAGAAATTCGTGGATCAGACCGTGCCTCAGGCCGAATATCTGGGTCTGAGTATCCCTGACCCGGACCTGAAATGGAACGAAGAACGGGGCCATTATGATTACACCGACCCGGACTGGTCCGAGTTTTTCGATGTGATCAAGGGCAACGGCCCCTGCAATGTCGACCGGCTGGCCGCGCGTAACAAGGCGTGGGACGACGGTAAATGGGTTCGCGACGGGCTGCTGGCTCATGCCCGCAAGAAACGCGCCGCAAATCTGGCTGCAGAATAAGACTGCCCTGAGGAGGATACCAAATGAACAACGAATGGCCCCTGTGGGAAATCTTCATCCGCGGACAACATGGCATGAGCCACCGCCATGTTGGGTCGTTACACGCCCCGGACGCGGAAATGGCGATCAAGAACGCGCGCGATGTCTACACGCGCCGCAACGAAGGCGTTTCGATCTGGGTGGTTGAGGCCAACAACATCTCGGCCTCATCGCCCAGCGACAAAGGTCCGCTGTACGAGCCCAGCGAAAGCAAAGTGTACCGCCATCCAACCTTCTTCGATATTCCCGAAGAAGTGGGGGCGATGTAATGAGTGTTCCGGTTTCCAATGACGCTTTGCTGCAGTTTCTGCTTCGGATGGGGGACAATACCCTGATCCTCGGCCATCGCGTCAGCGAATGGTGCGGTCATGCGCCTGTGCTGGAGGAAGACATCGCGCTGGCCAATACCGCGCTGGACCTGATCGGTCAGACTCAGATGTGGCTGGGTCTTGCGGGTGAGATCGACGGCGGAAAATCCGCCGATGATCTGGCCTTTCTGCGAGATGCCTGGGATTTCCGCAATGTGCTGCTGGTCGAAGTGCCGAACGGCGACTTCGGCCGCACGCTGATGCGTCAGTTCCTGTTCGATGCGTGGCATTCGATCATGCTGGGGCGTCTGATGACATCCTCTGACGACCGGGTCGCGGCGATTGCCGCCAAGGCCAGCAAAGAAGTTAGCTATCACCTCGAACGCTCGGGCGACACGGTTGTGGGCCTCGGCGACGGGACCGAGGAAAGTCATGCCCGCATGCAAGAGGCGCTGGACTATCTCTGGCCATATGTCGGCGAGATGTTTGCCAGTGACGATGTTGATGCAGAAATGGTTACGGCGAGGATTGCCCCGAACCCGGCAGATCTGCGCGCAGAATATGACGCTCTGATCGAGCGTGTGCTGTCCGAGGCGACACTAACCATTCCCGAAAGCCGCTTTGCCCATAAGGGCGGGCGCGACGGTCGCATGCATACCGAGCATCTGGGCCATCTTCTGACACAGATGCAGTGGTTGCAGCGCGCATATCCCGGCGCGAAGTGGTAAGGATCAATGCGGGCTTCAACGGATCAGGTGTGGGAATGGCTGGACGCTGTACCAGACCCTGAGATTCCGGTGATCTCGGTCGTCGATCTGGGCATTGTACGCGATGTGCGATGGGATGATGACACTCTGACGGTTACCGTCACGCCGACCTATTCAGGCTGCCCGGCGACCTCGGTCATCAGCATGGATATCGAAACTGCGCTGCGTGATCATGGAATCGACGATCTGCGGATCGAGACAAGTATCGCACCGGCTTGGACCACCGATTGGCTCAGCGACAAGGGCCGTGCTCGGCTCGAGGATTACGGCATCGCCCCGCCGCAGCCTGCAGGTGGACCTGAACGCTGCCCACATTGCGGTAGCAAGGCGGTTGAAAAGGTCAGCCAGTTTGGCTCGACCCCTTGCAAGGCCCATTGGCGCTGCACCGACTGCCTGGAACCTTTTGACTATTTCAAGTGCATCTGAGGGAGGATCACCGGATGGCACGCTTTCATGATCTGGAAGTTACCGATGTTCACAAAACCATCCGCGATGCGGTGGTCGTGACGCTGAAACCTGTAAACGGTTCAGCCGATGAATTCGACTTTACCCAAGGCCAGTACCTGACCTTCCGCCGCGATTTCGATGGGGAAGAACTGCGCCGGTCCTATTCGATCTGCGCGGGCAAGGATGAGGGCATTCTGCAGGTGGGGATCAAGCGCGTGGATGGCGGCGCATTCTCGACCTGGGCCAACTCCGATCTAAAGGTGGGCGATACGGTGCAGGCGATGCCGCCGATGGGTAGCTTTTACACCGCAATCGATCCCTCCGCCGAAAAGCATTATCTGGGCTTTGCGGGTGGGTCGGGCATCACGCCGGTTCTCTCGATCCTGAAGACGACGCTTGCCCGAGAACCACATTCGCGGTTCACATTAATATATGCCAACAAGGGCGTGAACACGATCATGTTCCGAGAGGAGCTTGAGGACCTCAAGAACCTCTATATGGGGCGTCTGAACGTGATCCATATTCTGGAAACAGACGCGCAGGAAATCGAGCTTTTTACAGGTCTGGTCACGCAAGACAAATGTGCCGAACTTTTTGAACACTGGATCGATATTGAGAACGTCGACACGGCTTTTATCTGCGGCCCCGAGCCGATGATGCTGGGCATTGCCTCAGCCCTGCGGGCGCATGGGCTGAACGACGGGCAGATCAAGTTTGAACTCTTCGCCAGCGCTCAACCCGGTCGGGTCAAGCGCAAAGTGAGCGGGGCGGACACGGCATCTCAGGACAACCAGACCAAAACATCAATCACCATGGACGGGGCAACGCAAACGATCACCATGCCGAAGGATCAATCGATTCTCGATGCCGCGTTGGAGAATGCGATGGACGCGCCTTACGCCTGTAAGGCCGGGGTCTGTTCAACCTGCCGCTGCCGGGTGCTTGAGGGCGAGGTCGAGATGGTCGCCAATCACGCATTGGAAGACTACGAAGTCGAGAAAGGATACGTCCTGAGCTGTCAGGCCTATCCGCTGACCGACACTGTAGTCGTGGACTACGATCAGTAGACGGAGGGAATGATGGCTGAAGACATGACAATCGAGAGCTATTTGGCAGCGGGTGGTGTCCTGAGTAATCCAACCAACGTGCCTCCGCGCTATCGTGCAGAGCTCATGAAACTGATGGCGACCTTCGTGGACAGCGAACTGGCCGGCGCAGCGGGCTTTGCCGACATCATAAATCTGGGCCCGGGCATCAAGGAACGCATCGCGGCGGCCAAGATTGTGCTGGAAAAGACCGACAACGCAGATCGTGTCCTGAAAATCATGGGCGAGTTCGGAGCCAACACTGACCGCTATGCAAATCACCATCCCTGGACCACACGTCTGGATCGTGATGCGGATATCCGGGCTACGCGGTCCGAACACGACATGCGCCTTGCTGTATTCAACTATCCGATCGAAGGATGGGAAGATGCCGTGGTTATGAACCTGCTGATGAGCCTGGCGGTTGACGTCCAACTGGCTCAGTTTTCGCAGATATCCTATCAGCCTCTGGCCGAGGCCTTCCGCGAGATTTCCCCGATCGAGGCGCGCCATGGGGAGCTTGCGCTTGAGGGTGCGGGCAAGCTGATCGAACAGGGAAAGGCTGCAGAAATGCAAGCGTCGGTCGACTATTGGTGGCCCCGGGTCGCGGCAAGTTTTGGGGCGGGCACAGCCGAGAAAACCGAAACGCTCCGCAAGCTGGGGCTGCGGCAATTAACCGGGATTGAGATGAAAGATCAGTGGACAGTAAAAGCGACCGAACAGGTCGAAAAGCTGGGACTTGAAGTACCCTAGCTTTCAAGGTTGGCGTTTACGGCTCAACAACCCATACTTCACGGCCAATCCGCGAAGCGTGCGACGCTTTCGCCGATCTTTCTTCAATGACTGCTGGGCTTTAGCACCACATTTCCGATTGAACTCAAAAACGTCAATCACCCGCTCGGCGCAGCCACAGGCTTCGCCCAGACCTACTTTGGCGAAATAGAATTTGTCGAAACGATCAGGGCGTTGCATGGGTAACCTCCGCCCTTATTGAACCTCATCCTGACCGAAGAGCCAAATCAACTCTGTGCCAACAAGGGTTCAAAGGCCATCAACACCTGATAATGTCAGATTGCTTACCAACGCGGCGTAATCGCTGCGCGCGTCGGCATCCGCCCCGGCATTCCACATGTAGAACCAGTTCAACATTCCGAAAACGGACATGGTCGTGGCCCGAAGCTTGGCCGCATCATCCTTGAAAGTTGCAGGCGAGATGCTGGCGATGATGTCACTGACGAACACCACCAGATCCCTCTGATAGCTACGCAGCAGATTCTGCTGCTCTTCGGGCAATGCGGACATGCCGCTGGTTTGCACGCGATGCTCATCATCCACGCCTTGATAGGCCAGTAGGATTTCCCGCACCACCCGTTTCAAGCGATCCGCGGGTTCCATCCCGTCAAGGTCCAAGCCGCAAACCTGGTCACGCAATTGCAGCAGGTAACTGTCGAGAATATCAAACAGAATGGCGTCCTTGCTGTCGTAGTAGTGATAAATATTGGCCTTGGATATCCCGCACTCCCGCGCCAGCTGAGACATTGACGCCCGATCAAATCCTTCCTGCGCGAAGACGCGGGCGGCGCATTTTAGGATGCGAGTTCGTTTATGGTCGTGGTCTTTTGCTATCGTGCGCGCCAAATCCTGACCCTCCGTCTGTCGCTTAGATGTCCCGATTGTCAATCACGCGCCGGGCCTTGCCTTGTGAGCGTTCTACCTCGCCCGGCTCGCCTATATCGATCTCGGTCGAGATGCCAACCACCTCTTTAATCCGGCGAGATAGCATCCGAGCAGCGGCGGTTTTGCTCAGCTCATCGGCTGCATCCGGCGTTGCTTCGACATGCACGCGCATCGCGTCCATCCGGCCAGCTTTGTAAAGTTCGATCTGGTAGTAGGGCGCCAGACCGCCGGTTGCCAGAACCTGCTCCTCGATCTGACTGGGGAAGACGTTGACACCCCGCAGAATGATCATGTCATCCGAGCGGCCCGTGATCTTTTCCATCCGACGCATCGACCGAGCCGTGCCGGGCAAAAGCCGCGTCAGGTCACGGGTGCGATAGCGGATCATCGGAAGACCTTCTTTGGTCAGCGTGGTGAACACCAGTTCACCAATCTCACCATCAGGCATGACCTCGCCGGTCTGCGGGTCGATGATTTCGGGGTAGAAGTGGTCTTCCCAGATCACGGGCCCGTCTTTGGTTTCGACGCACTCATTGGCGACGCCCGGTCCCATGATCTCGGACAGGCCGTAGATATCGACGGCATGCATATCGAATGCTTGTTCAACCTCGGAGCGCATCGAATCCGTCCAAGGTTCAGCGCCAAAGACGCCGACAGCCAAGGAACTTTCGCGCGGATCGAGTCCAATCTTGTGATACTGCTCAAGAATGTTCAGCATATAGGATGGTGTTACCATAATCCCGTCAGGTTTGAAGTCAGTGATCAGGTCGACCTGCTTGCCGGTCTGCCCACCGCTCATCGGGACGACCGTGGCCCCCAGACGTTCGATTCCATAATGCGCGCCCAGACCGCCGGTGAACAGGCCATAGCCATAGGCGTTGTGCACCATGTCGCCCCGGCGCAAACCGCTGGCACGCAACGACCGCGCCACCAGATCCGCCCAGTTGTCTATGTCGCCTTGCGTATACCCCACGACGGTTGGCTTGCCCGTCGTTCCCGACGAGGCATGAACACGAATGATCTGCTCACGCGGGACCGCAAACAGACCAAAAGGATAGTTTTCCCTCAGATCGTTTTTGTAGGTAAACGGAAACCGTGCCAGATCACTGAGGGACTGAAGGTCGTCAGGATGCACACCGGCCTCATCAAACCGCTGCCGGTACATAGGCACGTTGTCATAAGCATGGCGCAGCGACCATTTCAGCCGATCCAACTGTAGGTTGCGGATTTCATCAATCGAGGCGATCTCTATCGGATCAAGATCCGCCTTGTTCGGAGTAAGATCCTTCATGCCATCCCCCTCATCTCAGGTCTCGTCAAACACCGGGCCTTTGACCGCGCGGGAAAAGCCCCGAAATTCTGCGATCTTTTGTCCGGCTTGGTTGGTTATGGATACGTCATAGATACCGCTGCGCCCTGTCAGGCTCAGTTCCGTTGCGCGGGCCGTCAGCAGATCACCGGATCGCGCGGGCGCGACGTAGCTGATCACATTGTGCTGGGCGACCGTGGACTGGTTGCGACTATTGCAGGCAAAGGCAAAGGCGCTGTCGGCCAACATGAATGTCACGCCGCCATGGCAGATCCCGTGCCCGTTGCAGTGATGGTCAGCCACCTGCAACGCCAGCGTCGCAGCGCCTTCATCCATCTCCACCAGTTCCATGCCTGCCCATTTCGAGGCATTGTCCCGCCCCCACATGGCAGCAGCGGCTTTCTGGGCGCGTTCCTTCGGCGTCATCTCATTCTCCCCGAAATACTGGCGCACGCTTTTCCAGAAACGCAGTAACGCCCTCGGCATAGTCGACGCTTTCGCCGCAGGTTTTCATTGCGTCCGCCTCAATCTCGAGATGATCGGTCAGGGTATTCGTGGCAGCCGCCTGTATCGTCTGTTTCGTCAGGCCAAGTCCCAGCGTTGGACCATTGGCGAACTGTTCCGTTAGCGCGCGCGCCTCGGTCATTAGTTCAGCGTCTGGAATTGCTTTCCAGATCAGCCCCCAATCCGCAGCCTGCTTTGCTGGCAGGGGTTGCCCAGTCAGGGCCAGCCCTTTGGCTCGGGCTTCACCCAGCAAACGTGGCAGATGCCAACTGCCGCCGGTATCAGGTATCAGGCCCACTTTGGAAAATGATTGGATAAACTTGGCAGAGTCAGCGGCAAGTACCACATCACAAGCCAGGGCTAGATTCGCACCCGCCCCGGCGGCAACGCCATTGACGGCGCAGACAACAGGTAATTCCAAAGACCTGATCAGGCGGACCAAAGGTGCGTAGAACGTGCGAACCGTATAGCCCAAATCCGGCGGACCCTCCATCGTGGCAGGGTTTCGATCGCCCAAATCCTGCCCTGCGCAGAACCCGCGCCCCGCGCCGGTTAACAGCACCGATCGGGCACCACCGTCACGCGCGGCCTCAAGTGCAGCGCGCAGGGCATAGTGCATCTCATCAGTGAAACTGTTCAGGCGATCAGGGCGATTGAGTGTAATTTCAACCCATTGACCCATATTCTGCGAAATAATCGTGTCGGACATGCCCGGTTCGCTTTTCATAAGTTACAACAAACTTCTTGCATAAACCGAACGGTTGGTCAATAAATTCTATAGCCGTTTGTGACTCGGCGATCGGAAATGCACTTTGGCCAGCGGGCGGAACAGCATTTCTCGTCGTTGATAGTTACAAAACGTACCATTAACACATTCACGACTTGCGATTTTGAGGAGGAGACCCGGTCATGAAATTCACCAAGCTCACCACATTGTTGGCGTCTGCAACCTTGGCGGTGTCCGGCACCATTGCTTTTGCGGCTGACTACACCCTGACAATTTCCAGCTGGGCCCCACCCACCCACGGCATCAACGCAAAGATGTGGCCCAAATTCGTCGAAATGGTAGAGGAGGCCACTGACGGGCAGGTCACCGCAGAGCTTAAGCTGGGTATCGCTCCACCGCCTGCGCAGATGGACCTGATTATGGATGGCGCGGCCGATGCCTCGATTATCTTTCACGGCTATCAACCGGGACGCTTCGTCACCACCAAGCTGATCGAACTGCCTGGTTACGAAGGCTCGGCCGAGGACGCTTCGGTTGCCTACTGGCGCGCCTACGACAAGTACTTGAAAGCTGCTGACGAGCATCGTGGTGTCAAAGTCATCGCCTTGCACACGCATGGACCCGCGCAGCTGCATTCCAGCGCGCCAGTAACCACTCTGGATGAGGTTTCGGGCCTGAAAGTACGTATCCCGGGTGGCGTTGGCGGAGACGTTGGTGCGGCGCTTGGCGCGACCGGCATTCAGGTGCCCGCTCCGAAAGTCTATGAAACACTGGCATCGAAAGCCGCTGACGGCGTGGTCATGCCACTGGAATCGCGCAAGGGTTTCAAGCTGACCGAGGTTGCGCAGAACGTCTATGAGATGCCCGGTGGCCTCTATCGTGGTTCGTTTGCATTCATCATGAACGAAGACACCTTCGCAGATCTGCCACCCGAGCTGCAGACGGCGCTGGAAGAAAACGTATTCGGTGAACCGCTGAGCCGTGAGATCGGCAAAATCTGGGATGAGATCGACGCCACTGGACGTGAGGCAACCGAGGCGGCAGAAGGCAATGCCATCAACGCTGCCACTGACGCGGATATGGAGAAGTTCTCGGCCATCGCCGAAGACATCCGCGGCAAGGTCATCGCCGAGGTTGACGCAACAGGAGTCGACGCACAGGCCGCATATGACATGATCAAATCGGAAATGTCCTCGAACTGATCCGACTGCAGGGCGGCTCTTGCGCCGCCCTGACTTACCCTGCGCGAGTTTCCCATGACCCCTATTATTCAGCTTGTGCGCCGTGCCAGCGCCCTTCCCGTGATCGTGGCCTGCATTGCACTGTTTATCCTGATGGTAATGACCTTTTGCGACGTGATCCTGCGTTCGGTCTTCAATGCGCCCATTGAGGCCGCCACCGAGCTGACGCGCATTCTGATGGCAATTCTGGTGTTTTCTGTCCTCCCGATCGTCTCCACCACCAATGGCCATATCGCGGTCGATCTGACAGACGGGTTCTTCCACCGTCTGCATCTGTCGCGTGCGCGGGACGTTGTGATCTATGTGGTCAGCGGCATCATGCTGTTCTGGCCGGTCCAGCGCGTTTGGGTCCTGGCCGAGCGTGCGCGGGATTATGGGGATGTAACCGAATATCTTTCAATCCCCACCTACCTGATCGGCTGGTTCATTACCCTGTCTGTTGCCATCACTGCACTGGTGATGATCGCCACTGGGCTGCTAAGGGCCTTCGCCCCAAATACACTGTCGGAGCCTATGTAATGACCGCAGCGCTAATCGGATTTGCGATTGTATTGATCTTGGTGCTGGTGCGCCTTCCTATCGTCTTTGCCATGGGTCTGGTCGGCACATTGGGATTTGCCTATGAGCGTGGCGGCTCAATCTTTGATGAGCGCGGGATGAAGGCTGCCATGTCCATGGTGGGCCGACAGATCACCGACACTGCGCAGGACTATGGTCTGTCGGTTGTGCCGCTGTTCATCCTGATGGGCCTGTTCGTGAACAAGGGCGGCATGGCGCGCGAGCTTTATGCGGTGTCCAACGCCTTTCTTGGCCACATGCGCGGTGGTATTGCCATGGCAACGGTTGCGGCCTGTGGCGGATTTTCGGCTATCTGCGGATCGTCGCTGGCAACCGCCGCCACGATGTCAAAGGTCGCGATGCCGCAGATGCGGCGTTACGGCTATTCCGATGAACTCTCGACCGCCTCGATTGCCGCCGGTGGTACGCTTGGCATTCTGATCCCTCCATCGGTCATTCTGGTCATCTACGGGTTGCTGACCGAGACCTCGATCGGGAAATTGTTCATGGCGGGCATCATCCCCGGCATCCTTGGCATCCTCTTCTACCTCTTTGCTGTGCGCTGGACCGTCTGGCGTAACCCCGAAGCCGGGCCCGCAGGCGAGCGCGCCACCTGGTCCGAACGCATCCGCGCGCTGGGTTCGGTTTGGGCTGTGCTGTTGTTGTTCTTCCTAGTTATTGGCGGGCTTTATGGAGCCTTCGATTTTGAGCCCCTAAACCTGACATTCTCACCCACCGAGGCCGCAGGTATGGGGGCCGCTGGGGCCTTTCTGATTGCACTCTTTCGTGGGGGTCTCACGGTTGGCTCGACATTCGAGGTGCTGAAAGAGACCTGCTTTACCGCGTCTGCCCTGTTTGCGGTGCTGATTGGCGCTCAGATATTCTCAAATTTCATCAATCTGGCCGGTTTGCCCGAAGCCCTGATCGCGATGGTGACCGCCTATGATGTTGCTCCGTTTGTCGTGATCCTGATGATCCTTGGTATCTACATCATTCTGGGTTGCGTCTTTGAATCTCTCTCGATGCTGTTGCTGACGGTTCCGATCTTCTTCCCGTTGGTCACGTCTCTGGGCTATGACCCAATCTGGTTTGGCATCGTCGTCGTGGTTGTCACCGAAATCTCGCTGATCACTCCACCCGTAGGCCTGAACGTCTTCATCCTGAAAGGCGTGGTGGGTGACGTCTCGACCGGCACCATATTTCGTGGCGTCACTCCGTTCTGGATCGCCGATATCTTCCGCCTCGCGCTGATCGTGCTGGTGCCCATCGTGGTGCTGTATCTGCCGCAGCAAATGGGCGCTTTGGGACACTAGTCCCACCGCATCAAACAGGAGAACACCATGTCCCTGCATCAGATTTCCAGCTTCGCCGCTGGTACTTGGGTCGCGCCTGGAGAAGGCGCACGCACCATCGCGTCCGCCATCACTGGCGCACCGTTTGCAAGCGCTGGCAATGCCGCGCTCGACGTGCAGGCGATGCTTGACTATGCGCGCAATACCGGTGGCCCCGCGCTGCGCAAGTTAACGTTCCACGACCGTGCTCGGATGCTCAAGGCGCTGGCGCAAGAGCTTTCGGCGCATAAACAAGCCCTTTACGACCTGAGTTTCGAAACCGGAGCTACGCAGAAGGACCACCTGATCGATATCGATGGTGGCATCGGCACGATGTTTGTCTTTGCCTCAAAAGGCCGGCGCGAGATGCCGGATGCGCAGGTTTATCTGGACGGCGAAATCGAGCAGTTGTCACGCAATGGCACCTTTTTGGGGCAGCATATCTGCACGCCCCTGCAAGGGGTCGCGGTTCATATCAACGCCTTCAACTTCCCGGTCTGGGGGATGCTGGAAAAGCTGGCCCCGACGCTGCTGGCTGGCGTGCCTGCAATCGTCAAGCCGGCTACCAACAGTTGCTACGTCACCGAACTGGCAGTGCGGATCATGCTGGATAGCGGCATCCTGCCTGCCGGTGCGCTACAGCTGGTCTCGGGCGGGTTGGGCGACATGCTCGATCACTTGGATTGTCAGGATGTGGTCAGCTTCACAGGCTCGGCGAATACCGCGTTGAAGCTGCGGCAGACGCCTGCGATCTTGCAGAACTCGGTCCGGTTTGTGGCCGAGCAGGACAGCTTGAACGCTTCCATCCTCGGGCCCGATGCCACGCCCGGCACGCCCGAATTTGACCTGTTCGTCAAGGAAGTCTCGCGCGAGATGACCACAAAGGCGGGCCAGAAATGCACTGCCATCCGACGCATCATCGCGCCCCAGCTGCAGGTCGACGCCATAATTGCCGCGCTGTCTGACCGATTGGCAAAGATCACCATCGGCGACCCCCGTTCCGACACCACTCGCATGGGCGCGCTGGTGTCGAACGGGCAGAAAGCCGACGTTCTGGAAAAGGCAGCTCTGATCGGGCAAGAGGCTGAACGGGTTTATGGCAACCCCGACGCGTTCGACCTGCACGGCCCTGAAACCGGCGCATTCGTTCCCCCGATGCTGTTTTACTGTGCTGACCCCGACAAAGCGCAGCGCGTGCACGATACCGAGGCCTTCGGCCCAGTTTCGACCCTCATGGGCTACCGCGATCTGGATCATGCGGTGGCACTTGCCAATCGCGGGCAGGGGTCTCTGGTCACGTCGCTGATCACTCACGACACAAAGGTCGCGCACAACGTAGTGATGGGGGCCGCAGCCTATAACGGGCGGATTTACATCAACGACCGCGACTCGATGGCTGAATCGACCGGCCACGGATCTCCGCTGCCCCATATGGTGCATGGTGGGCCGGGCCGTGCGGGCGGTGGTGAGGAAATGGGCGGCGTGCGCGGTGTGAAACACTATATGCAGCGCACGGCCATTCAGGGCTCCCCGCGCATGCTCAGTGGTATCAGCACCAAATGGGTGCCCGGAGCGCCCGAAATCCAAGGTCCGGCACATCCGTTCACCCGTAAATTTGGTGAGTTGCAGGTCGGCGAGACGCTGCACACAGCCTCGCGAACCATCACGCTGGAGGACATCGAACACTTCGCCAATTTCACCGGCGATACCTTTTATGCGCATATGGACGAGGACGCGGCGGCGCGAAATCCGTTCTTCCCCGGTCGTGTGGCGCATGGTTATTTGTTGCTCAGCTTTGCGGCTGGTCTGTTTGTCGAGCCGAACGAGGGGCCGGTGCTGGCCAATACCGGGCTGGACGGGCTGCGGTTCATGAAGCCCGTTGTTGCTGGCGACAGCATCAAGGTGCGCCTGACGGTAAAGCAGAAAACCCCACGCAATGACGACTATGGTGAGGTTCGCTGGCACGTGTCCCTGACCAATCAAGATGACGAACCGGTCGCAGAATACGAGCTTCTGACCATGAACGCCCGCTGACCCGCTGTACTACCTGTTTTTCTTATTGGGCCTAATGGGTTAAACTGGGTCCATGACCGAAAAGACCTCGTGGTTCGAAACGGCTGTGGCCGAACTGGCGGACCCGCAAGACCAGCGGGTCTGGTCGATTATCGTCTCGCTGTTTGGTGACATGGCACAAGAGCCCGGCGCGCAAATCTCGGGCGGTGTTCTGACCCGGATAATTGAGCCGATGGGCATCAAACCCGAAGCGATCCGCGTCGCTCTGCACCGGCTGCGCAAGGACGGCTGGATTGAAAGTGACCGGATTGGACGCGTCTCGCGCCATGTCCTCTCGGAATTCGGCCGGACGCAATCCGCCGCCGTCACGCCGCGCATATATGCGCGCGGTCCTTCGCCCATTGAAAATTGGCATCTTCTGATCGCCGAGGATGGATCGGGCACACAAGTGCTTGAAGACGTGATGCTCAGCGACGACTATATCCCTATTGGGCGCAACGTAGCGATGGGTGCGGGTCCCGTTCCAGATCAGTCGGACGGTTTGCTGGCCTTGGACATCTCTCCGCACGCAGCCCCCAAATGGGTGCAGGATCGGTTGTGTCCACCCGAATTGCGCGCCTCTTGCAAGGCTCTTCTGGGCGCGGTCGTACGCGCCGCAAAGTCCCGTCCCGAAGGCTGGGCGCCAACCCCCTTGCAGAGCGCAACACTGCGCACCCTGCTGGTGCATCGGTGGCGGCGCGTCGTGCTACGCCAGCCGGACTTACCTTTGGCTTTTTATCCTGTTGATTGGGCTGGCCCTGCTTGTCGCGATAGCGTGTTCGGGCTGCTTGATCTGCTGCCACGCCCCTCGGCTGACGTACTGAGCGGTAGTAGTTGACCGCTGAGCGGTCTGTTCAACCATATTATCAGTGCGGCGCACATACCGGGTGCTGGGAGCTTTTCTGACCAAGTCATACCAATTTACACACCAATAATTAGGTTGCGGTTATCTGCCTGCCAATTCAGCCGTTCAGAAAACGCATGGTGCAATCGGGCTCCGGGCAATACCATCGCCTGTGCAAACCTGCCGGAGAACCGTGATGTCGATTTTGCTAACGATTGTCTTGTTGCTGATGTCCCTTTTGCTGGGGATGCACATCTGGACTCGCCGCCTAACGCGGCAGGGCACCGAAATGGTGCCGCAACTGGGGCGGATCGTGCCCGTTCACGGTGGCAGCATTCACTATGTCGAAAAAGGCGACCCTTCCAACCCGACTATTGTCATGATCCATGGCCTATCAGGCCAATTGCAGCATTTTACGTATGCGTTAGTGGATGATCTTGCTCAGGATTATCACGTTCTCGCGGTTGACCGTCCGGGCTGTGGCTATTCCACGCGCGATGCTGCCCAGTTGGCGGAATTGCCCGAACAAGCCCGCATGATCCACGAGTTTCTGGAAACAAAGAACGTCGATCAAGCCACACTGGTCGGTCATTCTCTAGGTGGCGCCGTGTCTCTTGCGATGGCACTGGATTATCCCGACAACACGGCGGCATTGGCGCTTCTGGCCCCCTTGACGCAACAAATGCCGGAACCGCCCGCCGTTTTCAAACCACTTGAAATCCGTACCGAGTGGCTGCGCAACCTTATTGGCAATACAATCGCCGTCCCGATGGCCCGAAAAACCGCACCCCTCGTCCTGAAAGACGTCTTCGCACCCGAGCCCGCGCCCTCAGACTTCCTGAACCGTGCTGGGGGTGCCCTTGGTCTTCGCCCCTCAGCCTTTATCACCGCCTCACAGGACGTTGTTGGGGTAGAGGCCAGCATGGGTGCCCTGACTTCACGCTATAACGATCTGCGCGTGCCCGGAGGCATTCTGTTCGGGACAGAGGACCCGATCCTGTCCGCCGAGCTACACGGTGCCACAATGACGAAATTCGGCCTGACCTTTGAGGTCATGGAACACCGGGGTCACATGATACTCATCACAGAACCCGAAGTCTGCGCGCGTTTCATCCGCCAGATCGCCGAGAATTCCCGCACCCGGCTGGCAGAGCAGGACGCGCATTGAATAACGCAATAAAGAATCTCGGCAGGCACGCTTTTCCCTCTTGACCCTCCCCGGCCCCTCGCTTAAATCGCCTCTCACTCGTGGCGGAGTAGCTCAGTTGGTTAGAGCAGCGGAATCATAATCCGCGTGTCGGGGGTTCAAGTCCCTCCTCCGCTACCAGAACTTCCCAAACAAGTACTGCGGCCCTGTTAGCTGGGTATCCATTTGGATCGCGCCCTCGGGTTCCGTGCGAGTTCAGACCAAACGCTGCAGTTCTTTGCGCTTCGTCGGTCTGAGGCCGCGAAGCGAGTTCTACCGCAACGTAAAAGGTTGGTTCCGGGCATGAACCGCGTGATTATGGTACTAAATCCGAGAAAATCAAATAAACCGAACGATCGGTCGAAAATATAGTTGAATACGAACGCAGACCGGGCCAGTCTTTGATCGCGCCGTGTCCGGGGATTCCCTGATTTACTACTGGCATCGCATTTCGTCTGAGGAGGCACGATCATATGACCAAAGTCATCGGGTATGAGAAAGTGGGCGATATCGCCGTTTTGTCGGCTGAGAACCCACCCGTTAACGCGCTGGGCGTGGATGTGCGCCGGGGTTTGTTGTCGGCGATCGAACGTGCCGAAACAGAGGGCGCGCGCGCGGTTTTGATCTATGGTGAGGGTCGGACTTATTTTGCAGGCGCAGACATTCGCGAGTTTGGCAAGCCGCCACAGGACCCGTGGCTGCCCGCACTCTGTGATCGGATTGAGGCGTCGCCCTTGCTGGTGGTTTCTGCGTTGCATGGAACCGCGCTTGGTGGTGGGCTTGAGGTTGCCTTATCCTGTCATTATCGCGTTGCCGTGCCGTCTGCGAAGGTGGGGTTGCCCGAGGTTAATCTTGGTATCATTCCTGGCGCTGGCGGCACCCAGCGCTTGCCGCGTGTTGCCGGAGTCGAGGCTGCATTGGACATGATCACGACGGGGCGGCACGTCCGAGCTCCAGAAGCGCTTGAGATGGGTGTGCTGGACAAAGTTCAGGATGGTGATCCGCGCGAGATCGGCCTGGCCTATGTCAGAGAGCTGCTTGCAACTGATGCACCTCGGCGTCCTGTTTGCGATATGGCCCGGCCCGCCCCAATCGATTTTGATGCGGCCTATAACGCGGTGCTGAAGAAGGGCCGGGGCCAACTGTCGCCTGCGATTGCAGTGCGGGCAATACAAGCCAGTTGCGAGGCCGAGGATTTTGCATCCGGTTTGGCTCGCGAACGGGAATTGTTCATGGACCTGATGGCCTCGGATCAGCGCAAAGGGTTGATCCACGCATTCTTTGCGGAACGTGCGGTTGCAAAATTGCCCGAGTTGAATGGGGTCGAGCCGCGGGACCTGCAACAGGTCGGCGTCATCGGCGGCGGCACGATGGGCGCTGGGATTGCCACCTCAGTTCTGCTGGCGGGGCTTCCTGTCGTGCTGCTTGAGATGTCACTCGAGGCAGCGCGGTCCGCTAAAGATCGTATCGCGGCAAATCTGGCTGGCGCCGTGAGGCGCGGAAAGCTGAGCCAGGACAAACATGATGATATTCTGCAGAACCGGCTGACCCTGGCCACGGACTATGACGCACTGAGTGGCGTCGATCTGGTGATCGAAGCCGTGTTCGAGGACATGGCAGTGAAGAAAAAGGTTTTTGCGCAACTGGATGCGGTCTGCAAAAGCGGTGCGGTATTGGCGACCAATACCTCATACCTTGATATCAACGAAATTGCCGGATCGACCGAAAGGTCACGGGATGTCATCGGTCTGCATTTCTTCTCCCCAGCACATGTGATGAAACTGCTTGAGATCGTGGTGGCGGATCACACCGCGCCCGAAGTTGTGGCAACGGGTTTCGCGTTGGGCAAGAGGTTGGGCAAGGTGGCCGTTCGGGCAGGTGTGTGCGACGGGTTCATAGGTAATCGGATTTTGGGCACATATCGGAACTGTGCTGATCACATGGTGCTGGATGGGGCGAGCCCATTCCAGATCGATGCTGCGCTGACCGGGTTTGGATTTGCGATGGGCCCCTATGCAGTGTCAGACTTGGCCGGATTGGACATTGGCTGGGCGGCGCGCAAGCGGAAACGGGCGGCAGGCCAGGATCCACGCGTTCGCGACAGTTTCTATGCCGACAAGCTGTGCGAGGCCGGACAGTTCGGCCAGAAAACCGGCAAGGGCTATTACATATATGAAAATGGCAAGCGGGCTGGAGAGCCGAACCCCGAGCTGACATCATTGATCGAAGCCGAGCGTGCGGCTCAGAACATAACTCCACGCGCGTTTACGGATGAGGAGATCATACGTCGCTATATGGTCGCGATGGTGAATGAGGCGGCGAAGGTGGTAGGCGACGGCATCGCGCGTAGACCGCTGGATGTGGACGTTACGCTGCTCTATGGCTACGGTTTTCCGCGCTACTGGGGTGGGCCGCTGAAATGGGCAGATTTGCAGGGTTTGCCGGGCGTATTGAACGATATCCGCAAGTGGGCTGAAGAAGATGCCTATTTCTGGCAACCTGCACCCCTGCTTGAACAACTGGTGGCCGAGAACCGCTGCTTTGATGATCTCAACAAAGATGCCTGAAGTCTCGGGGCAAAGGCTCCCGCGCCTGCGCAACATTAGCTGCGCCAATATTGCTAGCCGCCTTGGGCCCGGCATCGCGCAAAGCGCGATGCCGGGCCTAACAGGAGGAGGCGTTTCGTAAGAAACGTCGACGACTGGCGGGAGGGTTTGTTGTTAACCCAGTGCACCTTCGGCAGCAGTCCGCACAGCGCGAATATTGTCGCCATAGACCGACGGGTTTGAAACTGACCCGCCTTTAAAAACTGCTGATCCGGCGACCAACACGTCAGCGCCTGCGGCGGCCACCAGAGGCGCTGTTTTGGGATCAACACCGCCATCGATTTCGATATGAACCGGACGGTCGCCGATCATCTCGCGCAATCGCCGCACCTTTGCGGTCATGTCGATGAATTTTTGCCCCCCGAAGCCGGGGTTGACGGTCATAACGCACACCAGATCAGTCAGATCCAACAGCTGTTCGACGGCCTCGGCGGGAGTCCCGGGATTCAACGCGATCCCCGCTTTCATTCCCGCAGCGCGTATCGCCTGCAGCGTGCGGTGCGAATGCGGCCCTGCCTCGACATGCGCGGTCAGCACATCAGCCCCCGCATCAGCATAGGCTTGAATGTAAGGATCGACCGGAGTGATCATCAAATGCACATCCATGACGGTCTTAACATGCGGGCGAAACGCTTTGACCGCCGGGGGACCAAAAGTGAGGTTCGGGACAAAGTGGCCGTCCATCACGTCCACATGAACCCAATCCGCCCCTTGTGCTTCGATGGCCTGTATCTCCTGTCCAAAATTGGCGAAATCGGCGGACAGGATCGAGGGCGCGATCTTGATGGAACGGTCAAAGCTCATGACTGGCCTCATGTGGGTGTGCTGTTGCGGTGGCGTATACCCTCGACTCGCGTCAATGCATAGGCCTGACTGCGGTGAATCTGATCGATAGATTCAATATACAAACCCGCCAGTTCAAAGCCTGCTCAGGCGCGATAGAAAAGATATCGATCGGGCGCGATGGTCTCGGGGCCTTCAATCTGCGCAAAACCCGTCAACGGTTGCCCTGAAATCAACAACCCACCGGGTCGCATGACCTGTTTGATCAAAGGGCTGAGGCGCGCCGCTTCGGCAACATCTTCTGACTTGATCCCGCGGCCGAAATCGTAGTGCGCCAGCGCGATTGTTTGGCCTGCGTCCGCCAGTTTACGCAACATCGGCTCGGCCTCACCCTGCAGGAAATCCTGTGCCGGTGGCGTGCTGTCGGGATGACACTGCAAGACGCGATCCATCACCCATATACGCCGAGAGGGCAGGATCTCACGCAGATGATCATAGGTACGTCCGTTACCTAGCCCCAGGTCCAGAACGTCCCCTTCCATGGTGCCGATCTGTGCGGCGGCCCAGTTCAGCCCATCGCGTTGCGCCGTCAAGCGGCGCAGCATGGAATCCAGTCGGCTCATTCGGGCTCTCCTTGCGGTTTAGTTGCGTGGTGCGGTCCAGGGTGTGCCCGGTCCATCAAGCAGCCTGTGCAACAGATCCTGTGTAAACGTCCAGATGTCCTGATCATGGACCAGATGATGCGTCAACACCCCAAATGCTTCGGCATTGTCTGCGCGACCGGTGCGTCGGTCATGCAGCAGCTCAACTGTCTGTGCGATCAGTCTGTCAGGGTCGATTAAACCGCGCGTCCCGCGCCAGTCGATTGGATCGAGATGTGTGTTTATCTGCGCGAGGCCGGGCGCCGCGAGCGGTATCTTCCGGGGGGTCGCCGTCGACAGTATCCGATAGCCCAGCCCGTGAAGCTGCATGGCGACTTTGGAGTCGATCCGATTCCACGGGGGCACAAACATCGGACGCAAGTTGTCACCGAACAAACCTCGCAGCCGGGACAATCCAGCCTCGGCATCTGCAACTACCGCTTCAAGGGGCCGGTGCAGGCGAAATTCGGCTTTCTTCTCGTCTGCAGGCGCGTGGTTCTGATGCGCCCAGCCATGCACAACCGGGATCAAAACAGACTGATCTGACACATACTCTGCAAGTACCGTCTGCGCCTCACGCGGGATTACCGCCAGATGGACTGGCAGGCCGAGCTCGTCTGACATGGCCGATAGCTTTTCTATCTGTGGTGTCACTGTAACTGCATCGTCATCACGCCACCACAAGGGCAGGGTCAATCCTGCATCCTGCCAGCGCCGCAACTCTGACTGCAAGGGGCGCCAATCAGACCTCATCGGCTGGCCTCGTACAAGCTCACTGCAATATCCACTGACCGGCGCGCGCCATCAAACCCTTCGGTCATCGGGGGGCGTTCAACACTCGAAATGACATGCTCCAGCGCATTGGCCAGCGAGCCGGCGGTCAGGTCAGAACTGTTAAGCACCTCGATCCCGTTCAACTGCGAAAGAGATCGCGCGCGCAAAGATTGCTCAACCTCTTTGCCATCATCGAAGGGGATCAGAACCGCCGGGGTACCGCTTTGCAGCAGGTCCATGGCGGTGTTGTAACCGCACATGCTGACCGAGGCGGCGGCAAGCGGCAGCATTTGGCGAAAATCAGGGCGGACGGTTTCAAGAAGAACCGATGAACCCTCGGCCATTTGCGAAAGCTCGGCGATCCGCGCATTGGCATCCTGCCCGCCCACCAACAGGCGCCAGCGCCAGTTGGGCATCTTTCGGGCGGCCTCGATGGCCGCTTGAAAGATCGGCTGGCCGACCGACCCGCCACCCGCGCTGACCAATATCTCGCCCTGGCCTATGCCATCTGGATGGCTTGGCGCAGCACTTGGGGCGACGAAACCGGTGTAATGAAGGCGCGATGCCAGTTGAGCCGAGACAGGCCAACTGACCTCCAGCTTGGTGATCTTGGGGTCGGAATGGACCAGAACGCCGTCGTAAAACTCTGCGATAACCTCATCCGTTTGGGTTACCTTTGCGGGCTTCGATGGCGGCGCAAGAATGTCACGGATCGAACCAAGGATGACGGGTGGCCGAGGTAGGTCTCGTGCGGCTTTCAACGCAGATTTGAACTCCGCGGCCAAAGAGCGCCGCCCGAACGGATAAAGCTCGGTGATCAGAACCTGCGGCCCGAAGCTGCTTACCGCCTGCGTCAGGGCGTTTGTGCGCGCAGCGAAGTAGGCCAAGTCGGCCACAGCGCCATTCTGATCAAGCAGGCGGGTGAAATCGGTGCCATCAGACCGCAGCGGCGGTAAATTCAGTAATGATAATCCACGTGTGTCAAGCTGAGGCGCAGGCAGGCCACCCGAGACCACAAATACCTCGTGGTCCAGTTCGGCGAATGCGCGCCCCAATGTGAGGGCCCGGCTAAGGTGTCCGGTCCCTAGCAAATGGGTAACAACGATCATCACCTTCATGGTCAAGCCTCACGCGCAATCAATCGAACCGGTTCGGGTTCAGGCCGCATTTCGTCCAGGTCTACGATAAACAGTCTGTTGCGCTTGATCTTAAACGGCGCGGGACCGGAAAAGTTCCAGCCCCAGGCCTTGGCCAATATTACCCTCATGATTCCGATGTGGCAGACAGCAAGATTGTCTCCCTGCAACTCGGTCAACCATGGATTAAGCCTTGCCCATAATTCAGCCGGGCTTTCACCGCCCGGTGGCCGATAATCCCAGCCCCAGTCTTCGATGTGGCGATAACCGCTGTCGGGGATTTCGATCAGTTCGGCACCGCGCCGTCCCTCCCAATCGCCCCAATTCATCTCGGTCAGCGCCTGAGATGTTTTGGGCGCTTTATCCGATACCAACTGCGCTGTTTCAGACGCGCGGCTTAGCGGGCTGGACCAGATTGATGCTGCGTTCCACGGCGATGGCAGGCAATACCCCGCAAGTTCAGCCCGCGCGTCGGCATCCAACGGGATGTCGCTGCGCCCCTGAATGCGACCCGCGCGATTCCAATCCGTGTGTCCATGGCGCAGAAGGGCGAGACGGGTCATCGGTTTTTCTCCAACAATGGGCGCACAGTGGTCCAGAACCGCTCGGTGGCGGATGGCATCAGATGGCGGTGCGCGACATAGGCGCGGGCGCGATTGCCCTCAGACTGGCTCAGGTCGGGATGGTCCAGAAACCTCTGTATACGCACGGCCAACCCTTTGGCACCCGATCCGGTATCGGGATGATCGGAAGGTATCAGCACATCACGAACACCGGGGCGATCTTGTGCTGCGACGGGAACGCCGCAGGCCTGGGCCTCAAGATAGACCATACCATAGGCTTCGTTGACCCCAGGCCAAACGAACAAGGACGCTTGGCTGTACCGGGCCCGCAACGCGTCCCGATCCAGCTGACCCAGAAACCGGACACGAGGTCCGAACCGCGCCATCAGCGCCTCGACTTCCAATCGGGCCGGGCCATCGCCTACCACGTCCAACGCCCAATCCCCTGTCAGATGTTCCAGCGTGTCGGCCAGAATGGCGTACGAGGCCTGCTTGTCCCCCGGCCGCATCATGCCCACGGTCAGCATCGGCCCATCACGGGTCGAAACAGGGGGTAATTCCGTGATGGGAAGAAACGGAGGCAGCTCGACGAGCGCCTGCGTACCGAACCTTTCCCGTTCTAACGTGATCAGATCGTTGGCAGTGTGGTAAAAAATCACCTCCGCAGAATCGCACGCGTCGTGCGCCGCTTGCGCAAAATCAGCCCATGGGCCTGCAAGCCGGCTGGTGGCGCGGGTACTTTCCAGCTGCACATACGGGATGTCTCTTGCGCGGCTCACGGCCGGGCCGAGCAGGTCGGGGGCCTTGTAGTAGTTGTGATAAGTCACCCACAGGTTCGTGTCAGAGGGCAGTTCCTCAGCCAGTCGTGCAGCCTCGGTCGTTGCTTTGCGACGTAATTCGTCCTGAAGTGCCCGGTCGCCTGCCTTGTCGTAAATCCGCAATTGCGAGGCCAGCTCAACAATGTCTCCCTCAGCGCCGAGGGCTTGCCTCAGGTTGCGGGCCATTTCGCGATCACCCGAGGGCTTGGGACTGTCGGGGGACTTCATCGGTGCATAGAAAGCCACCCGCGCCATCAGGGCTCGTCCGCGCACAAGGCGCTGAGCCGCTCGGACAAGCGACGTATGCCCGGGTCCATCCGGAAGTCGGCGATCAACCGGTTATACGCGGCCTCAGCCATCTCGGCCGTTCTGGTCGGGTTCCTGGCGAGATCCGCAATAGCCGAGGCAAGAGAGGTCGGGTCATCTGCTGACAACTGACCGTGAACACCGGAATCAATGAACTCCGGGATGGCTGACACCGGCGTTGACAGGATCGGGAGGCGCTGGGACGCGGCTTCCATCAAAACATTGGGTAAACCATCGCGGTCACCGTCGGCAGCAATTCTGCTGGGCAGGACAAACAGATCAGAGCGGCGCATCTCGGCAATGACTTCCGGTTGATCGCAAGCCCCCATCCACGTGATCTGATCGGAAATCCCTGCGGCATCGGCTTGTGCGCTCAACTCATCGCCCAGATTTCCGCCGCCGATATGGGTCCAATGCCAATTCAGCGATCTGGGGAGTAGCGCGAAAGCTTGGAGAAGCCGGTCAAAGCCCTTCTTTTCGACAAGACGCCCGACCGACAGCATGTGAAAGGGTGCATCCTCTGCACGCGAACACTGCTGGGGAGGTGCAGGAAACCGCGACAGGTCCAGCCCATGATAGATCAGTTCTACCCGCGCAGGATCATCCGCCAGTTCGCGCAGATGTGCGGCACCAATGGCAGTACAGGTTGCCCCGAAGATGGCGCCGTGAGAGGCCAGTTGCAGCTTTTCCCGCTTTTCCCAGTCTGGTGAGGTCCAGATATCTTTGGCATGCGCCGAAAAACTCCAGGGCAGGCTGCGCATGATAGACGCATAGCGGGCGACCGAAGACGGAGTGTGCATGAAATGCGCATACAGCGCCCGCGTTTGATCGGGCAGCTCAGCGGCCAATACGCAGGCCTGACCAAACCGGCGAATTCGGTTGTGAGTCGGGTCTCGGCGAAGGTCTTGCCGCCAGACCTGGTAAGCTTGTGCGTATCCGGGCAGACGAGCTGCATTGTCTCGCGCAGTCGCCAGCCGCTCAGGCTCTTCATAAAGGTATTCCGGCAGGTAATGCACCTGCCCCTTGAAGCGATCGTGCAGAGGATGGCGCTTGGTATCGGTCGGGTGGCGCAACGACCAGATATCGAAGCTGTGCCCTGCCTCCTGCAAGGCCACCAATTCTTGCGCGATGAACGTCTCGGACAGGCGCGGCCAGCCTTTGACCAGCACCGCCAGCTTGGGGGGTTCGCGCGTCATCCGGTGGCGCGCTCTTGTTCCGCGCCTAGCAGCGCGTTTATGCGATGAGTGACGTAGCTTAGCCCGTCCAACAACCCTGCGCGAATGGCCTGCGAAGGCAGCGGCTGATGGGGCAAGGCGCGGATCGCGCGGATCATTGCATCCGCCGTCAGACCGTCACGGTTTTCATCCAGCATGCGTACCAGACCCAGATCCTCGGCGCGCGAGGCACGAATCCATTGCTCCAGCCGCGGCGTCGTGCGCGGAACAATGACGGCGCGTTTGTCGAAGGACAAAACCTCGCAGAAGGTATTGTACCCGCCCATGCAGACCACACCGGCAGCGCCCGCGAACAGCGTTTCGATCTGCGATTCAAAGCCAACGGCGGTCACACGGCCATTTAGGGCGGCGACACGGGTTTCAAAATCTTCGCGTAGTTCGCCTGACAGGAAGGGCCCATAGACCAGCACAGCGCGGGGTGACAGATCCGGGTCTTTTTCATATGCGGACAGCACCAAATTGACCATCGCCTTGCCATCGCCGCCACCACCAGGGGTGATCAGGATATACGGTTGTTCTGGTGGCTCACCAACCGGCCCAAGATCGCGACGTAGATACCCTGTCCAATGAATGCGCTGTTGCGTCGCCGGGCTGAGGGGAAGGCCTTGTGTAGGATCGTAGACCGATCGCAACCCATATACCCAGATCTCATCATAGAATCGTTCAGTCGCCGTGATCGCGTCCTTACGCTCCCATTCGGCGGCCAGTACTTCGGGCTCATCCAGAACGTCGCGCAGGCCCAGAACCAATTTGGTTGAGCAGGAGTTTTCAAGATACTCAAGCGTCGGCAGCAGCTCACCGCGAAAACCGGTAGGCTCTTTGTCGACGATCAGCACATCGGGGTCGAACTGTTCGACAGATGTCTGGATCAGGCTTGCGCGCAACTCGGTCACATCATCGATGCCCATGCCGATGGTCTGCGAAGCATACGAGCCGTCGGCGCGTTTGGTGACCCCGGGTAGACGGACATGGTCAACCCGACGCGGAAAAGTAAACCGTCCGGCAATGGGTGAACCGGTCAATATGAGGGCCGAAGCGCGTTGATCGGCTTGTGTTATGGCCGCAGCCAGCGCGCGTGACCGGCGCAGGTGACCCAGGCCGAACGTGTCGTGACTATATAGCAGGATGCGCGGTGCGCGGCCGTGATTTTCGTTTTTGATCCCTAGGCTCATGCCTTCGCCTGTTTCGGTTCCGGTGCAACTCCGCGCGTCTGCACCTGATTATCGTAATTCTGCCAGACCTTCTTGCCAAAGGCACAGATTCCGCCGTCCAAATGCGCCAAACATTGCGATTTGGCAACAACATAATGCCACCGCCGGCAACAGGCGCACCTTGCGATATGCAGGCCGATGGTTCTTCATGCACAAGCCAATTCGGAGGCTGGACGCCTCAGGTGGTCATATTCAATTTTTGTTGTCTTGGAAACACTTTATCCCATCCATTGCGTCAGGAACACGGGCTCTCACGATGTTGACACCGCGTGTGCGGATGATTTGAACAGCCTTCTGAGGTTCTATAGTCTTGGACGCAGCTACGAATTGGATGCGATATACGATGAAAATGAATGTTCTGGCCGGGCTGATTTTGGTGATTTGGGCGGCGATGCTGGCCAGTGCAACCGACGTGGTTGCGCAAACTTCGCTTATTCCGGGATACCCAATCGGATCAAGCGAGGAAACCGGTTCTTCAAGCTCTGCCGCTGATAGCGATCTGGCGGCGGCCATTCGTTCCGCTTCCGAGGCGGGCGCAAGCGTAATCGTAATCGACAGCGCCGGGCAGGTTGTATCGGCTGCGGGCAACAGCGGTGACGCGACGCCAGAGGCAGATAGCATTGATCACATGGCTGAGGGTTCTCAGCTGATGAAGGCGCAAGAGCGGTTCTCAAAGTTCCGGGATTCCGTACGCTCGCGGATGGAGGCGCTGCCCTATTCGGTCTTTGAGGTCCAATACATCCTCAGACAGACCAGTCCGGACGGGCGGATTCAGACCTATGTCGAGGTGTTGGTCCTGAACGTGTTGTTCCTTTTGCTGGGGCGTTGGTTGTCGATCGAAATCTACGGCAAGCGCATCGCGAAGCGTTTGGTGGTTGCGCGCATCAAGGAAAACCCGGTTGGCTATCGTGAGAAGATGCCTTTCCTTGTGTATCGTTTCGTGATGGGCATTGGTGGAACGATCTTTGCCATGCTCATGGCGCTGATCGTTGGCTATCTGTTCTTTGGTGAAGCGGAAGACATATCAATCCAGTTTACCGTTACGGCAATCTTTACCGCATTCTTCCTTTCGCGCACCGTCTCGGACTTGTGGCGGATGGTTCTGTCGCCTTACCTCAGCCAGTATCGCTTGCCGCCTTTTTCAGACCGGGACGCCAAGCGCCTGTATGTTTGGGCGTCAGCACTGGCGACCTATGACATCTCGGTTGTTCTGTTCTCGACATGGGTCGCGGATTTTGGGCTGAACTATAACGTCTATGCCATGGTCTATGGTAGCCTGACGCTGATCGGGGCGCTGGGCAACATACTGATGATCCTGTTCAATGCACGCGCGATTTCGAACGCCATTCGTGGCGGGCGTGCTCCGGATCAGGTGTCTTGGATACTGAAGTTCATCTCTTTCGCCTGGGCACCGGTTCTGGTGCTTTATATGGTGTTCAGCTGGTTCAAACTGGCCGTTGATCTGGTGCTCGAGGTTCAGGATTCGATCCCGATCGTGGCCAGCAGCTATGCCATCTTTATGTCCGTCGTCGTGGCCTACGGCGCGATGAACTATCTGCTTGAAAGGTATTTTGATCGCAATCGCAGAATTGAGGTGATGAATGCCGACGCAGAAGCGGCTGAGCAGATCGAGGATGAGCTGGTGGCTGATACGCCGCAGGCCGAAAAGCGCAAACACGCCATTCTGACGTACGAAGACCTTGCCCGTCGTGTGGCAGGCATTCTGGCCTTTGTGGTGGGTCTCTATGCGCTGGTAGTGATCTGGAACCCGCAGGCCAATTGGTCGGATGACTTGCCTATCGAGCGGGCGCTGGATGTGATGGTGATCCTGTTTATGGGTTACATTCTGTTTCACTTCTTCCGCGTCTGGATCGATAGCAAGATCGCGGAAGAGACGGATGACGGCGGTGCTGAAGCCGAGCTGGGCGACGAAGGAGGCGAAGGCGGGCAGAGCCGTCTTGCAACTTTGTTGCCTCTGTTCCGCGGGGCCATTCTGGCTGTGGTCGTTGTGACCATCGCGCTGATTGTATTGATGGAACTGGGGATCAATGTCAGCCCGCTGTTTGCCGGTGCAGGTGTTGTGGGTCTGGCCGTTGGTTTCGGGTCGCAAACCTTGGTCCGCGACATCTTCTCGGGTGCGTTCTTCCTGATGGATGATGCTTTCCGCAAGGGAGAATACATAGACATCGGTGATGTAAAGGGGACGGTCGAAAAGATATCGGTCCGGTCCTTCCAACTGCGCCACCACCTTGGTGCGCTCAACACGATCCCATTTGGAGAGATCAAGGTTCTGACAAACTATTCCCGCGACTGGGTAATCATGAAGCTGCCGTTGCGGGTGACCTATGACACCGATGTCGAAAAGGTGCGGAAGCTGATCAAGAAGCTGGGTCAAGAGCTGCTGAGCGATCCGGTGATTGGTGATAACTTCATCCAGCCGCTGAAATCGCAGGGTGTGATCGAAATGCAGGATTCTGCGATGATTATCCGGGTCAAGTTTATGACCAAGCCGGGCGATCAGTGGCTGGTGCGCAAGAAAGTCTATCAGGATATTCGTGAGCTGTTTGCCCGTGAAGGCATCCGGTTTGCGCATCGGGAAGTCACCGTGCGACTGGCGGATGACAAAGAGGTCGAGGACCTGACTCCCAAACAACGCGAGGCTGTCACAGGGGCCGTTCAGGCCGCGATTGACGAAGACTATCTGGACGATATCGGCCCCGGCGGTGGTGATGATCGCTAGGAGGGCTCCCGCCCCTTTGGTTTGCGTCTCTGGCGAGACGTCAACCAAAGCGTTGGGCCGGGCCGCGCGTCCCGCGCGGCGGCAGCTTTAAGCGGTAAGTGACGGCCAAGTGGGCTGCGAAGTTCCCAGTTTGGACGCAGGCAAAGCCCAGTGCATATTTGCGGATCCAACGGTTAGCGCCGGCTTCAATCGATAGCCGGGCCCCCACCCGGAAGGTTCGAGCGCATCCGCATAATCGACAGGCAGCGACTCGGTAATTTCGTCACCGGGCTCGCTCTTGGCGAGGGTGGCCAGCAATTCGGCGGTGCGCGCCAGCGAGAGCCGGGCATCCATGACGGCCTGACCGGATGCGGCTTCGGCGAGCGCCGAGAGCAGGGCGGCTGCCATCAAGTAGCCAGTTGCGTGATCCAGTGCCTGAACAGGCAACGGAGTTGGCTTGTCGACCCCCGCCCAACCCATCCCTGCATGTGCGATTCCGGAACTCATCTGTACAAGGCTGTCAAAACCGCGGCGCGCTGCCCATGGTCCTTGCCAGCCATAAGCGTCGAGCGTGACTTCAACCCTGTTGGGGGCAAGCTGATCCCGCGTGTTTTTGCCCAGACCGAGTGCGTCCAAAGCGCCGGGCCGATACCCGTGGACAAATATGTCCGCTTGGGCCAGCAGCTCTTGCAGTTTTAATTTTCCATCGGGTGATTTCAGGTTCAGATAGGCGCAGTGCTTGCCGAGAGAAATGTCAGGAATGACGCCAGGTTCATCCCAGCCGGGTGGATCGATCCTCAGGACCTCGGCGCCAAAACCCGCAAGTGTTCGTGTCGAGACTGGCCCGGCCAGAATGCGGGTCAGATCGAGCACACGCAGCCCAGAAAGAGGTCGCGCGGCAGTCGCCTGAGGCCGATCACGTAGTTGAATATTGCGTGGCCCCTGCCATCCGATCAACGGCTCGCGGGCCAATATGCGTCCTTGCGGATGGTCATGCCACTCAGAGCGGCCGCGCATTGCGGCAGCGACGCCGCCCTCGGCGACAATCGCGGCTTCCAGTTCAGAGATGCTCCAATCCCGAACTGCGCGCGATACCAGCGCACGGTCCGGCGCGACTTGCAAAACATTAAGGGCGGCGGCGCGATGACTGGGCAGGTTGGTGTGCAGCCTGATCCACCCATCAGAGGCCTGATAGTCGCCAGCAATCGCGTCCCAAAGGCTGGGCATATCCCACCCTTCGGGTTTGAAGGAAAAGCCATACCACAAGGAGGCCAGTCGATGATCTACGGCCACCTCCAGAGGTGCAGGCGCCAGGTTCAAGGCTGTCACAAGGCGCGACAGCTCCTGCCCGACTGCCGCAAAACTGGCCGTCGCCAGCTCCGAAACCGCGAAGGCGCTGGGCCGCGCACCCGCCCCATTGACCCTGTAGGTGTCAGTTGAGGGGAGGGCGGACAGCAAGCTCATTGCTGATAGGGATCAAGGCTGTCGCGCAGCCCATCGCCAAGGAAGTTGAAGGCCAGCACCACGACGATGATCGGTAGCATCGGGATCGCGGTCCATGGATAGATTTCGATTGAGGCGAGGTTCTGCGCGTCGTTCAACATCACGCCCCAACTGACCGCCGGGGCGCGCAGCCCAAGGCCAAGGAAGCTGAGGGCGGTTTCGCCCAAGATCATCGCAGGGATTGATAGCGTGGCCGAGGCAATCAGATGCGACATGAAATTGGGTAGCAGGTGCTTTCGGATCACACGACCGGAACTTGCGCCCATCATCTCGGCCGCACGTACGTATTCCTCTTCCCTGAGAGACAGGAATTTTGCGCGGACAGATCGGGCAAGGCCTGGCCAATCGAGAATACCGAGGATGATCGAGATGATGAAGAATACCGCGACCGGGCTCCAATTTGATGGCACCGCGGCGGATAAGGCCAGCCAGAGGGGAAGTTCCGGCAGCGAGCGCAGGATTTCGATCACACGGTTGATGGTCCAGTCGATGCGCCCTCCGAAATACCCGGCCATTGACCCGAACAGGATGCCGAGGAAGAAGGATACCGAAATGCCGATCAGGCCCACTGTCAGCGACAGTTGCGCGCCATATAGGATGCGGCTGAATACATCGCGGCCCAGACGGTCCGAGCCCCACAGAAACAGCGTGGCCCCTTCGGGTGCGCAAAACAGGTGCGTATCGGATTTTATCAGGCCTGCGAGTTTGTATTCTGACCCTTCGCAGAAGAACCGGATTGGGCGCGGGTCTTCCGTGTCAGCGACGAATTTCCACTGGAAAGTTTCAAGGTCCGCCTCTGCAACTATTGGATAAACGTAGGGGCCGATGAACTTCCCCTCATGAAACCAGTTGACCGACTGGGGTGGAGCATACAGGTGCTCTCCGTTCCGATCATTGGGGCCGTAGGGGGCAATAAAGCCCGCAAAAGGCAGCATCAAGTAGCAGAGCAGTAAGAAGAGGCCAGAAATCAGACCCAGCTTGTGGGTCCTGAACTTGCGCCAGACCAGCACCCAATTAGGGGCATCGAGATCTGCGCGCTCAAGCTGCTGAATAGAGGCCTGCGGGTCAAATGGTGCGTCGTCGACATAGCGACCATCGGGTTTATCGGTCATGCTTCGCGCCCCTCGTAACGAATGCGCGGATCAAGCATGACCAGCAGGATATCGGAAATCATGGTGCCGATCAGCGTCAGCAGAGCCACGAACATAAGAATGAAGGCCGACAGGAACTGGTCCTGCGTTTTCAAGGCAGTCAGCAGGGTCGGGCCGATTGTTTGCAGACCCAGAACCACCGAGACCAAAACCGACCCGGAAACCATCGAGGGCAGCAGGTTTCCAATGTCGGCGACAAACGGGTTGAAGGCCACGCGCAATGGGTATTTCGTCAGCATCCGCGATGGGGACATGCCCTTGGCGATTGCTGTTTCGACATAAGGTTTCCCTAGTTCATCCAGCATATTGGCGCGCAGGCGCTGCATCATGGCCGAAGCACCCGAGGTTCCGATGACGAAGGTCGGAACGATCAGGTGGACAAGGATGGATTTCAACTTGTCCCAACTCATCGGTTGTCCCTCAAAGGAAGGGTCCATTAGTCCGCCGATGGGCAGGTTGAAATAGCGATGGCCATAGTAGAACAGGATCAGCGCCAACAGGAAGTTCGGGGTCGCAAGACCCAGATAGCCTACAAAGGCCGAGGTATAGTCGATCCACGTCCGTGATCTGGCCGCAGCGATGACCCCCAATGGTAGAGCAACGGCATAGACGAATAGAATGGCAGCCAGATTGACCACAACCGTCAACCACAGCGTATCGCCCACGATCTCGCGCACGGGGCGGTCAAATTCGAAGGACCAGCCATAATTGCCCTGTAACAAGCCTTCGAACCCATGCGGTCCGGGCCAAAAGCCCATCCAGATCAGGTACTGCTCGGGCAACGACCGGTCCAATGAGTATTCCTTGCGCAGAAACTCGGCCTTGGCGACACCGGCGGACTGTCCCGAAGCCTGCAGTTCGGCGATCTGGTTGCTGAGATAATCGCCGGGGGGCAGGTTGATGATCACGAAAATCAGAACCGACACCACCAGCAATGTCAGCAGCATCGTGAAAAAGCGATACACCGCGTAGCGCAGCATGACCATTTAGCTGCTCCTGAATTAGTCGGCGAAGAAGAACTCGTCGGGACGGTGAATGCCGAAATGTGCGCCGGGTTCCCATGCCCACATGGCCTGCTCAGGCACATTGCGCAGGCGGTTCGACACGACAATAGGCTGCGGTGCGCCGTTCAGGATGCCGATCGCATAAAGCTGGTCAGCGTGAATTTTCAGCATCTCAGACCAGACTGCGCCGCGTTCTTCATCCGTGGAGGCGATTTCCCAATCGTGGGCAAGCTTCATGAGAAGTTCGGCCTCGGGCATGTCTGGTGGTTCGCCCGACCCTCCATTTGTCTGATAGTATTGGCCCCATTTAGGCCATGCCAGAAAGACCTGATCGGTCGGGGCGAGATAGGCCGGCGATGTGTGGCTTTGCGGAATGCCGTCATCCCAGCCGAACCAGACCGACGCCATTGTATTGCCCGAGAAGACCCGGTTGCGCAGGATGTCTCGATCCAATGGTCGCATGACCAGTTCGACTCCGATCTCACGCCAGGTATCCGTGACGATCTGCAGGGCATTTTCAACCTCTTGCCGCTCACCTGCGGTTTCGATGATCAGCTCCATCGGACGCCCGTCGGGCAACAGTCGGATACCATCTTTGTCACGCTCGGTCAGCCCAGCCTCATCAAGCAGAGCATTCGCCTTGTCGACGTCATACTGTGCCCAAGCCTGCGCATTCGCTTCGTCGTAGAAGGGCGATGCGGGCAGAACCGACATCGCGCCGGGTTGGGCCAGCTTGAAATAGAGCGCCTGATTGATCGTCTTGCGATCAATGGCGAGCGACAGTGCCCTGCGTACACGTACATCGCGCAGAACCTCGCGCCACGCATCGTCAGTGTAGTTCAAATTGGGATAAATCGCGATCTGCGACGCGACGCCTGTTTTCCACAGAAGCGTCTTGTATCCACCTTCAGCCTCGCCCTTTTTCAAGATCGAGGCATCGCGGAATGCCAATCCGCGACCTTGCAAGTCGGTTTCACCCGCATTTGCTTTGGCCGCGACCAAACCCGGTGCGACGATTTCCATTTCGACTACGTCGATATAGGGCAGCTGAACCCCATTTGAATCCACCCGATGGTAATAAGGGTTACGGACAAAGTTGTGCCGGATTTTCTTGCCCGAACTTGCGTTGAGCCATGGCTGCAACGTCGGCAGTTCATGATTGTCGTACTTATATAGATTGTCCAACTTGTTATGCAGCGCCGCCCAGCTTTTTACCCGCGCATCTTCGACCTTGAATGCCAGTTCTTCGGGGTCTGCAAACTTCTCGTGATACTGCTTAAGGAACTCAGACGGTCGATAGATAAAGGGCGGCCGCGCCTGAGCAAGTGATTGCAGGAAATTCGGGTTGGGGTCATCCCATTCGAATACAACTGTTGTTTCGTCGGGGAAGGTGACGGTGGGTGTTTTGCCTTCAACCAGCAGGAAATCTGGTGGGCCTGAAGGGCTGAGCAATTCGTTGTTGGCCACATCCTCCCACCAATACCGGAAGTCTTCGGATGTGAACGCGGATCCGTTTGACCATTTGTGGCCGGGTCGCAGGTTCAAAGTAAATTTGCGATTGTCTTCATTTTCGAAAGAAGCCAGCAAATCCGGGACGATGTTGTAATCCTGATCGAAGCCCACAAGCCTTGCGTAGCCATAGACCACCATTTGCCGAATATCTTTGGACCGGGTGACCATCGTGCGCAGTGTACCGCCGGGTACGCCGAATTCGCGACCTTTGGCGGCTAAGTCCACGATCAGCGGTTCTTGCGGAATACGTTCAGCAACCGGTGGCAGGTCGCCGCTTTCAACCTCGGTTTGCCAGAACGCGTTTTCCTGAAGATTAGACGGAATTTCTGCCACAGCGGGCAGCATTCCTGTGATGGCCAGCGACGCGGCCAAAATCAATCGGTGAGTGGTCTTAAACATGGCAACGTACCTTATGGCCGGGCTCCAACTCTACCAAAGAAGGTATCACGGAGTCGGAAAATCGAAAGGCGTCATCCCAACTGTCGGGAGAACCGGCACCCAACGCAACCAGTTTCAGATCAATCGGGCGATTGATATCTGGTTCCGGCTGGGCGGCAATCAGTGCCTTGGTATAGGGATGACGTGGATTGTAGAACAGGGTTTCGGGTGGGGCTTGTTCCACCACAAGACCCCGGCGCATGACGGCGACTTCGTCGGCAATGCGCGCGACGACGGCCAGATCATGTGAGATGAACAGGTAAGACAGGTTCAGACTGTCCTGCAGTTCTTCGAGCAGGGTCAAAATTTGCTCTTGAACGGATACATCCAGCGCCGAGGTTGGCTCGTCACAAACAATCAGCGCCGGGTCCAACATCATCGCGCGGGCGATAGATAGGCGCTGTCGTTGTCCACCAGAAAACGCATGCGGATAGCGTTTGAGCATATCGGCATTCAGCCCGACCCGCTGCAACATCGCGGCCGCTTTGTCGCGCTGCTCTGCCACAGTGCCGAGGCGGTGTATCTCCAACGGCTCGGTCATGGCATCCTGAATGCGCATACGGGGGCTAAGAGAGCTATAGGGATCCTGAAACACCATTTGCGCCTTGCGCTGAAACGCGGTGCGTTCGGTCCGTGTCATACTGTGAACCGTTATCGGTTCGGAATCCCTTGTTGTTCTGAACAGAACTTCGCCGCCCGGGTCGGGCAGTTCAGCGCCCAGAGCGATTCTGGCGGCGGTTGTTTTGCCAGACCCGCTTTCGCCAACGATTGCAAGCGTCTTGCCGCGCGCCAGCTTCATATCTACGCCCCGGCAGGCATGGATCAGTTTGTCGGCTTTCCAACCTTTGCTCGATCGCATCGTGTAGGTCTTTGAGACCCCGGTCATCTGCAGAATTAGGTCCTCGTCGGGCATCGGTATGCCGACGGCATCCTGATCGGGTATCTCAGGCGCTGCGTCGAACAGCTGCTGCGTATAGGGGTGCGCCGGATCGTTCAGAATTGGTGCTGCCGGGCCAGCTTCCATCACGCGGCCTTTGTGCATGACGACCACCCGCTCGGCCATGTTAGCAACTACACCCAGGTCATGGGTGACAAGGATCAGCGCCATACCGGTCTCGCGCTGCAGCTCTTTGATCAGCCCAAGAACCTGCGCTTGGGTGGTAACATCCAGCGCTGTTGTCGGCTCGTCCGCGATGAGCAATTCAGGCTTGGACACCATGGCCATGGCAATCATGGCACGCTGGCGCATGCCGCCGGACAGCTCGAACGGATAGCTGTCGTAGGCGCGGGCAGGGTCGGGGAAACCAACCCTCTCAAACTGGGTCAGAACTTCTTTGCGGGCCTGTGCATCGGATGCGCCGCGATGCAACCAAAGAACTTCGCTGACCTGATTTCCGATTTTGTGAAGCGGTGACAGAGATCGCATCGGTTCCTGAAAAATCATAGAAACCCGATTGCCGCGAATACCACGCATCTGTCTTTCACTCAGTTCGATCAGATTAGCGGTGCCTTTGGAATCGTTCAGCGTGATCGTTCCGCTACGGATCTTGGCGGTACGCGGCAGAATACGCAGTGCAGCGCGACAGGAAATCGTTTTGCCCGAACCGGATTCTCCAACCAATGCAAGTGTCTGCCCGGGTTCGACCTCGAAGCTGACATCTTGGACAACGGATGGACCCGTGCCAAAGCCGATGCTGAGATCCCGAACGGACAACAACGCACTCATGCGGGTTTTCCACCCGTCTGGCCGCTAAAAAACATCGGCTTTGTGAACTCCCTGTCTTTTTTGAGCAGTTTCGCGCGGTTGGGGCGGCGTAGTCAAACACCTTCTTCACCCGAATTGTCGCGGAATCGTGAAACTCGGGCCGTATGGCTACACAAAGTCTTGAGTTTTTGCCATCAAAGGCGCAATCGCCCCCCGACTGGTGTCGAATGATTTTGAAAGAGGTGCCCCGTGTCCGAGCAACAAAGCCGATTGGATCTGTTCATTGACCGAATGGTCTCGCAACGTGCTTGTCTGGACTTTGCCATCGCGCAGACCACGGGGCAGCCCGGTCCGGTTTTTGAGCTGGGATTGGGAAATGGGCGCACATATCACCACATGGTTAAGCACATTCAGGACCGTCCTGTTTATGTTTTTGAACGGGCCGTTGCGTCTCATCCCGATTCGACACCGCCCGATGATCTGGTGATTCTCGGTGATGTGCGCGAAACATTGCCTGCTTCGGTTACGCGATTTGGCGCGTCAGCCAGTCTGATCCATGCCGATCTTGGGGGACACAACCGGCAAAAGAATGATGCTTTTGCCCGCCTCGTCTCACCTTTGATCGAACCGCTTCTGGCGCGGGATGGACTGATGGTTTCCAGCGATCGTATGTATTTCGAAACACTGACCGAAGTGCCGCTGCCTGCAGGCGCGGTGGAGGGACGTTGTTTCATCTACCGGCGTTGATCTGCCGTAGGGTCACTGTGTGATCCGACTCGCGCTGTAGTACCGGGCCGGTCTAACGTCTGAGGCGTGAAGCTTTGGAGGGGACCGTCAAAAATGCTGTTCTACGATTGTTCAACCGCGCCAAGCCCGCGCCGTGCCCGGATGTTTATTGCGGAAAAGGGGCTGGAGATTGAAACCCGCCATATCTCAATCGCCAAGGGTGAACAGTTTAGTGATGCCTTCCGGACCGTGAACCCCGGTGCAACGATTCCTGTGCTTGTTACGGATGAAGGTACCACGCTCACAGAAAATCTTGGCATCGCCGCCTATCTCGAGGCGCGCTTTCCGGAACCTGCCTTGATGGGGCAAACGCCGGATGAAAAAGGCGAAATTCTGATGTGGAATGCCATCGCCGAACAACAATGTGGCGCACCAATCGCGGAAACATTGCGCAACACCCATCCTTCGTTCAAAGATCGCGCGATTACCGGGCCTGCAAACCACGCGCAAATCCCTGAACTAGCGCAGCGGGGGGCTGAGCGGGTGCGTGCCTTCTTCGATTTGCTTGAGGCCCGTCTGCAAGTGAGCGGTTTCGTTGCGGGTGACATGTTTTCACTGGCCGATATCACCACATTTGTGTTTGTCGATTTCGCACGTGTCATCAAGATGCGTATCCCAGAAGAGAACACGGCCACACGCGCCTGGTTTGATGCCGTTCAGACACGCCCGAGCGCCCGGCTTTAAGCTGATCCGGGTGCTGTCCCTCGAACTGTACAGAAATGTCTAGACAGAAGTGAACAGTGCCTCTAGCGTCCTCTGCGAGTCATGCAGGGGAGCGCAGGATGAAATCACAGTATCGTGTCGTAGTCATCGGTGGCGGCGTTGTCGGCGCCTCGGTTCTGTACCATCTCGCCAAGTTTGGCTGGTCAGATGTGGTCATGCTGGAAAGGCGGCGTTTGGCCTCGGGGTCTTCGTGGCACGCGGCGGGAGGCATCCATGCGCTGAACGCAGATCCGAACATGGCGTCGCTGCAGGCCTATACGATTGATCTGCTCAGCGAGATCGAAAAAGAGTCGGGCCAGAATATCGGCCTGCACATGACCGGCGGCCTGACGCTGGCGGGCACGCCCGAACGGTGGGAGTGGCTGCAGGCCAACTACCGCATTTTTCAGTCCATCGGCATTGACGACTGTGAGTTGTTGTCGCCAGAGGAGGCGCAGAAACGCTGCCCGATCATGTCCACCGACGGCGTGCTGGGCGCGATGTGGGCGGATCGCGAAGGTTACATCGATACAACCGGTACGGTTCAGGCTTATGCAACTGCGGCCAAGAAACGTGGCGCGGAATACTACGAAGAAACCAAGGTCGAAAGCCTGACACAGACTGCGGATGGTTGGGAAGTTGTGACCGACAAAGGCACTATCACTTGTGAACATGTGGTCAACGCTGCTGGCCTCTGGGCCAAACAGGTGGGGCGCATGGCCGGAGTGGAGCTGCCGGTTTCGCCGCTGAAACACCACTATCTGATCACCGATACGGTGCCTGAGGTGGCCGAGGCGGATTTCGAGATGCCGATGACGGTTGATCTTGAAGGCTTCACCTATATGCGACAGGACCAGAAGGGCGTTCTGGTGGGCATCTACGAGGTCGATCACGAGCACTGGGCTATGGACGGTGCGCCGTGGAATTACGGTGAAGAATTGTTCCAGGAACAGCTCGACCGGATCGAGAACGAGCTGACGCTGGGCTTTGAACGGTACCCGTCGATCCAGAATGTTGGCATCAAAACATGGGTGAACGGCGCGTTCACCTTCTCACCCGATGGCAACCCGCTGGTCGGTCCGGTCCCAGGCAAGCGCGGTTATTGGTCAGCTTGTGCGGTGATGGCCGGATTCCTGCAGGGTGGCGGCGTTGGTAAGACGCTTGCCGAATGGATGATCCATGGCGAGCCTGAGGCCGACGCATGGCCTATGGACGTGGCGCGCTATGGCGATTTCGCTCAGAACAAACGCTACATCCGCGAAACAACCGGTCAGTTCTATTCCCGTCGTTTCGTGATGACTTACCCGAACGAGCAACTGCCCGCAGGTCGCCCGCTGAAGATGGCCCCAGCCCATGATGCAATGACCGAGGCGGGGTGCAAATGGGGCGTCAGTTGGGATCTGGAAGTGCCGCTTTACTTTGCGCCCGAAGGCTTTGAAGAGACGCCGACGCTGAAACGCTCGAATGCGCACGACATCGTGGCTGAGGAGTGCAAAACCATCCGCGAAGGCGTGGGACTACTGGATATCTCGGGCTTTTCGCGCTTTGAGGTCACTGGGCCAAATGCCGAGGCTTGGCTGGACAGGATCATGGCGTCGAAACTGCCTGCACCGGGGCGTGCCAAACTGGCTCCAATGCTGGGTGAAAACGGTCGCCTCAAGGGTGATCTGACCGTGCTGAACTGGGGCGACGGGACCTGGTGGATCATGGGTAGCTATTATCTGCGCGCATGGCATATGCGCTGGTTCAATGATCACATGATGGACGCCGTGAATATCCGCGATCTGGGCGAGGAATATTGCGGTTTTGCCGTGGTTGGGCCGAAATCGCAGGCTGTGGTCGAGAAACTGGTCGAACAGGATATCTCGGGCCTGAAATTCATGGGCTGTGGCGACTTTGATATCGGTCTGGTGCGTGCCCGTGTGGCGCGTATGTCTGTGACGGGCGAAAAAGGGTATGAGATAAACTGCCGCTATGGCGACCACATCAAACTGCGCCGGATGCTGCTAGAGGCCGGGGCCGGGGACGGTATCCGCGAATGCGGATTCAACGCGATGCTGTCGACGCGGCTTGAGAAGAGCTTTGGTATCTGGTCTGCAGAATTCACTCAGCTTTACACGCCAGGCATGACCGGAATGGATCGCTGGATCGACTGGAACAAGGATTTCGTTGGCAAAGAGGCTGCGCTGGCTGAACGCGATGGCAACGGTCCGGCGCAAGTTCAAGTGACGCTTGAGGTTGACGCGCTGGATGCCGATGCCAGCGGGTATGAACCGATTTGGGCCGGGGAAGAGCGCGTTGGATTTGTGACTTCGGGTGGCTATGGCCACTACACGGGCAAGTCGCTGGCCATGGCTTTGGTCGACCGCGACAAGGCTGAACCAGGCACCGAGTTGTCGGTGCATGTGGTCGGTGTCGAACGCCCGGCCCGCGTGATTGCGCCGTCGCCCTATGACCCGCTTGGCAAAGCGATGCGAGGTTGACCATGTCGGACTTGGGCCAAAGACGCCGACGGCGCGGGCGCGGGACCGATTCCGCCCCGCAATCTAGTCGCGAGGTGAATTATCGCCAATTGCGCAATCCGTTTCCACAGATGGAAGTGTTCCCGACGGATCAGATTGCAGATATGCACGACAACGCATTGCGCACACTGGAAGAGTTGGGCGTGAAAGTTCTATTGCCCGAAGCGCGGCGAATCTACGCGCAGGGTGGCGCCCGCGTGGATGAAGACAGCGAAATGGTCTTCATCGGGCGGGATATGGTTGAGGCTGCGGTGGCCTCAGCTCCGAAATCCATCGCCTGCCGGGCGGGCGCTCGGCACCGGGATTTCACTTTGGAGCTGGGCTCTTTGGTGTTCCAACCCGGCGCTGGCGCTCCAAACGCGACCGATCTGGAACGCGGTCGGCGGCCAGCGAGTGGGCAGGATTATCTGGAGTTCCTAAAGCTCACTCATCACTTTGATGTCTTCCAGATGATCTCACCGCAGGTCGAACCGCAGGACGTGCCAACCAATGTGCGGCACTATTTCACCACACAAGCGCAGATGGAGCTGACGGATAAGTTCCCGTTCTTCTTCTCGCGAGGCGCGCCGCAAGTGATGGACTGCTTCGAGATGCTCTCGACGGCGCGAGGTCTGTCTGACAAGGAGTTCCGCGCTAACGCCCATTGTTACACGATTATCAACACCAACAGCCCGCGGACGCTGGATATTCCAATGGCTCAGGGGCTGATCGACTTTGCGCGCCATGGTCAGATGTCGATCATCACACCCTTTACCCTGATGGGCGCAATGGCTCCGATCACGGTGGCCGGGGCCATCACGCTGTCCCATGCCGAGGCGCTTGCGGCCTTGACGCTGACCCAGCTTACCAACCCCGGTGCGCCGGTGTGCTATGGGACCTTTACCAGCAATGTCGACATGAAATCAGGGGCGCCTGCATTCGGGACACCCTCGCATTTTCAGGCGTCTTTGGCGGCGGGCCAGTTGGCCCGGTATCTAGGCCTGCCCTGGCGGTCTGCGGCGGGGTCTGCGGCAAATATCAACGACGTTCAGGCCGCCAATGAAAACCAGTTCGGCCTGTGGGGCTGCCTGATGGCCGGGGCTACGGTGATCATTCATTCGGCCGGATGGCTCGAAGGTGGCCTGACCGTATCTTTCGAGAAGATGATCTGCGATGCCGAAGTGTTGAACATGGTGGCCGAGCTTTGTGCAGGGGCACAGGCCAATGGTGCAGAGATCGGGTTTGATACTGCGCTGAGCGAGGTTGAACCCAGCGGACATTTCTTCGCCACGAGCCAGACAATGGAGCGCTATAATACCGCATTTTATGAGCCGCACCTGCATGATTACGCAAATTTTGGCACCTGGACCGAGCGTGGCGCGATCGACGCCAACCATCGCGCGACCGGTGTATGGAAGGAAATCCTGGCAAATTTCAAAGCACCGGCATCAGATACGGATCGCCTTGGTGCGTTGAAGGATTTCATAGCGCGCCGTACAGAAGAGGGCGGCGCACCGCCGGAGAGTTGAATGAGCACCAAACCCATCCTGCACAGGGACGATCCCGAAGCTGAGCCACTGATTGGTAACGTCAAGGTCACGCGCGATGATTGGCTGAACGTGGCCATGGACGTCCTGATTTCGGACGGGGTCGAGCAGGTGAAAGTCATGAACCTTGCCGAGCGGATGGCGGTCTCGCGCTCATCATTCTACTGGTACTTCAAGTCGCGGCAGGAATTACTGGATGCGCTGCTGGCGCGATGGCAGGCGACAAATACGGCGGCCTTGATCGCTCAATCCGAATTGCCTGCTGAAACGATCACGGCTGCGGTTTGCAATGTTCAGCGCTGCGTTGTGAATACCGAACTATTTGATACGGCGCTTGATTTTGCTGTGCGGGATTGGGCACGAAGATCGGGAAAGGTGCGGCGTATGCTGGACCAGTCCGATGCCCGTCGCCTGGCCGCGCTGCGCGCGATGTTCATCCGGTTCAACTATGATGAGACCGAGGCAGAGACGCGGGCGCGGGTGCTATATTATATGCAGATCGGATATGATCTGGCGCAGTTAAACGAACCATTGGCGATCAGGCTGTCGATGGTTCCACACTACCTTTATGTTTTTACAGGGGTCGAACCGCGACCCGAGGAAATCACCGAATTCAGCGCGTATGCGAAACGTTTCTGGGAAGGGGCAGGACATGAACCAACCTGACGCAATCATCATTGGCACCGGTGTGATCGGAGCCGCCATCGCGTTCGAGATGTCCAAGGCCGGTTGGAAAACTCTGTCGTTGGATCGCAATGCGCAGGTTGGGCATGGCTCGACCGCAGGCTCTTGCGCGATAATTCGGATGCATTATTCGACCCTCGATGGAACCGCGTTCGCCTGGGAAGGCTATCACTATTGGCGTGATTGGGCGAACTATCTGGGCTTGCCCGACACAGCCGATTTGGCGCAGTTTCGTGAGACCGGGTGTTTGGTCGTCAAGACCGAGGCCAATGGGTTTCTTGAGAAACATAAGAAATACAGCGCCGAACTGGATTGTCCGTTTGAAGAATGGGCACCTGAGCGGATTACCGAACGTCTGCCGATCTATTCTCTGGACAGCTTTGCCCCGGCGCGGCGCATGGATGATCCGGAGTTCGGCCAACCGAACGGAGATCGGATTCAGGGCGCAGTATTCTGGCCGAAAGCAGGTTATGTGACCGATCCGGCCTTGTCGGCGCAAAACCTGATGGATGCCGCCAAGCTGCATGGTGCCGAAGTGCGAACAGGCGCAGACGTACGTGAAATCCTGTCGCAGCAGGGGCGCGTCGCAGGTGTCAGGCTTGCCTCTGGTGAAGAAATCCACGCCAAAGTAGTGGTGAATGTTGCCGGTCCCGGGTCAGCGCTTGTCAACGAAATGGCCGGGGTTCTGGGCGACATGACAATTCGGACCCGCCCGCTGCGGCAGGAGGTGGTGCATGTACCCGCGCCCGAAGGATTTGATTTCGAAACGCAAGGAACAATTGTCTCGGATAGTGATATCGCGCTGTATTGCCGTCCAGAACATGGCAATCATATTCTGATCGGTTCCGAGGATCCGGCATGTGATCCGCATCAATGGTGCGAAGATGATGTAAGCTATAACCACGATTTTACGGATCAATGGACCACGCAGGCCATGCGTTATGCCCAGCGGGTCCCGAGCTTGGGGATACCCTCCAGAACCCGTGGGGTGGTGGATTTGTATGATGCCTCGACTGACTGGATTCCGATCTATGACAAGTCCAGCCTGCCGGGGTTTTACATGGCCTGCGGCACCAGCGGTAACCAATACAAGAACGCGCCGATTGCGGGCAAAATGATGGCTGCGCTGATCGACTACGTCGAAGGCGGTGCGGATCATGACGACAAGCCGATGCAGTTTGAACTGCCTTACATTGGACGCACAATCGACACCGGTTTCTATTCCCGCAAGCGACCGGTCAATACCGATAGCAGTTTCTCGGTGCTTGGTTAACGCGCCATCGCGCGCGCCTTCTCATAGCTTTCTTCCCGTACTGGACCGAAACCGCGTATCTGGTCCGCAGCTGACAGCACGTCCAGCCACTCGGCCTCGGAATGGGCGGAGGGGTTTGTCAGATACATGTCCAACAGCGATTGGTACCAGTTTAGGATATCTCGATGCAGTCGCGCTTCGGAGTGATAGCCGAAGGGGTTCAGGACCGAGCCGCGCAAACCACGTAGACGGGACAGTCCCCGCAGAACCGGACGCATCCATGGGCCCAGTGCAACCTTGAGGGGGCGGCCCCGTTCGTCTTTGCGCCAGCTGAGCATTGGCGGGGCGAAATGGTAACTGGTTTTGAAATCTCCCTCGAATTGTTGCTTCAGTTCGTTGTCGAAGTTTTGGGACGTTTGCAGCCGGGCCACTTCGAACTCGTCCTTATAGGCCGTGAAGCGGAACAGGTTACGGGCTACGGATTCTAGAATATCGTCGGATATTTTCGGGTTCGACGCGCGGATTGCTTCAATCTGTTGCGCATAGCGATCCGCATATGCGGCATCCTGATAATCTGTCAAAAACGCCACCCGACGCGCAATCACCTGATCCAAGGTGCCGTTTGCCTCTTCGGGTAGTGCCAGCCCGTGAATGCGGTCGGGGTCAGCCGCCAGACAACGCCCAAGAGCAAAGGCCAGCCGGTTTTTTTCGACGGCAACACCGTTCAGCAAGATGGCCTGAGCCAATGCAAGATGCGACACCGGAACCAGCTCGTTTTGCCATGCATAACCCAGCAAAATGACGTTGGCGAAGACGGAATCCCCCAGTAGCGCCTCAGCTATTGCATTTGCGTCAAGGCTGGCGAGATTGTCCACCCCAACCACATCTGCGATCGCCTGTTCCCGCTTATCGACCCGCAATTGGGCATCGCGACGCAGGACAAGATCGCCGGTGGGCATCTCAGCCCTGTTCAGCACAACGCGTGTCCCGCGGGCATAATGAGCTGAGGCTTTGGGGGCCGAACTCACCACCACATCACAGCCAATCACCGCATCCGCAGCGCCTTGATCTATGCGTACTTGGTTAAGCGCATCCGGAGCTGCGCCAAGGCGGATATAACTGAGTACCGTGCCGAATTTCTGCGCAAATCCGGTGAAATCCAGGACCGAGGCACCTTTGCCTTCCAGATGCGCGGCCATAGTGATCAGGGCCCCAACCGTGACAACCCCAGTGCCACCCACGCCTGTCACAAGCAGATCAAACGGTGTGTCCAAAGATGGAAGCTTTGGGTCCGGCAGGCCTGTTTCAAGCGCATTGAAGTCCATTTCGATGGCGCGCTTTCGTCGGGTTGCGCCCTCAACGGTCACAAAACTCGGACAGAACCCGTTCAAGCACGAAAAATCCTTGTTGCACGAACTTAGATTGATCTTGCGCTTGCGCCCCAGCGGGGTTTCTCGCGGCTCAACGCTCAGGCAATTCGATGCCACCGAACAATCGCCGCAACCTTCGCAGACAAGATCATTGATCCAGACGAACGTCGAGGGGTCCTCCATTGTCCCACGCTTGCGGCGGCGGCGTTTCTCGGTGGCGCAGGTCTGTTCATAGATCAGGACCGTGACTCCGGGTATGTCGCGCAGTTCGCGTTGCAGGCTGTCCATCTTTGCCCGGTCGTGGAATGTGGTGCCAGCCGGGAAATCGGATCGGTGAAACTTGGCAATGTTGTCCGAGACCAGCGCGATCCGCGCAACGCCTTCAGCCCGGCAGGTTTGGGCAATGCCTGCAACGCTGACAGGTCCATCCACTGGTTGCCCTCCGGTCATTGCGACCGCATCATTGTAGAGGATTTTATAGGTGATATTTGTCCCTGCCGCGACCGCCTGACGGATCGCGAGTGATCCAGAATGGTACCACGTCCCTTCGCCAAGGTTCTGGAAGATATGCTTTCCGCCATTGAATTGTGAGGCCACCACATGGGGTACGCCTTCGCCTCCCATCTGTGCATACCCGACCGTCTCGCGATCCATCCAAGATGCCATTACGTGGCAACCAATGCCGCTGGCAGCGGTAGAGCCTTCTGGAACTTTGGTTGATGTATTGTGCGGGCAGCCCGAGCAGAAATAGGGTGTCCGTGTTGCGCCCGGGACGTTGATCACGGGCGGTTCTGTCTCAGTCAGTGCACGCGCTTTGGCAGGCAGGTTTTCTTCAGGGAAGAACGTGTTAAGTCGGGCGGCAACAATAGGGGCCAGCATCAAAGGGCTGAGTTCCCCGGTCCATGGGATCAGCGGTTCGCCATGGCTGTCATATTTACCTACCATCTTATGGGGTTTGTCGCCGGGCCAGTCATAGAAATATTCTTTGAATTGGCTTTCGATGATGCCGCGCTTTTCCTCGACGACCAGAACCTCGGCCTTGCCTTTCACAAAGCGCAACGCGTTGCGACGGGCCAGCGGCCAGACCATGCCAACCTTGTAGATGTCGATCCCCAAGCGGCGACAGGCGGCTTCATCAAGGTCCAGCAAACGCAGCGCCTCCATGAGATCGAGGTGCCCCTTGCCGGTGGTCACGAAGCCGAACTTCGCACTGTCGATGTCATAAATACGCCGGTCGATGGGGTTTGCTTCGGCAAAGGCCCGAACGGCGCGCAACTTGCGTTGGATGCGGGTCTCGATCTCGGGCGAGGGCAAATCGGCGGTGCGGACGTGCAAACCGAGTTCGGGCAAGTCGATCTGCGGCAGGGAAAAGCTGCGATCCGGGTGCAGATCGACGGACCGTGCGCTTTCGACCGTTTCCGAGACCGCCTTGAACCCGACCCACGTGCCTGAGAAACGGGACAGAGTGAACCCGTACTCGCCGAATTCCAAATATTCCTCGACCGAGGCTGGGTTCAATGTCGGCATGAACCACGACATGAAGGCCACATCCGACTGATGCGGCATCGAAGAACTGACGCAACCATGATCATCGCCTGCCACGACCAGCACGCCACCTTTTGGCGCAGACCCATATGCATTCCCGTGTTTCAATGCATCGCCTGATCGGTCGACACCGGGGCCTTTACCGTACCACATCGAAAAGATGCCCTCGACCTCGCAATGCGGGTCCAAAATGGCCTGTTGCGCACCCAGAACCGCCGTTGCGCCGAGGTCTTCGTTCACGGCGGGCATGAACGTGATGCGATCCGTCTTCAGCCGGTCCTTTGCGCGCCATAGCTCAAGATCCAGCCCGCCCAGTGGCGATCCGCGATAGCCCGAGACAAACCCCGCCGTGTTCAGCCCGGCCTGACGGTCGCGTCGGGCCTGGTCCATCATAATCCGCGCCAAGGCTTGCGTGCCTGTTAGAAAAACCCGGCCCTGCGTCAGGGTATAGCGGTCTTCAAGCCGATAGGTGCGGGGGGAGGGTTCGTGGTGGCTCATTGCTGCGCGTCCATGGGTTTTTGTCTTTGGTGTTCGGTTATTTTAACCCCCCGCAGGTGAATTTCTGTTTCAGAGTTTGTGCGAGTTCTGCAAAATATGATAGGATTTACCAGATTTAGTTATATTTACGGATGAATCTTTCCAAGATGACTACTCTTGATGATCGGGACCACCGCATTCTGACGCTGCTTCAAAATGACAGCCGGGTTTCAAACGCCGAATTGGCAGATGCAGTCGGCATGTCAGCCTCCGCGCTATGGCGCCGGGTGCGCGCGCTGGAAGAGGCTGGGGTGATCGAACGGTACGGCGCTTTGGTGAACCCTGCCGAGATGGGGTTGACGTTCGAAGCAATCGTGCATGTTCACCTGACCCGGCATGACCCGGACAAGATTGTCGACTTCATCCGGGCCGTCGAGATCAGCCCCGAAGTGCAGGAATGCTACGCCACGACTGGTCAGGCCGATTATCATCTGCGTGTCTTGTGCAGGAATCTGTCTGCTTACAACACGTTTCTGGAAGATTTCTTGTTTCGATTGCCCGCCGTCGCCAGCGCGCAAACGAATGTCGTGCTGCGGACGATCAAGCGGAACCGACCGGTGGTACCCTGAAGCTTAAGCCGCGAAAGCCACCCAAGCCCAGGCCATGCCAATATAAGTAAGGTTGTGAAACAACTGATCCAGACCAGCGGCACGCCAAAAAGCGGCCTGATTGGGTTGCAACTGTTTGCGGTCAGAATAGTTGGCTTTGGCAAAGTCGATGTGGAAATGCACGATCCATTCCAACGCAGCGATGATCAGTATGAATTCAATCGGGGCGCGAAAGAGCGCGAAAATCACGACCGAACCCACAACATGCACAGCAGCATGTTGCGCGCGCCCCATGTGGAAATACGTGCCTCGCCCGGAAAGCATCTTGGGCGTCTGTAAAAAATAGTCGGCGAACATGTGTTTGATCTGAAGCAGGCACAGCAACAGAAACACAGCGCCAAAGCTGGCAGGCAAATGAATCCTCCCGATATCGTCCTGAATCAGGAGATTAGGGGGTAAACGCGAAACGCGCAAATGAACTTGTTCACACAACGCAAATTAGGCGCAAATCGGAAATTCATTTGCGTCCGAGGATACGATTGCGGTAAATTCGGCCCGTTGTATTCACGCCAAAATCAGTGATTTGAGCGGCGGATCGTTAGTAGGGGCGGGTTCAATAGAACGATCGATCTTTCAGTTCATCTGGAAATACTCGAAGCGCGACCAGTTGATTTTGCTGGCCGTGACGTCGACCTTGTTTCCTTTGCTTTACCTGACGTTGGAGCTGCCCAAGCGCATCATCAATGACGCAATCGGCGCGACAAGTCAGATTGTCGATGTCTGGGGTTATAGCCTGACGCAGACCACTTTTCTGATGATCCTGTGCTTTGCCTTTCTGGCTGCGGTGCTGGCGCACGGGCTGATGAAGATGCGTATCAACACCATGAAGGGTGTTCTGAGCGAGCGTATGCTGCGTCGCTTTCGCTATCAGTTGATCAACCGCGCGCTTCGCTTCCCACAACCATATTTTGAGCGGGTCAGTCAGGGCGAAATGGTCTCGATGATAACCGCTGAAAGCGAACCGATGGGTGGGCTGATGGGGGATGCGATCAGTCAGCCCGTGCTGCAGGCCGGACAAATGATCACGATCCTGTCCTTTCTGTTCCTCCAAAGCGTTTGGTTCGGACTGGCCGCGGTGGCGTTGATCCCGCTGCAGGCCTGGTTGATCCCGCGATTGCAACGCCAGATCAATCTTCTGAACAAGAAGCGCATTCAAGAGGTCCGCGTTTTGGCTGCCCAGATCGGCGAGAACGCTGCCGGTGCTTCGACCCTGCGCGCCAATGGCGGTTGGCGTTATCGGCGGGCGATGATCTCGGATCAGCTGGGGCGCCTGTTCGCCATCCGCTTTGAGATCTATCAGAAGAAGTTCTTTATGAAGTTCATCAACAACTTCATATCGCAGCTGACGCCATTCATGTTCTACCTTGTCGGTGGCCTGCTGGTGTTGCAGGGGTCTGTTTCGCTGGGTGCTCTGGTGGCTGCGCTGGCGGCTTACAAAGACTTGAGCTCACCCTGGAAAGAACTGCTGACCTATTATAATCAAACGCAGGACATGTCGCTGCGATGGGATGTTGTGATTGATCGTTTCGCACCGGATGGAATGATTGATGAGGCCCTGTTTGACGGAGAGCCAGCGGATCGTCCACATCTGAATGGCGATATCGTACTGAATCAAGTCTCGGTTCGTGATATCGACGGCAATCAGGTTTTGGATGATCTGGACCTGACGTTCCCAGCAGGTAAAACTGTCGGCATTTCGGCCACCAGCGAGGAAGATCGCCATGCGCTGACCGAGTTGCTGACCCGCGAGATTCTGCCAACCTCTGGCCGTATTGAAATCGGCGGCATCAATATGGCTGGCCTGCATCAAAGCGTTGTTGCCCAACGAATAGGTCTAGCAACCTCGCGCCCCATAATGTTTCAGGGCACGTTGGGTGAAAATGTGATGATGCCGATGCGGTCACATCCATTGTCCAAGTCCACCGAGGATCCGGATTTCCCCGAGACGCTGAGGGCAGGCAATAGTGCTGATCCATTCAACGCCGAATGGCTTGACCCCGGAATGGCGGGTTTTGACGATACGGCGCGGCTGCGCGATTGGTGGCTGAAACTGATCGATGGCATGGGCTCGGGCGCGGCGTTGTTTCAGCGCGGTGCCGAGCAGGTGTTTGATGCGAATGAGCGCCCGGAACTGGCAGCAAAGCTGGTCGAATTGCGCCCTCGGGTTCAGAAGGCGGTGCGCGAGGCCGGGCTTGATCAGCAGGCGCTGATTTTCGATCGCTGCGCGTATAACCCTGCGCTACCCGTTGCTGAGAACCTGTTGTTTGCCACCCCCTGCGTTCCGGTGACGCGACAATTGCTGGCACAGCAGACCGTGTTTCTGGGCCAGTTGCGCGAGTTGGGGTTGGATGAAACCCTGATCAGCCTGACACGCGACGTAATTGAGATGCTGCGCCAGATATTTGGGCTTGATGGAACAGATCATCCTTTGTTTCGCAAGCTGGGGCTTGAGGCCCAGACCTACGAGGCCGCGGTTGAATTGGTCGAGCAAACCCGGAAGGAAGGCGCAAACGGGCTGGATGACGAACAATTGGCTAGCTTGCTTTCGGTGCCATTTGTGATCTCGGCCGAGCAGATTGGCCCGGCGTTTTCGGATGAGCTGAAGAACCGCATTCTTGAGCTTCGCCACAGCCATTCGGCCAAATTGCTGGAACCCTTGCACGATGTATTCGTCCCGTTGGATGAAGATGCCTTTGCACCCGGTTTGACGGTCATGGAAAACGCACTGTTTGGCAAGGTCAGCCAGATCGGCGGTGCGCGGACCGACGAGGCGCGCAAACTGATCGTCGATGTTCTGGCCGAGAACGGGGCGCGACCGATGGTGGTGGAACTGATCTATGATGTTCCGGTCTCGATTGGCGGCCAGAACTTGCCTGCGGTATTTGCCGAACCACTGGCCTTTACCCGCGCTGCGATCAAAAAGCCGGATATTCTGATCCTGGAAACCGCGCTTGCCAGCTATGATATGGAGACACAGGTCGCAGTTTATAAAAATCTGCGTGAATTGCTGCCCGAAACTACTGTAATCTATCTAAATGATGCGTTCGAAAATCCAGATGTTTTCGACATGTATGTTGAAATCCGTCAGGGCCGGGTCGTGACGGGTGAAGGCCCAACCGACGTCGACGGCGACGGTGCGGCGTCTGCCGATCTGGTACGCAAATTGCGTGCGCTTGAGCAGACCCCGTTGTTCTCTGGGCTCGACCGTCGCCAGCTTCGACTGCTGGCCTTTGGTGCGCGCTGGTTCGAAGCGAAACCTGGCCAGGTGGTGTTTCTGAAGGATGATCAGCCAACCGATGGCGCCTATGTCATCCTTGAGGGCGAGGCAGGATTGTACCTGCCGCGTTCGGGCGAGGCCGATCAACTGATCACTACGGTTGGTGCGGGCGCGTTGGTGGGAGAGCTGGGGTTGATCCGAAAAGAGCCTCGGGCGTTGAGCATGGTGGCTGAAACGGAACTGTCCTGCCTACGGATCGGTGAAGAGGAATTTCTGGCGGTCGTCGAGAACGATGCAGCCACAGCCTTTAAACTGTTGCAGGTCATCGCGGGGTATGTCTCGAACTGATCGGCTTGCTCGCCTGTCGATTGTTACCCTTCGGTTGCGGGTGCACCGCCTTGAAACGCATTCCCATTTGCATAGTCACATGGGGTTTCCTGCATCTGTAGGTGCAGCCCGTTACCTTTGTAGGGATGGGCTCGGGCAAGGCCTTCATCGACTTCGATACCAAGGCCGGGCTCGATCGGAGGAGTGACGAACCCCTTCTCGACGCGGATGCTTCCCTTTATCAGTTGATCGTGGAATGGGGTCTCGATGCTTTCAAGCAGCAGCAGGTTCGGGATCGACGCCGCCAGATGAATATTCGCCGCCCACTCGATCGGTCCCGCATACAGATGGGGTGCCATCTGGGCGTTGAAAACCTCGGCCATCGCGGCGACTTTCTTCATCTCCCAGATACCACCAGCGCGTCCCAACGCAGGCTGAAGGATTTCGGCGGCCCCGGCGCGCAGGACCGCGCCAAATTCCGCTTTGGTTGTCATCCGTTCACCGGTCGCGACAGGGATACGGACATTGCGCGCCACACGGGCCATATCCTCGATCATGTCGGGGGGTGTGGGTTCTTCGAACCACAGCGGCGAAAAGGGTTCCAGCGCTTGGCCCAGACGTATAGCTCCGGCTGTGTTGAACTGGCCATGAGTACCGAACAGCAGATCGGCCTTGGCTCCAACTGCCTCACGGATCGCTTTGCAAAACGCTATCGACATTGAGATATCGGACATCGCGGGCATGTGCCCGCCGCGGATTGTATAAGGCCCGGCGGGATCAAACTTGACGGCGGTATAGCCGCGCCGGACCATTTCAGCAGCACTTTCTCCGGCCTGCTCAGGTGAAGTCCAGAAGTCCGTCAGGTTATGCTGAGGAAGTGGGTAGAGATAGGTGTACGCCCGGATACGGTCGTTCATCCGCCCACCCAGCAGCGCATAGACCGGACGATCACGATCCTTGCCCAAAATGTCCCAGCAGGCAATTTCGAGCCCTGAGAACGCACCCATGACGGTCAGGTCTGGTCGCTGAGTGAAGCCGCTGGAATAGGCGCGGCGGAACATCAACTCGATATTCTCGGGGTTTTCGCCCTGCATGTGCCGTTCGAATACATCGCGAATGACATGGGTCATGGCTTCGGGACCAACCGAGGACGCGTAGCATTCCCCCCAACCGATCACGCCCGTATCCGTGGTGACCTTGACCAAAATCCAATAGCGCCCACCCCAACCCGGTGCCGGAGGCGCGGTGACAATGACATCGAGATCTTGCAGTTTCATCGGGTGTTCCTTTTGCGGGGTTCAGTCGCGATCAAACAAGATTACATTGCGTTTGGCCGCACCGGACTTGGTGTCTTCGATGGCCTCATTGATCTGTGACAGGGTCCAGCGACCCGAGATCAACTCGTCCAGTTTCAGCCGCCCCTGTTCATACAGATCGATCATCCACGGGATGTCGCGCTGGATCACTACATCGCCCATTTTTGAGCCCACCATGCCCTGGCCAAGCGCGGCCAGCACGACGGGTTCGTAGCTGGACATGTCACCAGAATGGGGCATCCCGATCATGATCGCCTTGCCGCCCCGACCAAGGTAACGCGGGGCCTGATCATAGGCCGGGATTGCACCAACAGTAATCAAGACGGCGTCTGCGCCACGTCCGCCCAGCGCCTTGTAGGCGGCTTTCCACGGCTCTTTCTGGCTGGCCAAAACACCATGGGTCGCGCCGAACTCCATTGCGATATCCAGCTTATCCTGTGTCATATCGACCCCAACGATACGGCGAGCTCCGGCAATACGTGCGCCTTGGATTGCGTTCAAGCCGACGCCCCCGGCGCCGATGACAACCACGTCCTGCCCGGGGCGAAGCTGGGCGGCGTTGACCGCTGCGCCAACACCGGTGATCACCCCGCAAGACAGCAGGCTGGCAAGGTCCTTGGGCAGGGTCTCAGGTATGCGGACGATCTGTCGGTGGCTGACAACTACCTTTTCGGCAAAGGCCCCGCATGCCATGGCCTGTTCCAGCGCATCACCGTCGGCAGTCTGCAGCGGACCTTTCACCGTGTCATAAGGTGTTTCACAAATGGTGGGCATGCCACCGGCACAGGACGGGCAGGACCCGCAGGCGCGGATCAAGGTTACCACAACGGGATCACCAAGTTTGAAATCCCCTGCGCCTTCACCAACAGCAGAAACGATGCCAGCCGCTTCGTGCCCGTAAACCGCGGGCAAGTGGCCGCCCCATGCGCCGCTTGCAAAGGAAATGTCCGAATGGCAAATCGCCACTGCATCCAGCGTGACCTCGACCTCGCCCATGCCGGGTGGTGCAATCAGGATGTCTTCGATGACCAGAGGTTCGCCGAAGGCCCGGCATACGGCTGCTTTGATGGTTTGCATGTGTTTTCCCGCTCCCTAACGGGATCACGGTGACCCGTCCCGGCGGGACCTGCAAGGTGGAAACCGTCACGGATGTGTCGTTGTTCTGCCAAAGTGGGGTAGACGCAAAAGAATCCACCTATTGATAAGCATTGTGTGGGTCATCGGTTCAGTGTGCGACAACCAAACAGATCGGCGCACGGCGTATCGGGGTCGGGACATCGACGGTGGCTGGCTACATTCGTTGCGAGATCTGGTGCATCAACCCGGCAAGATGCTCAGGATGCGAAAAAAACGGCGAGTGAGAGCTGTCTATCGTAAGGTGCATATCAGGGTCCGCGCAGCCCGCCATCTCGGCCTGATATTCGGTCGGAACGATTCGGTCATCGGTAGTTCTGATGTACCCTTTTGGAACGCGCGCGAAGTTATCTCCGACGTCTAGGGGGGTAGTCTGCGGTGCAATCGCCTGGGGGCACAGGCGCGCGAATGCATAGGCAACCACCTCGCGCGCGCAGTCGTGATAAAGCAGGTCGTGCACCTGATCCGGTACCACCGAATACGACAACCCGTCGCCGGATACTTCGACGGCATTTCCGATCAGTTGGCGTGGGGCTCGTTTGCGCATTTCGACCATAGATAGCCCGGATTTCGGAACATAGGCACTTAGATAAATCACACCTCGCATGGCGTTCGGGTCGGTCTCGGCAGCCGCACTTACGGGATATCCACCCCACGAGTGCCCTAAGATGATGGTCTTTGGTGTCGAAGCCTTTAGCACGGCATCTCTGCACGTTCCAAGGGTGACATCGCGGATAGGCGTCGGGTCCGAGCCGTGGCTTGGCATATCGATGGCGCGGGCGGTATGTCCGAAAGTGGTCAGTTCCGGGATCAGATCGCGCCAGCACCAGGCACCGTGCCAAGAGCCATGTACAAGCAAGAAATCTGCCAACAATCCCTCCTTCAAATATGTCCGATCTCGGTCAGAAAATCACCAATCAATTGGGCAAAGTCCTGAGGGCGCTCGACGCAGGGCAGGTGGCCTGCCTTTCGGATCAGCGCAAAGCGTGAACCAGGGATCAGATCGACCGTTTCGCGCACCAGATCGGGCGGGGTTGAGCCGTCTTCGCTGCCCGCAATCCCCAAGGTCGGCAGGCGCAATCCGCTGGTTGGCGTATAGAAATCGGTGCCCGAGATTGCAGCGCAGCAGCCCAGATAGCCTTCGACCGGTTGTCGGACCATCATGTTGCGCCAAAGCGTCATCTCGGCGCTGGCGCGAAATGATTTCGAGAACCACCGATCCATGGTGGCATCCGCCAGTGCCTCGATCCCGCCGGTACGGACAGCATCCATACGCTGCTGCCACATCTTGGGAGTGCCGATCTTGGCGGCCGTATTCGACAGCACCAGCGCGCGGATCTGATCCATACGCTTGACCGCCAGGCCCTGCGCAATCATGCCACTGACGGACAGACCCACGAATACGCAATCCTTGACCTCTAGATAATCCAGCAATTGCTCGGCGTCGCGCACCAGATTTCCCATGGAATAGGGCGCTGAGGGTGCTGATGACAATCCGTGCCCGCGTTTGTCGTACCTAATGATGCGCAGGCCTTTGGGCAGTAGCGGCAATATCGGGTCCCACAGCCGCATATCTGTGCCCAGTGAATTAGCAAACACGATGGGGGCGCCAGCGTCGTCGCCATCAATTCGGTAATGTATCCGAACATCTTTGAGGTCAGCGATATGCATGTTTAGCGTCCCCGTCTGCTCAGGGTTTCCGTTAAAACGACTACAACCGGATTTTGCACCGGCTGTAAGCGATTGTCAGGTAAGGAATTCCAACGCCCGTTCAAAGATCTGCGGATCCACGTTGCCGCCCGAGGCGACTACGATCACCGCATTCCCATCAATCTGATCCTTGCGAAACAGGGCAGAGGCCAGCGAAACCGCTCCTCCGGGTTCCAGCACGATCTTCAGACGCAGAAACGCAAAGGCCATGGCGCGTAGGGATTCCTGTTCAGATACCGACAGACCAGGGCCGCAAAGCCGCTGCAGGATGGGAAAGGTTATCTGCCCCGGCTGTGGCGTCAGGATTGCGTCGCAGATGTTTCCCGAAGTAGCGTCGTTGCTTTGGATCGTCCCGCTTGCCAGCGAGCGTTTCACGTCTTCGAACCCTTCAGGCTCGCATGGACGAGGGCGCAGACCGGGCGCGTGACGCTCTAACGCCAGCGCGATACCAGATGTCAGCCCGCCGCCGCCACAGCAGATCAGAACGTCACCTTCGGTCACGCCCAGCGCCCGTGCCTGACGCGCCAGCTCCAGTCCCGTTGTTCCCTGGCCAGCGATCACTTGCGGTTCGTCATAAGGCCTGATCAAGGTCAAACCGCGCTCGGCAGCCAATGCCTCGCCGATGTCTTCGCGGCTTTCGCTGGCGCGGTCATAAAGGACGACCTCACCGCCCAGCGCGCGGGTGTTTTCAATCTTCAGCTTCGGCGCATCCGAGGGCATGACGATGACGGACGAGACTCCATGTTGAGCCGCTGCATAGGCAACACCCTGTGCGTGATTGCCCGAGGAATAGGCGATGACGCCCCGGTTGCGCGCCGCTTCATCCAATGCCGAAATAGCTGACCACGCGCCGCGAAATTTGAAACTGCCGGTGTGTTGCAGGCATTCGGGTTTGATCAGCACGCGGCGACCCGCGATTTCATCCAGGAAAGGCGATGACAGAAGCGGCGTCTCGCGCACGTGACCTTTCAGCCGCTCGGCGGCGGCTTCGATCATGTCTATGTTGCTCATTTGGCGTCCAGTATCTTGCGGATCAGGTCTAGGGATTGAGGCTCGTTCAGGAACGGGACATGTCCTCGGCCCGGCACTTCGGTCGAGATCAATTCGGGGTGGTGTGCGTGCATCATTTGCACTGTGGCAGCGCTTAAAAGGTCAGAGTTTGCGCCGCGGATCACACCGGTGGGGATCGTGCTCAGGGCGTCGAACAAAGGCCACAGGTCCGGTGCCGGGGTGATGGCGGCCTGCTCGATCAACGCTTGTCGCAATGCGGGGTCATAGCGCAACTCCAGCCCGGTTCCGGTCTGGATGTATTGATGTTCTACCTGCTGTTTCCAGACGTCCTGAGCGATGCCCGGGAACTGAGGTGCCATCATCGCGTGCAGGACCTGCGCAGCCTCATCATAGGATTGTGAACTTGGGGGATTGCCGACATAGTCCATAATCTTGGCAATGCCACCGGGTTCGATCACCGGGCCAACGTCGTTCAGGATAACACCTGCCAGCCGGTCAGGATGGCTGGCGGCCAGCGCCATGGCGACCAGCCCCCCGCGTGATGTGCCCAACAGGGTCACTTTCTTCAAGCCCAGTTGATCCAGCAGTTCAACCGCATCCTGTCCTTCGCGCAGGATGTTGTAATTCATGTAGTTCGCATCAAAATCGGACTTGCCGCGCCCGCGATAATCCATCGCAATCATACGAAGATCACTCATATGTGGCGCAAGAAATGAAAAGTCGCGGCAGTTGCGCGTCAAGCCAGCCAAGCAAAGCAGAGGATGGCCCGTGCCGGTATCTTCATAGTACAGGCGTTTGCCGTCCGAGGTGGTGAAATATGCCATCAAAGCCCTGCCAATTGAGGGATCGTCGTCAGGTCTGGCAGCACATGTGCAGGTTTCCACGGCAGACGGTCCATTGGTTCGCCAGCGCGGTTGACCCAAGCTGTGACAAATCCATAGCCACTGGCCCCGGCAGCGTCCCACCCGTTTGAGCTGACGAACAGCACTTCATCGCGCGCGCAGCCGAAGCGGTTCTGCACCAGATCGTATACGCTGGCATGGGGTTTGAAGACCCCCACGCTTTCGACCGACAGAACATCATCCAGCACATCACCGATCGCGGCAGACTGCACCGCCCCGTTCAGCATCGGGGGTGAACCGTTGGACAGGATGGCGGTCTGCAACCCACCGGCCTTCAGCGCCTTCAACATATCGGGGACCTCGGGATAGGCCTGCAACTCCCAATACAAATCGAGCAGACGCTGCCGAAGGGTGTTATCCCCCTGAAGGCCTACCGCTTCCAAGGCCCAATCCAGCCCATCTTGCGTGACATCCCAAAAGTCACAATGCGCATCAGCGACAGCACGCAACCAAGTATATTGCAGTTGCTTTAAACGCCAGTGATTGGCCAACTCGGGCCATTTATCAGCCAACGTTTCGAACTCCGGTTCCGCTGCGGCCTGCCTTGCGGCGGCGGCCACGTCAAACAGAGTGCCATAAGCGTCGAATATACACGTGGTGATAGCCATCCGATCCTCCCCTGATCGGGCGCAGGTAATCACAACCGGTTCCGGGGTTAAAGAGGGCAGGGTTTACAATGCTGTGTCAGCCTCTAGGCTGCGCCGTTCATTTCTTTTCAGGCCGGAGGCCATCATGACCGCAATCAAACAAGGCGACACGGTTCGCATCCACTACACCGGAACTCTGCTGGACGGCAAAGTCTTCGACAGTTCCGAGGGGCGCGATCCGTTGGAGTTTGCGGTTGGTTCCGGGCAGATCATACCCGGTCTGGACGCTGCCCTGCCGGGCATGGAGATTGGCGAGAAGAAGCGTGTCGAGATCGATTGCGTTGACGCCTATGGCCCGATCAATCCGGGCATGCGGCAGCAGATCCCGCGTGAAGGCATCCCGGATGACATTCCGCTTGAACCGGGCACGCAGTTACAGATGCAAACTCCTGACGGTCAGGCATTGCCAGTGACTGTCGTCGAGGTAGATGAGGCGACAGTGACCTTGGATGCAAATCATCCACTAGCGGGGCAAGATCTGGTCTTCGATATCGAAATCGTTTCGATCAACTGATGCTGATTGGATCAAAGGCCCGGGATATGTGACAACAACGGCTCAATCGCATCGCGCACGGGCGGTTGGGTCAGAAACACAAAGGCAATCAGCAGCGATGTGAGAATCAGCAGCAAAAGACGCGCACGTCCGCTTCCTGATTTGCGTTTCAAAGCTGGCGAGCGCGTGTTGCTCGCAAGGATCTGTTCAAGTTTGCTCATATCGTAATCCCTGCGGGGCAAAGATGTTCAAATCTTGGCAGCCGCAGGGAAAGATATGGTCACATGGCCTCTGGCTGGGGCATGCCCAGAATATGATACCCGCCATCGACGCGGATGATCTCACCCGAAGTATAGCTGCCGGCGTCGGACGCAAGATACACGGCGGTGCCTCCGACGGCCTCCAGCGTGGCATTCGAACGCATAGGTGCGTTCTGGTCGCAGAACTTGTAGGTCTTGCGTGCACCACCAATAGCCGCACCTGCCAATGTTTTCATCGGGCCGGGCGAGATGGCGTTCACGCGAATACCCTCGGGGCCCAGATCGTTCGCCAGATAGCGCGTCGCCGATTCCAGCGCAGCCTTGGCGACGCCCATGACATTGTAGTTTGGTACAACCTTGTTCGACCCCTGATAGGTCAGGGTCAACAACGTGCCGCCATTGTCCTTCATCAGCGGATAAGCGCGACGGGCAACTTCGATGAACGAATAGGCCGACACATCCAGCGAGTGTTTGAAGTTTGCCCGCGTGGTGTTCAAGAATCGACCGGTCAGTTCGGACTTGTCCGAATAAGCGATAGCGTGGACAACAAAATCTATTGTTGGCCAGCGGGCGGACAACTCGCCAAACGCGCGATCCAGTGAATCATCATCGGTCACATCCGCATCGACCATGAAGTCGCTGCCCAAGCTTTGGGCCAGCGGTTCGAGCCGTTTGCCAAATGCCTCGCCCTGATAGGTGAAAGCCAGCTCAGCGCCCGCTTCGTGCATGGCTTTGGCGATGCCCCACGCGATAGAGCGGTCATTAGCCACGCCCATGATCAGGCCGCGTTTACCCTTGAGAATATCCGACATCTTGTTCACCCGTTATACTTCGACAGAACCATGGATCCGTTGGTGCCGCCAAAGCCGAAGCTATTGGTCATCACGCTGTCCAAGCCTGCGTTTTCAACCACTTGAGTTGCAATTTCACCGGGCAGGATGCCGTCGGCAAGTGTGTCGACATTGATCGACGGAGTAATGAAATCATGTTCCAGCATGAGCAGGCAGAAGATCGCCTCAAGCGCCCCCGCTGCGCCTTGCGCGTGACCGGTCATCGATTTTGTCGATGAAATCGGAGGCACACTGCCTTCACCAAAGATACGGCGTACGGCTTCGACTTCTCCGACGTCGCCCACTGGGGTCGAGGTGCCGTGGGCATTGATATAGCCGACCTTGCGGCCTTCGGGCACGGTCGACAGCGCCAGACGCATCGCGCGCTCGCCGCCTTCGCCGGATGGTGCCACCATGTCGTGCCCATCAGATGTCGCGGCATAGCCGGTTACTTCGGCATAGATTTTCGCACCGCGCGCCAGCGCATGCTCGAGGTCTTCCAGAACCACGATGCCGCCACCGCCGGAAATCACAAATCCGTCGCGGTTCTGATCGAATGCGCGCGAGGCTTTATCAGGTGTGTCGTTGTACTTGGACGACATCGCACCCATCGCGTCGAACAGGCAGGACAGGGTCCAGTCCAGCTCTTCTCCTCCACCTGCGAACATCACATCCTGCTTTCCCAGCATGATCTGTTCAGCCGCATTGCCGATGCAGTGCAGCGAGGTCGAGCAGGCCGACGTGATCGAGTAGTTGATACCTTTGATTTTGAACGCGGTCGCCAAGTTCGCAGAAATCGTCGAACACATGCACTTTGGCACTGCAAACGGGCCGATCCGTTTGGTTGCGCCGGTTTTCAGCACGGTTTGGTGCGCAGTCAACATCGCGCTGGTCGATGGTCCACCCGAACCTGCCACCAGACCTGTGCGCGGATTGACCACCTGATCTTCGGTCAGCCCGGCGTCCGCGATGGCCTGATTCATCGCGATATGGGCATAGGCAGCACCCGGACCCATGAACCGCAGGGTCCGCTTGTCCACGTGATCGGCCACATCGATTTTCAGCGAACCGGCGATCTGGCTGCGAAAGCCGTGCTCGACCATCTGTTCGCTTGCTACGATGCCGGATTTGCCTGCTTTGAGCGAGGCGAGCACCTCTTCGGCATTGTTCCCGATCGAGGACACAACCCCCAGACCGGTGACGACTACTCGACGCATGTGCGTACTCCTTATTGCGGCCGGTCAGGCTCAGGCGTCTGACAGAACGACCTTCATATCCTTGACGTCGTATATCAATTCGCCATCGGCTTCGACGATGCCATCTGCCACACCCATGGTCAGGCGGCGCGTCTGGATCGCCTTTTTGAAATCAATCTTATAGGTCAGCATCTTCCGGTCCGGGCGCACCATGCCGGTCAACTTGACCTCTCCGACGCCAACGGCCATGCCACGTCCTTGCCAGCCGCGCCAGCCGAGGTTGAAGCCGGTCAGTTGCCACAAACCGTCCAGGCCCAGACAGCCGGGCATGATCGGATTGCCAGGGAAATGGCAGTCAAAGAACCAAAGCTCAGGTGTGATATCGAATTCGGCCAGCACATGACCCTTGCCATGCGCTCCACCGTCGCCGGAAATCTCGGTAATGCGGTCCATCATCAACATCGGCGGAGCCGGCAACTGCGCGTTGCCAGGGCCAAATAGTTCGCCGCGGGCGCATTTCAGCAGATCGTCCTTGTCAAAACTGCTCGGGAATTGGGCCATTCTGCCGCCTCTCCTGCCTGGGTCCGTTTATTACATCTGGCCTCGTCTATCACCCGTATGCAAGGTCCTGCAAGACCAGCACTCCATATCTTGTTGTGACTACAATATTCTTTGCGAATGAATTTCATTTGAAATTGCAGGCAGGGCGCACTTATATTAAGGGCAGCAAAACACAGGTATCGGATTCATGACACCTCAGAGCCGTGAGATCGCTGCAAATTGGTTGGTTGACGCAGGTTTGCGCCCCACGCGCCAAAGGGTTGCTTTGGCCGAATTGCTTGTGGGCGACGGTCTGCATCGTCATGTGACAGCGGAAAGCCTGTTTGAATCCGCAAAAGCCAAAGGTGACGCGGTTTCGCTGGCGACCGTATACAACACATTGCGGGCGTTTTGCGATGCCGGGGTGCTTCAAGAGATCACTGTTGACGGGTCCAAAAGCTATTTCGACACCAACACGCATGACCATCCGCATTTCTATTGGGAAGACGAAAGCCGTCTGAGCGATGCACCATCCGATCAATTGGTAATCCAACAATTGCCGGAAGCTCCTGAAGGCGTCGAAATCGCATCGGTCGATGTGGTGATCCGCCTGCGGAAGAAGTAACCTCTAATCCTTAAATAACAACGTAACCAACGCATGCTCAGCCTGCGTGATCAGCGGATCAGTCGGCCCCGTGCCATGCCGTGCCAATACAACAGATTCGGTTGCATCTGGATCGGTGATCGGCAGGCTTATCACGCGGACCTGATCATAGCTGAAGCCGTTTTTAGGGCTGGTATAGCTTATCCCGATGCCTTCCCCATGAGCGGCCAGACTGCGCGAAAGCTCCAATGATTCCGCTCGGTGCGAGATTGTGGGGTTCAAACCTTTGCGTCTGAAAAGCGCGAGTACATGCTGTGCAGACAAACCCTCTTTAGACAGAATCAGTGGATATGACGCTAGCTCGGTCAGGGTGAGCTGATTGGCCGCCGCCAGTGTATGATCAGGTGAAAGCAGTGCGTGTGGGGTGCTGTCGAACAACTTCTTGCAGGAAAAACCGGCATCCATGCCGAGGTCATAGGTGAGTGCAAAATCGTATCTGCCATCGATCAAGCCGGAAATCAGGCCTTCGAACGTCTCAACCCCGTGTGTCAGGGCGACGTCGGGCAAAGCTTCTTGCAGGCGGTGCAGAGATTGGGCCAGAAGAAAGGGTGCCAGATCGACAAAGCATCCCAGGCGCAATCGGCGTTCGCCGGTTATCGGCTGCTTTGACTGTTCCAAAAGCGCAGCTCGCTTCAACAAGGCCTCGGCCTCTTCGATGAATTTGCGGCCCTGCGGGGTCAGCGCCATCGCGGCACCCCGTCTTCGCGCAAACAGTGGATATCCCAAACGTGATTCGACCCGGGTCAGCGCATTGGACAAGGCAGGTTGCGAGACATTTAGGCGTTGTGCCGCAGCAGACAGGCTGCCATGCCGACCGATGGCGCAAACATATTCGTATTGGCGCAGAGTGAGGTATAACATAGAGTTAATACCTAAATTGAAAGATATGATTTGAACAGATGTCTTATTCATGCGCAGATCGGGCGACAAATCTAAGGAGACCGCAATGACTCACCCTCTTGTTTCTCAGGCCATGATCGACAACTTCCAGACGGACGGCGTTGTGTTGGTTAAAGGCCTGTTCGCCGATCATATTGAAACCCTACGGGCCGGGGTTGCCGCGAATATGGCCGAGCCGGGTCCTTATGCTTCGGAGAACAGGAAAGATGGCGAAACCGGCCGTTTTTTTGACGACTATTGCAACTGGTCCCGTATCCCGCAGTTTCGTGAAGTGATCGAAAAATCTCCTGCTGCTGAAGTAGCGGCCGACCTCATGCAGTCGCAATCTGTGCAGATGTTCCATGACCATGTTCTGGTGAAGGAACCCGGAACCTCGATGGCAACGCCGTGGCATCAGGATGGGCCATACTATTTTGTGGATGGTCAACAGAATATCAGCTTCTGGTCACCGTTGGATCCGGTGAAACAAGCGACCTTGCGCTGCGTTGCCGGTTCGCACCGCTGGGAAAAAGAAGTGCTACCTACCCGCTGGGTCTCGGAAGAAGGTTTCTTCCCTGACGAGGGCCAGTACATGCCGATTCCGGACCCAGATGCCGAAAGGATGAAGATTGTAGAATTTGAAATGGAGCCCGGTGATGCAGTGGCCTTCAACTATCGCACGCTACACGGGGCCCGAGGCAATACTTCCGATAGCCGACGCAGGGCATTTTCGCTGCGATTGGTTGGTGATGATGCACGTTATGTCGAGCGTCCAGGCCGGACTTCGCCGCCATTTCCGGGACATGAAATGGTGCCTGGGCAAAGGCTGCGCGAGGACTGGTTCCCAGTTCTGCTACAGCGTTAGAACCTAGAACCACTGGCCCGATTCGATCAGGCCCAGATCCAGCAATTGGCGCGAATCCCACTCGAACGGAGTTGAGTGGTTCCAGCAGAAGTTGGAGATATCAAACGTCGATCCGGCGTTCGTCTTCAATGCTTTGGCCGCCCGGAACGAACAGATCGCGGCGGTCAGGTTGTTGTGCCACGGGCAGGCATAGGTGTTGTATTCCGGCTCATTGAAAGTGTGATCAGGCAGAAGTCTCAGATCGGGTTTTGCTTTGAACAGCGAAATCCGATCGATCCGGCGTCGTTCATACGGGATATGATCTTCGAACCGCCAGCGCAGACCACCGGACATATCCAGTTGCCGCTCTAGCGGCTTGCCAGATGCGTCATGCCGCGTGTGGGCGTAGTATCCGGTCTTGTCCAGCATTGCGTGATCGGGGGCCACTCCGTTTGGATAGGCCGTCAGATCATTCGCATAAAGATCGATCACATGGGTCAGCATGGCCTGGCGCCGTTCTTCAGAATGGAAGGCCAGTAACTCTCCGACCGAGCGGGTCTCGCAGAAAGGGTAGAACAGATATTCAGAGTTGTAGCAGTAGTATACCCATGCACCCTGAGCCGCCTGAATGATCCGATTGACGGCCTCAAATACGACGGTTCTCGGCGCGCAGGTCATCGTCACTCGATGAACCCTTTCCTCCAGCGCTTCATCCAGCGTGAATTCCTGGGGCAGGAATGTGATCACGGATTTGAACCCCAGCTTCAAATGATGGTGCAGCGTCCCTTCTAGCTCGACATTATCTTCGGCAAATATCAGTGCCACGGGTCCCTCGCTCAGGATCGACCGATCGGATTTCAGAAGATGATCAAGGGATTCGTACTGCATCGTTGGTTTCGTTGCCGCCTTGCTGGAAATTCCCGCCAAATTCGGGTAATTGCGCCAGCATTGCAAGCGGCGTTCGATACGTATAGACGACGCCGACCCAGCGACTGCAAAGGCCAACCCATGTCTGAACCGAAAAAGCTGTTTATCAAGACCTATGGCTGTCAGATGAACGTCTATGACAGCGAACGCATGGCCGAAGCGCTGGGCGGACAGGGCTATGTCGAGACCAAATCGCCCGATGATGCGGATATGATCCTGCTCAATACCTGCCACATTCGAGAAAAGGCAGCTGAGAAAGTCTATTCCGAACTGGGCCGTTTCAAGGGCCTCAAGGCGGAAAAGCCGGACCTTAAAATCGGTGTCGCAGGTTGCGTCGCTCAGGCCGAAGGCGAGGAAATCATCCGCCGCCAGCCGCTTGTCGATCTGGTGGTGGGGCCACAAAGCTATCATCGCCTGCCCGAGATGGAGGCGAAGACGCGCGCGGGTGAAAAGGCGCTGGATACCGAGTTCCCCGAAGAAGACAAATTCGAAAAGCTCAAGAACCGCCCCAAGGCCAAGCGCGGACCGACGGCATTTCTGACCGTGCAGGAGGGGTGTGACAAGTTCTGTGCCTTCTGCGTTGTGCCCTATACACGCGGGGCCGAGGTCAGCCGCCCGGCAGATCGCATCCTGCGTGAGGCCCGCGATCTGGTTGAACGCGGTGTGCGTGAGATCACGCTGCTGGGGCAGAACGTCAATGCCTATCACGGGGCTGGACCGGACGGAGACATGACCCTTGCCGGTCTGATCTGGGAATTGAACAAGGTCGACGGGCTAGAGCGCATACGCTTTACCACCTCGCACCCGAACGACATGGATGATGCGCTGATCGAAGCGCATGGCACCTGTGAGAAGTTGATGCCATATCTGCATTTGCCGGTGCAGTCGGGGTCGGACAAAATCCTAAAGCGGATGAACCGCAGCCACACGGCTGAAAGCTATCTCCGATTGATCGAGCGTATCCGAGAAGCGCGCCCCGATATTCTGATGTCCGGCGATTTCATCGTGGGCTTCCCGGAAGAAACGGAAGAGGATTTTCAGGCTACTCTGGATTTGGTCGAAGAGGTCAAATACGGCTACGCCTATTCCTTCAAATACTCGACGCGACCCGGCACACCTGCAGCAGAACGGCCACAGGTCGAGGCCGAAGTGGCGGATGAACGCCTGCAGCGCTTGCAAGGGTTGATCACTCGCCACCAGCGCGAGATTCAGGACTCGATGGTCGGAAAGACAGTTAATGTCCTGTTTGAAAAGCCTGGGCGGCAACCGGGCCAGATGGTTGGAAAATCCGAGTATCTGCATGCGGTTCACGTCGCTGACGCTGATATCGCGAGCGGCGACTTACGTAAGGTAAGGATAAAATCGTCTGGCGCGAACTCGCTGGGTGGTGCGTTGGTCTGATCCCTTGTGGCTGGCCCGCAAAGGGTTTTCGCCTTGAAATTTAACCCTTGATTTATGGCTTGGAACTATGTTCCGAGGAAGGCTAGATTTTTCTGGGCCGAATTTTGGGTGTCGACAAACGCACCGACCCCGCCTGACGGCCCGCCTTTGCGGAGGGTACGAGTAGTGAGCTGGATACGTTTTCCGAGTGTAAACCTTTCCCGTGTTTTGTCGGCGACTGTCGTGTTTCTATCTTGCGCTGCCCCGACTTTGGCCGGCGATGTCGTCGGGGAAGTCACTGAGCCCGACGTAATCTCGTCTCAGCGTTTCGCGCGCGACGTCAATGCGTTCTATCTGGGGGTCAGCGCCGGACATGCCTCGGGCGGTTCGGACGAGTTTGGCCTGCGCGTGAACGACGGAGACACGTTTGCTGCGGGCGACCTTAAGCCAAGCGGAAATTTCGCAGGTTTTCGCGGTGGCTGGCGCGGCATTCTGCCAGCCAGAGGTGGGCGCGACTATGTGTATGGGCTGGAAGTCGGCTATGACTTTGGCACGCTCGATGACATCACCTCGTCCCGATCCGGTGGGGCAGAGGTCAGCGGCAGATCCGCGATCTCGGATGTATTGTCCATCCGCCTGCGGAACGGGCTTACCAACCGCAGCGGCAGTGTCCTCTATTTCGTGACTGTGGGTTATGTCCGCGGCGATATCACCACGTCAGGCTCACTAACTGATGCAAGCGGGACAAGCCGATTTGAGAGCGAGGACCGCCGACAAGGTTTCTCGGCCAGCTTGGGCGCTGAACACAAACTGAACGAAAATTGGTCGATCACCGGCGAGATCGAGTATCTGCAGTTCGAATCAAAAACGGTCGAACTGGGTCCGTCATTCTCGACCAAATCGACGCCAAGCTATCGCGGACTGCGGATCGGGTTGAACTATACATTCTGATATCCGCGCGATTGGCGTTTAAAGTTGGCTGTTTCAGCGTTCATCGGCGCATTTGTCATGAGGTGTGCAAATTTTGAAACTGCCGCTTGCGTCTACCTCTACAGTTTGTCTACGCTCAAGATGAAACGCCAAGACAGGAGAACGGATTGGCCATCGGTGCCCTGACCCCACCGCAAGATGACATGCCCCAGCGTGAGGCGCTTGTTGAATTCCCCGACAACAGATTATTGATCGATTTATGCGGTGAATATGACCGCAACCTGACCGATATCGAACAGAAGCTCTCGGTGCAGATTGTGCGACGCGGCAATCAGCTTGTCGTGCTGGGCGACGAGGATTCGCAAAAGCAGGCGATTGAGGTTCTACAGGCCCTCTATACAAGGCTCGAAGGTGGGCGTGATGTGGAAGCCGCAGATGTCGACCGCGAGTTGCGCATGGGCAATTCCGAGGTCGGAACTGGCACGCGCGATGGTGACCAGCTTGAGATGTTCAAGGGTGGCACGGTCGAGATCAAGACACGCAAAAAACTGGTCGAGCCGCGCACCGACGCCCAGAAGGCCTATGTGCAGTCGCTGTTCAACAACGAACTGGCCTTTGGCATTGGACCCGCGGGCACCGGCAAAACCTATCTGGCCGTTGCGGTCGGGGTGTCCATGTTCATTGGCGGGCACGTTGACCGCATCATTCTCAGCCGTCCGGCGGTCGAGGCCGGTGAAAAGCTCGGTTACCTGCCCGGTGACATGAAGGATAAGGTCGATCCCTACATGCAGCCGCTTTATGACGCGCTGAATGATTTCCTGCCCGGAAAACAACTTGCCAAGCTGATCGAAGAAAAGCGGATCGAGATTGCTCCGCTTGCCTTCATGCGCGGTCGTACGCTGGCAAATGCATTTGTGGTGCTGGACGAGGCGCAGAATGCCACAACGATGCAGATGAAGATGTTCCTGACCCGGCTTGGTGAAGGTAGTCGGATGGTTATCACCGGCGACCGGTCTCAGGTTGACCTGCCGCGCGGTGTGCAATCGGGTCTCAAGGATGCCGAACGGTTGCTGAAAACGATCCCGAATATCAGCTTCAACTATTTCACCTCGAAAGATGTCGTCCGCCATCCGCTTGTCGCCGCCATTATCGAGGCGTATGAGGCCGATGCGGGGCGCGAAACCGGATAACTTTCAAGGCGCCGATTGAAGCTGGGCTCGGAGCCAAAGGTATGAATCTGGAAATCACGCTTGAGGATGATCGCTGGCGCGGGCTGGAGCCTTTGGCCACGCGCGCAATTGCTGCTGTTCTGGAGTATTGCGATCTTGAGGCGGATCAATGCGAAATCAGCTTGCTGGGCTGCGATGATGCACGGATCGCTGAATTGAATGCTGAATTTCGTGAAAAATCCACGCCGACCAACGTCCTCAGCTGGCCTGCCGAAGAACTGGCCCCGGATCGGGCGGGAGACACTCCGCCGGCTCCGCAACCTGACTTTACTGGCGAAATCGTGCTGGGCGACATTGCGATCTCGTATGACACCTGCGCGCGCGAAGCAGCTGAAGCCGGCAAAAGCACCGACGATCACGTGACGCATCTGATCGTTCACGGTACACTACATTTGCTGGGGTATGATCACATTCGTGACCTCGACGCCACTTTGATGGAAAGGGTCGAGGTCGAGATACTTGGCAAACTGGGTATAGATGACCCATATAATGTATGACATGGGCACCTTTGCCCGATCATTTGGAACAGGATAATGGGCGAAACAGACGGCAGTTCTAGGGCGGCGCATGGCGCGCATTCTCAGAACAGCAGCAATGACAGCGACGAAAGAGGCGGGCTTTTTTCTCGACTCATCGACGTATTTTCTTCTCAGGGCGAAGAGACCAGCCAGCTAAACGGGGCAGAGGTCGTCAGCGCTCAGCCAAGGGGCATGATCAACCTGCGCAGAATGCGGGTCGAAGATGTTGCGATCCCAACAGCCGAAATCGTATCGGTCCCCTCGACAACCCCGAAAGACGAACTTGTCCAGATTTTCCGCGACAGCGGCTTGTCACGCATTCCTGTTTACGACGGCACGTTGGATACGCCCTTGGGGTTTGTGCATCTCAGGGACTTTGCGCTGACCCATGGCTTTAACGGCAATTCCTCCGAGTTCGATCTGAGGTCGATGCTGCGGACATTGCTGTTCGTGCCACCATCGATGCCAATTGGCGTTTTGCTGACCAAGATGCAGACAGAACGTCGCCATATGGCTCTGGTGATCGATGAATACGGTGGAGTCGATGGTTTGCTGACTATCGAAGATCTGATTGAACAGGTTGTCGGAGAAATCGCCGACGAACATGATGCCGACGAAGATCAACTATGGATACAAGAGAAACCCGGCTGCTACGTGGTTCAGGCGCGTGTACCACTTGAAGAGTTCGAGGCCGAGATTGGCCGCTCTCTGACCAGCCACGAAGATGTAGACGAAGAAGAGATCGACACATTGGGCGGTTTGGTCTTCATGCTCTCGGGGCGGGTTCCGGCGCGTGGTGAGGTTGTATGCCACCCCGAAGGGCCCGAGTTCGAGGTCATTGACGCAGACCCGCGCCGCATAAAACGGTTGCGTGTCATGCTGCCGGATATTGTTGCATGAACCCTGCCGAGGGGTGGCCCTTTTGGCTGCGGTTGGTGCTGGCGGCGCTGTTGGGTGTCGCAGCGGCCAGTGGTCAGGCACCATTGGGATATTGGCCAATAAGCTTGCTGTCGCTGGTGCTGATAGCGCCGTTGTATCTGAGCACTGAGACAAATCGCCGAGCGGGTTTGCTGGGTTGGGTCTTTGCAACGGGCTATTTTGCGCACGCATTAAGCTGGATAATCGAGCCGTTTCTGGTTGATGTCCAACGCCATGCGTGGATGGCCCCTTTTGCACTGATCTTCTTGTCAGGCGGGTTGGCCTTGTTCTGGGCGTTGGCCTTCGGAGTTTCGAAACGCATCGGTGGAGCGCCCGTCTTGCAGGGGGCATTGCTGTCTGTAACGCTGGCGCTGGTCGAGTTTGCGCGTGGCTACATTCTGACCGGATTTCCTTGGGCAGGCATCGCGCAGATTTGGGTGGATACGCCATTTGCCCAGACTCTGTCACTTGTCGGCCCTTATGGATTGGGAGCGCTGACACTGCTTGCCACAGTGCCATTGGGCGCAGCCTTGTTCAGCAATCGGACCCGAAGCGGCATCGTTGTACCGATCGCGTTGACCGCAGGCTGTGCGGCCTTGGCTTTGCTCTATGCAGCGAACCGACCTCCTGTCATGCCCTCTGGTCATATCGTGCGGCTGATTCAACCCAATGCACCCCAGGACCAGAAATGGGATCCTGCCTATGCGTCAGTGTTTTTCGCACGCCAACTTGAATTCACAGCGGCCGAGCCCCGCCCGGACCTAATCGTCTGGCCGGAAACCTCGGTCCCGGCATGGTTGGGCAGCGCGCAGCCCTATCTTTCAGCAATTGGCGAAGCTGCACAGGGCACCCCGGTAGTCCTGGGCATTCAGCGTGCCGATGGGCAGCAGATCTATAACTCGATGATCTATCTAAATGAGGAGGGTCAGCAAGACGGGCTATACGATAAACATCACTTGGTGCCCTTTGGGGAATATGTGCCATTTGGTGAAGTGATGGCAAGGTTCGGCATCTACGGGATGGCCGCAACCACAGGGAATGGCTTTAGCGCGGGACTGGGTGCCGCATTGATGGATGTAGGCGTGCTTGGCAAGGCGCTGCCGCTGATCTGCTACGAGGCGGTATTCACGCAGGATATTTTATCCGCGCCGGATCGTGCGGATTTTCTTTTGCAGATTACAAACGACGCTTGGTTCGGAACGCGTTCCGGCCCGTATCAGCACCTCGCCCAGGCGCAGATGCGTGCAATCGAACAAGGCCTGCCGATGTTGCGCTCGGCCAATACCGGAGTTTCGGCAATGATTGACCCAGCGGGGCAGATCACCGAGGCGCTGGCGCTTGGGCAGGCGGGGTTTATCGACGCCGAATTGCCGCGCCCACAAACTCCGACCGTTTATTCCCGAATTGGTGATAGTCCGGTATTAGTAGCTCTATTGGTGCTATTCGCGCTGCTATGGCGACACACCCGGCGCGTAAACGACCAAATTCCGATTGACCCTGTCAAACGCTAAGCGTATTCGGTCGCACGCCTGTCACAACGGCTTCCTGACGTGGTGGGGTAAACTTAATGGAGCACATTCATGTCCCGACAGAATTATACTTTTACTTCGGAGTCCGTTTCCGAAGGACACCCGGATAAGGTCTGCGATCGTATTTCCGATGCAGTACTAGACGCATTCTTGCGCGAAGAACCTGAGGCCCGCGTTGCATGCGAAACTTTTGCCACCACGGATCGCGTAGTAATCGGCGGTGAAGTGGGTCTGTCGGATCAGGACAAGTTGCATGATTATATGGCGCATATCGACGATATCGCGCGGGCATGTATCAAAGATATCGGCTACGAGCAGGACAAGTTTCACCACGAAACCGTCGAAGTGACTAACCTGTTGCACGAGCAGTCGGCCCATATCGCGCAAGGCGTGGATGCTGCCGATAACAAAGACGAAGGTGCAGGCGATCAGGGCATCATGTTCGGCTATGCCACGACCGAGACGCCAGCGCTTATGCCTGCACCGATCCAATACTCGCATGCTATCCTTCGCCGTCTCGCTGAAGTTCGCAAAAATGGCAGTGAACCCGCCCTTGGCCCGGATGCAAAATCACAGTTGTCTGTTATCTATCGCGACGGCACGCCAGTCGGTGTCAGCTCTATCGTGCTGTCGACGCAGCACATGGATGAGGCGCTGACCTCGGGTGATATTCGCGCCATTGTCGAGCCCTATATCCGTGAAACCCTCCCTGACGGCTGGCTGACCGCCGAAACCGAATGGCACGTGAATCCCACCGGCAAGTTCGTCATCGGCGGTCCGGATGGTGATGCGGGTCTGACCGGTCGCAAGATCATCGTCGACACTTATGGCGGTGCAGCACCTCACGGTGGTGGCGCATTCTCGGGCAAAGACCCAACCAAAGTGGACCGCTCGGCGGCTTATGCGGCGCGGTATCTGGCTAAAAATGTTGTGGCCGCAGGCATGGCTGAGCGCTGCACCATCCAGCTGAGCTATGCGATTGGTGTATCCAAACCGTTGTCGATCTACGCCGACACGCACGGAACCGGCCAGATTGCAGATGCAGTGATCGAAAGGGCGGTTGGGCAGGTGATGGACCTGACTCCGCGCGGAATTCGCCAACATCTGCAACTCAACAAGCCGATTTATCAGAGGACCGCTGCTTATGGCCACTTTGGTCGTGAACCCGATGCGGACGGCGGATTTAGCTGGGAGCGCACCGATCTGGTGGACGCGCTGAAACAGGCGGTCTGATCAACAATTAGAAAAACGCGCCGGTTTCGGCGCGTTTTTTGCAAGTCGGCGACCACTTGCAACAATTTCAGCCCCGCAGTAAGGGCTGCGCCATGAGTACAAAGACCCCACAACGCCCGCGCAGAAATTTTTATGGCCGCTTTAAGGGCAAAACCCTGAAGCCCAGTCAAAAGACTTATCTGTCGGAAGATCTTGCTGCCTTGTCCCCCGGTGCGGTGGATTGGGACGGTAATCCTGAACGCGATCCGCTTGATCTCGACGGTCTATTCAGAGGCAAGCCTGTTTGGCTTGAGGTCGGCTTTGGCGGCGGTGAGCATCTGGTGCATCAGGCTCAGCAAAACCCGGATATCGGCATCATCGGAGCCGAACCCTATATCAATGGTGTTGCGATGCTGTTGGGTAAAATCCGTCAGGCCGGTGTTGAAAACCTTGCCGTACATCCCGGGGACGCGCGAGACTTGTTCGACGTTTTGCCAGAAGCCAGCATATCGCGCGCTTTTCTGCTCTATCCCGATCCATGGCCCAAAACACGGCATCACCGCCGTCGGTTTGTCACACCTGAACACCTGGAGCCCTTGGCGCGCGCGTTAAAGCCAGGGTCGATCTTTCGCGTTGCCACAGACATCCCTGACTATGTGCGCCAAACGCTGGAAGAGGTGCCGCGGGCGGGCTTCGAATGGCTGGCCGAGCGCCCCGCCGACTGGCGTGAGCCGTGGGATGACTGGATTTCCACGCGCTACGAACAGAAGGCGCTGCGCGAAGGCCGTACACCCCATTACCTGACCTTCCGCCGCAAAGACTGATTGTCGCTGGACCAACCGGCCCCAATTCGCTAATCGGCCTGAGGACTGATAGCGAAAACAGGAGCCCCCATGTCCGGACACGGCACGCCCATCCCGATGACGTCGCAGCCTTGCGGCCCGCTGACAGGCACCGCAGAGGTGCCCGGGGACAAGTCGATCTCGCACCGGTCCCTGATCCTGGGGGCAATGGCTGTGGGAGAAACCAAGATATCGGGCCTGCTGGAAGGCGAGGACGTATTGGACACCGCTAAGGCCATGCGTGCCTTTGGAGCCGAAGTAACGGATCATGGCGGTGGCGAATGGTCGGTGCATGGCGTAGGCGTTGGTGGTTTTTCCGAACCAGATCAGGTAATCGATTGTGGCAATTCGGGCACTGGCGTGCGCCTGATCATGGGGGCGATGGCGACTTCTCCGATCACAGCGACCTTCACCGGAGATGCGAGCCTGAACAAACGTCCGATGGCGCGGGTCACCGATCCGCTGGCGCTGTTCGGAACGCAATCTGTCGGCCGAGACGGTGGACGTCTGCCGATGACCATTGTCGGAGCTGCGGACCCCACCCCGGTGCGCTATGAGGTGCCTGTGCCTTCGGCGCAGGTGAAATCCGCCGTTCTGCTGGCAGGGCTGAACGCTCCCGGCAAGACCATCGTGATCGAGAAGGAAGCGACCCGCGATCATTCCGAACGGATGCTTGCGGGCTTTGGTGCCGAAATCACGGTCGAGGACACGGATGAAGGGCGCGTTATCACGCTGACCGGTCGGCCCGAGCTGAAGCCACAAGTCATCGCCGTGCCGCGCGACCCGTCCAGTGCGGCCTTCCCCGTCTGTGCCGCACTGATCACACCGGGCTCGGACGTGTTGGTCCCCGGTATCGGCCTGAACCCGACCCGCGCAGGCCTGTTCACCACGCTGCGCGAAATGGGTGCCGATCTGAACTACGAAAACGAGCGCGAAGAAGGGGGTGAGCCGGTTGCCGATCTGCGTGCAAAATACTCGCCCAACATGAAGGGGATCAATGTCCCGCCCGCGCGCGCGGCGTCGATGATCGATGAATACCCGGTGCTGTCTGTTGTGGCCGCAAATGCGACGGGCACAACAATGATGGGCGGCGTGAAAGAACTGCGCGTCAAGGAAAGTGACCGGATCGACGCAATGGCCCGTGGCCTGCGCGCCAACGGTGTGACCGTGAACGAAGGTGACGAATGGTGGTCAGTCGACGGTCTCGGCATCGGCGGTGTGCCCGGTGGTGGGACCTGCGAAAGCTTCTTGGACCACCGCATTGCCATGTCGTTCATGGTCATGGGGATGGGGGCTAAAAAGGCGGTTTCGGTGGATGACGGCGGACCGATCGCAACGTCGTTCCCGATTTTTGAGCCTTTGATGGCCGCGCTCGGTGCCAAGGTCGAGCGTACATGAGATTCACCGTAGCTATCGACGGCCCTGCGGCGGCGGGCAAGGGGACGATTTCCAAGGGCGTTGCCGCGCATTTCGGGTTTGCGCATCTGGATACCGGTCTTCTCTATCGCGCGGTGGGGCGTCGTATGCTGCAAGGTGACGAACCGGTTGCAGCGGCAGGGTCCCTGACAGCAGAAGAATTGCAGCAGGGTGATCTGCGTACGGCTGAGATCGCACAGGCGGCCTCGAAAGTTGCGGTCATTCCTGAAGTCCGAAGCGCACTCGTTGATTTTCAGCGGGCGTTTGCCCGTCGCGCCGGAGGCGCCGTGCTGGACGGGCGCGATATTGGAACCGTGATTTGCCCAAACGCTGAGGTCAAACTGTTTGTCACCGCCAGTCCCGAAGTCCGGGCGGAACGGCGATATCTTGAGCTTTCGGCCAAAGGTTCGGACGTGTCACGCGAACAGGTGCTTGCGGATGTCAAAGAGCGTGACTCACGTGACGCGGATCGCAACACTGCGCCGATGAAACCTGCAGATGACGCCGTGCAGCTTGATACGTCAAACCTGAGCATTGAGGCCGCGCTGGCACGGGCGCTCGAAACAATTGAACAGAACCTGCCCGCAGCCTGAAGTGGATGCGGACAGGTGTCCGTTAACTACAATTCACCAACTGCGATGCTCTTGATGTTGGTCCACTGGTCATCTGCGGTTTTAGCGGTGCCGGTGACGTCTTTCAGGAAAGCAGCGCGGGTATCAGCATTCAGGAACAGATACAGCTTGCCGTCTGCGAACAGGTACTGATCCGGGTCGCCGTCGAACTTTTTGCCAACAGACACCCCGAACGAACAATAGCCACCGTGCTGGGGCAAGTAAGCCGCCGGATTGGCCTCGAACGCTTCAAGGTTTTCCGCGCTGGTGAAGTAATAGGATGCGCCGTCATAAGTCGCCGAATGATTGGCGAAGCCTTCGACCGGATTGCCATTGTTGACAAGCGCGACCAGATCGACGCCATGGGCTGCCAGGGGTGCACCAGCCGCCGACAGGCCTTTGGAGACGTTGATTTCGTCTGCGGCAAAAGCCGGAGCTGCCAGGGCCAGAGTTGCGGCTAATGCAGTAAGTGCGAGCGATTTCATAGTAGGGGTCCTTTCCATTTTTGGTTCAAGGCTCGGGTCCGCCCCAAGCCGATGTAACTAAGTTAGAAAAGGTTATTCGGACGGGTAATCGCAGATAGGTCATGAGATTTTGCAGATCGTCCAAAGATCAGAGCGTTTTGCAAAAACTGTTCACATAGCTTTGTTTGGCCACCTGTCCGATGGCCGCCTAAGCTTGTTGGACAACCGTAGGAGTGGCCCATGATCAGACTAGCCCTGTTTTTGTTCTTTCTTGCAGGTAGCGTAGCTGCGCAGCAATCAGACGCGCCGGTGCCCGAGGCCGAACCTCCGATGACTTACGAGCGTCTGGGAAAAATCATCTTCGCACTGGACCCCCAGGCGCAACCGATCGGGCCGGGGTTTGAGTTGACGATATCTGATGTGACGGTGCTGGTTGTCACCGATACCAATGCTGACCGCATGCGGGCGATGGTCGCGATCGGCAGTGCTGCGGATTTGTCGCCAGCCGATTTGCAACGGATGATGCAGGCAAATTTCGACAGCACGCTGGATGCGCGCTATGCGATCGCAAATGGCACCTTATGGGCTGCGTTCATTCACCCGCTTTCGCTGTTGCAAAGGGATCAGTTGATCTCGGGTCTGGCCCAGACTGTGAATATCGCCAACACCTATGGCACATTGTACACCGGTGGTGCGGCGGAATTCGGAGGGGGCGACAGCAATGATCTGCAGCGTGAGCTGATCGAAGAACTTCTGAAGAAGGGCGAGGAAATCTGACGCTTGTCCAAAGTAGGCGCATAGCCTGAATTCTGATGACGAATGTGCCTGCGACCATGGGTGTCATAGGCTCTAGCTGGATGCTTGAAAGCTGTTATAGTCTTCCCACAGCTAAATAAGGGAAAGCTGCTGTTAAATCCCCATCACTCAAAAAAAGGGGAGGCAGCTACAAAATCCCAAGCCAACAGGGACAAAAAATATGAATAATCGTTTGCGTAAGATCACCATCGTGGGTGGTGGTACGGCGGGTTGGATGACTGCGCTGATCCTGGACATGGTGTTCTCCCGCACGTCAGCACCCAAGGATCGCCCACGCATTTGCTTGATCGAAAGCCCCAACATCTCGACTGTGGGTGTCGGTGAAGCGACGGTGCCGCGTATGCCGGTCACGCTCCGTCAGGCGGGTATCTCAGAGCGGGATTTCTTCCACGAAACCAACGCATCGTTCAAGTTGGGAGTTAAGTTCTGCAATTGGAACAACGACGCCAAGGGCAATCGGATCGACTACGTAAACCCGTTTGCCCATGGTCAATTGCTGGAGGGGTTGGAGGCTGCCGAGTATTTTCTGCGTTTTGGTAACGGGGATCGGGATTTCACGCAGTCAATCTCACCGCATGATGATCTGGCCCGGTTGTGCAAGGGTGCGCGTCCTTTGGGTGCACCTGAATTCGAGCAGCGGTTCGGCTATGCTTATCATCTGGATGCCGTGAAGTTTGCGGGCATGCTAACAAAGGTCTGCGCCAAGCGCGGCGTAGAGCATATTCAAGACGAAGTGCAATCGGTCGAATTGGACGAGCAGGGCAATGTCAGTCACCTGATGTTAGAGCGCAAGGGACGCCATGACATTGAGATGGTCATAGATTGCACCGGCTTCCGGGGGTTGATCATCAATCAAGCGTTGGGCGAGCCGTTCATGGATTACTCGGACTACTTGCCCAACGACCGTGCCATGGCCTTGCAGATCGAGCACCCTAACCCCGAAAAGATCGAAAGCGTTACACGCTCGACCGCGCTTGGTGCGGGTTGGACGTGGCGTGTGCCGCTCTACAATCGTGTAGGTACGGGATATGTGTATTCATCCGCGCATCGGACCGATGATCAGGCGGCGGACGAATATCTTGACTGGTTGGGCGACAGCGGCAAGGGGCTGACACCGCGCGTGATCCCCATGCGTGTTGGTCGTGTCCGCAATGCCTGGGTTAAGAACTGCTTGGCGATCGGTTTGTCTGGTGGATTTATCGAACCGCTTGAAAGTACCGCGATCCACATGATCGATCACGCGATCCGCTGGTTTGCCGAGCATCTGCCGACCCGCGATATCGAGCCCGCGCTGCGCAACCGATATAACCGGCAGATGAACAAGCTTTATGACGAGGTACTGGATTTTATCTGCCTGCACTACCGGTTGGGTAACCGCACCGATGATCAATATTGGATCGACGCCCGCACCGAGATGAAGATTCCGGATCGGTTGGCCGAGAACCTTGAGCTGTGGCAGCATCGTCTGCCGATGGAACACGATATCGAGTTTGCGACGCTGTTCAATTTCCGCGTCTATCAGACGGTTCTTCTGGGCAAACAGGTGTATGATACGGGCTATGGCGAAGGTATCCGTGATCGTCTGCGACCGCTGAAGAAACCGATTTGGTTCCAGTGGTGGAAGGGGGCAAAAATGGACCTTGCGCAGATCCTCAAGACCATGCCGGATCACAAAACCCTGCTGCGAGATATCCGGGGCGAGTTGGAGAAGCCTGCCTTTGGCAAGGCCGCAATGGGGCAGCCGACTGTCGCAATGCCGGGCGCGAAACCGGCACCCGTGGTGATCGAGAACATGCCAAACCTCGCTGAGATTCAAAGCGGCAAGAAGGATCTGCAACTGTTCTAGCGCCGCATGGTATCATTCGGCAGAACTGACAAAGAAGGCCGGGGATCGGATCGCGTTTGCTTCGATGCCCGGACCCGATGTTCGGATTTTGTGGGATTGGCCAGTGTTTAAGGGCTTTGCTCTTGCACATGACACGGAATCCGCCTATACGCGCGCTGTCTGAACAAGGGCGGTTAACGTCCGGATGACGTATCTGAGCAGGGCCGGGTTACCTCGGCCCTTTGTGTTTGTTAGCTCGGGCGCGTTCTGGATCACGCATTCAGGCATCATGAAACAAGACCGGCGGAGACAACCGCTCGGCCAGCAAAAACGTTATGTAAAGGAAAACAACGCCACATGGCTAACGCATCCATGGAGGAATTCGAAGCCCTCCTGAATGAAAGCTTCGAAATGGACACGCCCGAAGAGGGTTCTGTTGTCAAAGGCAAGGTTCTGGCGATCGAAGCCGGCCAAGCCATCATCGACGTAGGCTACAAAATGGAAGGCCGCGTTGATCTGAAAGAATTCGCAAATCCCGGCGAAGCCCCTGAAATCGCTGTAGGCGACGAGGTCGAAGTGTACCTGCGCGCCGCAGAAAACGCCCGTGGCGAAGCCGTCATCTCGCGCGAGATGGCCCGCCGTGAAGAGGCATGGGACCGTCTGGAAAAAGCATATGCCGACGACCAGCGCGTCGAAGGTGCAATCTTTGGTCGCGTCAAAGGTGGCTTCACCGTCGATCTGGGTGGCGCAGTTGCGTTCCTGCCCGGCTCGCAGGTTGACGTTCGCCCCGTGCGCGACGCTGGCCCGCTGATGGGTCTGAAGCAGCCGTTCCAGATTCTGAAAATGGACCGCCGCCGTGGCAACATCGTTGTTTCGCGTCGCGCTATCCTGGAAGAATCGCGTGCCGAACAGCGTGCCGAAGTCATCGGCAACCTGTCCGAAGGTCAGACCGTCGAGGGTGTCGTCAAGAACATCACCGAATACGGTGCATTCGTTGATCTGGGCGGCGTTGACGGCCTGCTGCACGTCACCGACATGGCATGGCGCCGTGTGAACCACCCGTCCGAGATCCTGACGATCGGCGAAACCATCAAGGTTCAGGTCATCAAGATCAACAAAGAGACCCACCGCATCAGCCTGGGCATGAAGCAGCTGCAGGAAGATCCGTGGGATCTGGTTGCTGCGAAATACCCGCTGGGCTCGGTCCATCAGGGTCGCGTCACCAACATCACCGACTACGGCGCGTTCGTCGAGCTGGAAGCCGGTGTCGAAGGTCTGGTTCACGTGTCCGAGATGTCCTGGACCAAGAAAAACGTCCACCCCGGCAAGATCGTTTCGACCAGCCAGGAAGTCGACGTCATGGTTCTGGAAATCGACGGCGCCAAGCGTCGCGTGTCTCTGGGCCTGAAGCAGACCCAGCGCAACCCATGGGAAGTGTTTGCAGAAACGCACCCCGAGGGCACCGAGGTCGAAGGCGAAGTCAAGAACATCACCGAATTCGGTCTGTTCATTGGCCTCGAAGGCGACATCGACGGCATGGTTCACCTGTCCGACCTGTCCTGGGACGAGCGTGGCGAAGATGCGATCCAGAACTACCGCAAAGGCGACATGGTTTCGGCCGTCGTCTCGGAAGTTGACGTTGAGAAAGAGCGTATCTCGCTGTCGATCAAAGCCCTGGGCGGTGACAAGTTCGCTGAAGCCGTGGGCGGCGTGAAGCGTGGTTCGGTCATCACCGTCGAAGTGACCGCGATCGAAGATGGCGGCATCGAGGTCGAGTACGAAGGCATGAAGTCGTTCATCCGACGTTCGGACCTGTCGCGTGACCGTGCTGAGCAGCGCCCCGAGCGTTTCTCGGTCGGCGACAAGGTCGACGTCCGCGTCACCAACGTCGACAGCAAGACCCGCCGTCTGGGCCTGTCGATCAAGGCACGTGAGATCGCCGAAGAGAAAGAGGCCGTGGAACAGTACGGTTCTTCCGACTCGGGCGCGTCGCTGGGTGATATCCTGGGTGCAGCACTGAAGTCGGGCGACTAAGTCCGGGGCGTATCCCAAACATGAAATTCGGCCTCGCACCATGGTGCGGGGCCGTTTTTGTTGCGAATCAATATCTTCCAAATAGTCGGCTTAATTTGCCTATCGTTCGCGCATGAAGTGTGGAAATCAGGCCAACGGGCAAAAATTCGCGTGAGATTGTCGCAAAATGCCGCCTTTGCTGGCAGAGTATCCGTTCCCCCGATCCGGGTTTTTTCCTATACTGTCAGAACTATAGGCTTGTCACATCGTCCGCCTGGGAGGGTATTGCGTATGATCCGTTCAGAATTGATTCAGAAAATTGCCGACGAAAACCCGCATCTCTATCAACGCGACGTCGAGCGGATCGTGAATACCGTTTTTGAAGAAGTGACCGACGCCATGGCACGCGGCGACCGCGTAGAGCTGCGCGGTTTCGGCGCGTTTTCGGTGAAAAAGCGTGACGCACGTGTAGGCCGCAATCCCCGCACCGGTGAAACTGTGCAGGTTGAAGAAAAATGTGTTCCATTTTTCAAAACTGGCAAGTTGCTAAGGGACCGTTTGAACGGTAAAGCCTAGCCTCATGATGCGCTACATTCGTTATGCTTTTCTGGCTGCATTGGGGATCGTTCTGGTCTCGGTTTCGCTGGCCAATCGCCAAATTGTTGAACTTAAGCTTATGCCGGATGCTTTGTCCGAGTTGCTGGGGTTCAACCTGTCAACCTCCTTGCCGCTGTTTCTGGTCGTGCTGGGTGGGGTTGTTGCCGGCCTGGTCATCGGCTTCCTGTGGGAATGGCTGCGCGAGCATAAGCACCGCAAGGATGTGACCGTGAAGCAAGGCGAAGTGCGCAAACTTGAGCGTGAAGTTAAGAAGCTCAAGAAAAAGCAGAATGAAGGTCAGGATGATGTGCTGGCCATTCTGGATGAGGCAAGCTGAGGCCCTACGATGCCCGCTGATATCCGAGTTAAAATCTGCGGCCTGACCGCCCCTGACCACGTGCGCGCTGCTGTGGATGCGGGCGCGGGTTATGTTGGTTTTGTGTTTTTCCCCAAATCCCCGCGGCATGTTGAGCCCCAGACAGCTGCGACATTGGCACAGGAGGTGCCTGCGGGCGTCGCCAAGGTGGCGCTGACAGTGAATGCGACGGACGAGGATTTGGATCACATTCTTTCGATCGTGCCTCTGGATATGTTGCAACTGCATGGCAAAGAAAGTCCTGAGCGTGTGCAGCAAGTGCGAGACCACTTCGGCCTGCCAGTAATGAAGGCCATTGGTGTGGCCGAGGCCGAAGACCTCGCGGCCATCGATCTCTATTCAGATGTGGCGGATCAGCTGTTGATCGACGCAAAGCCACCGCGAAACGCGGAGCTGCCTGGTGGTAACGGTTTGTCTTTTGATTGGCGCCTGCTGGCAGGTCGTAAATACTGGCGTAGGCCATGGATGCTGGCCGGAGGTCTGACCCCTGACAATGTCGCAGAAGCGGTGCGAATGACCGGCGCACAGCAGGTGGATGTCTCATCCGGCGTCGAAAGCTCTCCGGGTGTCAAGGATGCCGGGCTGATCCGCGCCTTTATCGACGCGGCAAGTTGATCTGATACGCACGAACCTGCGTATCTCCTCAAAATGGGGGAGAGCATGCTGGCAGTGATCGGCGGAGTTTCACTTAAACGATGGTATCACGGGCCCGAGTTCTTCTGGCGCGCTCATCAGTCCTTGCGGCAGGCACGCGGTGACGCGCTGTGCCTGCATGCCGAGGTATTTGTGCGTCAAGGCTGTTATTTTTCATACACAGTCTGGCATGATGTCGAAGCTATGCTGACATTCGCACATTCCGGCCCTCATCGCCGTGTAGTACGCGCGTCGACCCGTCTGGCCGATATCAATGTGTTCTGTCAATTTCCCTGCATTGCTGTTCCAAGTCGAGTTCAGGCACTTCAGGTGTGGGAACAGCGCGCTCAGGCGGCGGAATGATACGTTTTGCGATGGCAAATCACTCCGTCACCTCCTATGAACATCGGGTACGACGAGGGAGACTTCCATGGCCAACGATCTTTTTAATTCCTTCATGTCCGGCCCCGATGAACAAGGCCGCTTTGGCATCTTCGGCGGGCGCTTTGTCAGCGAAACGCTGATGCCGCTGATCCTGTCACTGGAAGAGGAATATGACAAAGCCAAGGATGACCCCACATTTTGGGCCGAGATGGACGATCTGTGGGCAAACTACGTGGGTCGCCCTTCGCCGCTCTACTACGCGGAACGCCTGACCGAACATCTGGGCGGCGCAAAGATTTACTTGAAGCGTGACGAACTGAACCACACCGGCGCGCATAAGATCAACAATGTGCTGGGCCAGATCATTCTGGCGCGGCGCATGGGAAAGACCCGGATCATCGCCGAGACCGGGGCAGGGCAGCACGGCGTGGCCACAGCCACCGTCTGCGCCAAATTCGGCCTGAAGTGCATTGTCTACATGGGTGCCCATGATGTTCAGCGCCAGGCCCCGAACGTGTTCCGCATGCGCCTGCTGGGAGCCGAAGTGATCCCGGTGACATCCGGCAGGGGTACGCTGAAAGATGCGATGAACGACGCTCTGCGCGACTGGGTGACCAATGTGCGCGATACCTTTTACTGCATCGGCACCGTTGCTGGCCCGCATCCTTACCCGGCGATGGTACGCGACTTCCAGTCGATCATCGGCAAGGAAGCCAAGGAACAGATGCAAAAGGCCGAGGGCCGTCTGCCCGACACCATCATCGCCGCCATCGGAGGTGGTTCGAATGCGATGGGCCTGTTCTACCCGTTCCTCGACGACAAGGATGTGAATATCATCGGTGTTGAAGCGGGCGGCAAGGGCGTGAACGAGAAGATGGAGCATTGCGCCTCATTGACTGGAGGTCGTCCGGGCGTGCTGCACGGCAACCGCACCTATCTGCTGCAGGATGATGACGGGCAGATTCTCGAAGGCTATTCGATCTCGGCCGGTCTGGACTATCCGGGCATTGGCCCCGAGCATTCCTGGCTGCACGACATCGGTCGCGCGAACTACGTCTCGATCACGGATAAAGAAGCGCTTGAAGCGTTCCAGTTGTGCTGCGCCACCGAGGGAATCATCCCTGCGCTGGAGCCCTGCCATGCGCTGGCGCATGTTATGAAAATCGCGCCGGAATTGCCCAAGGACCACCTGATCTGCATGAATATGTGTGGCCGGGGGGATAAGGATGTGCAGACCGTCGCACGGTACCTGAACTTTGATATGTCGGATACCGAAGGTCGCGCAGCGGACTGATTAGGCCTAACAGGCTTTGCGCCTTTGAGGAACTGTGCCAGTTTGCATTGCATGTGCAGTGTTTCCTCAAAGGCCGGGCCCGACCGGCTTGATCAGAAATACGATCATGCCGCTCCGGGCTGGGCAGACAAGATGCGTCTGCTGGGGTATTTCGATGCCTATCTGGGTTTTCTGTCCTCGGACCCGCAGGTTGAATTGGGCCGTAACGCACTGGATATCGGGTGCGGTACGGGAGCCTTTGCCGAAGCACGCGCCGTGATCCGGCGCGAAGGGCATGTGACGCTTTTGGAACCTTCGGCCCGAATGCTACAACTGGCAGGGTCAGCGTTGCAACGGCGCGGAGGAAACGCCGAGACTGTCCAATCGCGCTTGGAAGAGTTCCATCCGGCATCCCGTTTTGACTGCCTGTTGGCTGCGCATGTTCTGGAGCATTGCGTTGATCCGATAGATGCTTTGCGCCGCATGCGCGATCTGGCTGAACCGGGTGCAACGCTTTGGTTGGTTGTCAGCAAGCCACATTGGTGTAATGCGATCATCTGGTTCCAATGGCGGCACCGAACCTATCGACCGGATATTGTGGCGGAGATGCTCGCGCGTTCGGGCTGGGATCTGCAGGCCGAGCATGGCTTTCCAACCGGGCCGCCGTCGCGCACGTCTCGCGGATATCGGGCGATCGCCATCTAGTGCTCGTCTTCAGCGCGCTGCATTTTTAGAATATGGAGAGGTACGATATCCAGCGCCCTCTGGTGCGTGGCTTCAAGGTGCACCTTGGGCGCGCATCCCTCGTCATGGGCTTGCAAAAAGCGCCCCGCACACAAGCACCAGCGATCACCAGGCTTGAGCCCAGGAAAATCGAATTCAGGCCGGGGTGTGCTCAGGTCATTTCCGACATATTTCGAATATGCCAGAAACTCTGCCGTCATCACGGCGCAGACCGTATGGCTTCCCTGATCCTCGGGGCAGGTGTTGCAGGCACCGTCGCGAAAGAAACCGGTTAATGGTTTGCGCGAACAGGGCGCGAGCACGCCGCCCAGAACATTGATGCTGTCTTGCTTCTGCATGATGGTATCTTACAGGCTTCGCGCAATTTTGCGGAATATTTCTATGTTCTGCTCACCGACACCGGGTTCGCGGAACTTTCGGTCTGCGCCCGTCGTGACAATCAGAACACCACGTGGCTGGTCGAAGTAAATGTACTGCCCATACACGCCCCGCGCCATGAATTCACCTTCGTGGGCACCGATCGGAATCCACCATTGATAGCCATACCCTATCTTGCCCGGTTCGGTCGGTGCGCTTGGCCAAGTAGCGGCGTCGATCCAATCCGCGGGTACAATCTGCCGTCCATCGCGTTCGCCATCCTGCAAAATCAACTGCCCGAACCGGGCAAAATCGCGCGTTGTGAAGTTGAGACCGCCCAACACAAATGCAACGCCTGCTCCATCGGTGATGTAATAACCTTCTCGCTCCAACCCCAGCGGTGCGATCACTTTCTCGGTCAGTAACTCTGCAACGCTGCGTCCTGTTGCCCCCCGGATGACCATTCCGATCACATGAGTATCGATCGACACATATTGCCATGTTTCACCCGGCGCGACGAAACTGTCCCTCAACGAAGCCGCGAAGTCGTCCAGTTCACCTCCCAGCGCCACGACGCGGCCCATGCGATTGATGTCGGAATTATAGTCCAGATAATCCTCGTCAAAGGTCACGCCGCTGGCCATGTTCAACACGTTGCGGATCGTGGCGGTCTCATAGGCGCTGCCCTTGAGGTCGGGTGCGTATTGCACAACCGGATCGTCGAGCGAATTGATCGCGCCTTCATCCAGCAAAATGCCGAACAAGGCAGACAAATAGCTTTTAGCAATTGACCAGGAGATCCTGCGATCATCCGGCCCGGTGTCCAGATAGTATTCTTCGAAACGAATTTCTCCGTCCTGCATCACCAACAGGGATGTTACCGAGCGATCTTCGATCCACTGGTCTGTTCCATCGGGAAGATCGAAGCCGGGCCCATACGGCAGCTCCCAGGTCGGGCCATTGCCACGCGGCAGAGTGACCGTCAGAAAGGGTTCGTCCATATTCGAAAAGTTGTGGACGATCTTTTCTTCTGAAAACAGCGAATTCACCGCCATCAGGCGTTGGATTTCCTCGCGTTTCCAAAATCCGACAACCGCCGCTGCCAATGCCAAGGTCAACAGGATACGCAGCAGCCATCTGAGCGCTGTTTTCATTCGACACCTCCCTTTGCCTCTGACATTGGACTTTGGCCTGAGGCTTTGCGCAAGCGCAACGTTGCGGAATGATTATCTGAATTTATCCAGCAGCTTTTGCATGGCCGAACGCTCATCGGGCGCTGAAACGGCTTCGGCGGCAGCTTTGGGGGGCGTATCAGGTTTAGTGGGCTGCTTCGATGATCTGAGTGGAGCAGTGCGCAAGGCCACCGCGTTCATGAATTTTCCGCCTTCATTATTGACCAGATAAGTGGCCCCGTCCGACACGCCGCGCAATACATCGTCCAGCCAGTCCGCATCGGCCTTGGCAAAGTCACTCAGAACATAGGGTGAGACCATCTCTTTCCGGCCCGGATGACCGATGCCCAGCCGTACGCGATCATAGGCTGGGCTGATATGGTCGTGGATCGAGCGCAACCCGTTGTGTCCCGCGTGGCCGCCACCTGCCTTTACGCGCACTTTGCCTGGGGCCAGATCCAGCTCATCATGAAAAACAGTCACATCGGTCGAATCGAGCTTATAGAACCGCATCGCCTCGCCGACGGATTGGCCGGACCTGTTCATGAAAGTCTGAGGTTTCACCAACAGCACTTTTTCGCCGCCCAGACGGCCTTCGGCAATTTCTGCCTGAAACTTGGATTTCCACGGGCCAAATCCATGATCCTCGGCAATCCGATCCAATGCCATGAAACCGATATTGTGTCGATTGCGGGCGTATTTGGTTCCTGGATTTCCCAAACCGACAAACAGTTTCATCGCATTGCCCTTTGCAGTCTCGCATCGCTCTCTCATTGCATGGTTTCAGGGATGGTTTCCAGCCCCGCACCCGCAAAAGAAAACGGGGCCCCGGATGGGGCCCCGTTTCAAATCCGGTACTGATCCGGATTTATTCTTCTTCTTCCTGGCCGATGACTTCAACTTCATCTGCGGCCACTTCTTCCTCTTCACCCTCTTCGTCGTCGCTGGTCGACAGACCGGTGGGTGCCGAGACGTTGGCGATCACGAAGTCACGATCGATGGTCGGCTTGGTGCCGTCGGGCAGGCTGACCGACGAAATGGTGGCAACATCGTTGATTTCCATTCCGGTCAGATCAACGGTGATCTTCTCAGGGATGTCGCCAGCAGTGCAGAGCAGCTCTACCTCAGGGCGAACAACGGTCAGAACGCCACCTTTCTTGATGCCGGGCGCAGCTTCTTCGTTGACGAATTCAACGGGGATGAACAGCGCGATCTTGGTGGTCCGACGCAGGCGCATCAGGTCCAGGTGGGTCGGCAGGTCTTTGACAACGTCACGCTGGACATCGCGGCAGATGACGCGCACGTCTTCGTGACCTTCGACTTTCAGGTTCCACAGGGTCGACTTGAACCGGCCTGCTTTCAGGCGCTTGAACAGTACGTTGAACGGGATCTGGATCGGCAGCGGCTCTTTATCGCCACCAAAAACAATGCCCGGAACCATGCCATCGCGGCGTGCTTGACGAGCGGCGCCCTTGCCTGTCCCCGTCCGTTCCAGAGCTACGAGATCAGGAATCTCTCCAGCCATGATAATTCTCCAATGTTAGGGCGGGCATCCTCCAAGGCTGTATGCCCGCGTGAAGCCGCGTCCTTAGCTTGATTCAGTTGGTTTGGAAAGGGCTTTTTGTAGCCCGAGAAATTTTGCGAGGCTCTGCCTCGCGCTCCGAGGTATTTACGGCCAGATGAAGGACGGATCCTCTGCTTCATCTGGCTGCAAGTACCTTGAACGAGACGCTCAATGGGCGGCCATGCGGCGTCTCCATCTACGTGGGAGGCGTTGGGTCAAGCCTGCCAGCGACCGCCAAAGTCTTCGGGGACCAGAAGATTGTGGCGCCCAAGATCGGCTACGTTACGTTCACCGCAAAGTGCCATCGTTGTATCGAGCTCTTTCTGGATCACTTCCAATGCCGTTGTCACGCCTTTCTGACCCATTGCACCCAGCCCATAGACAAAGGCGCGACCAATAAAGGTGCCCTTGGCCCCAAGCGCCAAAGCTTTCAGCACGTCTTGCCCTGAACGGATGCCGCTATCCAGATGCACTTCGACATCACTGCCGACGGCATCCACGATCTCGGGCAGAACCCGGATCGAACTGAGCGCGCCATCCAGCTGCCGTCCACCATGGTTTGAGACAACAATTGCATCTGCGCCCAGCTTGGCAGCCATTTTGGCATCCTCGGCATCGAGTATGCCCTTAAGGATCACCTTGCCGCCCCATTGTTCCATCAGCTTCTCGACTTTGCCCCAGTCGAGGCTGGGATCGAATTGCTCGGCGGTCCATGTGCCGAGCGAGCGTGTATCTGTGATGCTATCGACATGACCGACGATATTCCCGAATTCTCGGCGCTTGGCACCTAGCATCTCGATGCCCCAGGCCCATTTCATCATCAGGTTGGCGATGGTTTTGGGGGTCAGCTTTGGCGGCGCAGATAGGCCATTTTTCAGGTCCTTGTGTCGTTGGCCAAGGATTTGCAGATCAAGCGTAATGACAAGGGCCGAGCATTTCGCATCCTTCGCGCGCTGGATAAGTCGCCCGACATAGTCCTGATCTTTCATGGTGTAGAGCTGAAACCAGAAAGGGGCCGAAGTGTTTTCAGCGACATCTTCGATCGAATTGATCGACATGGTCGACAGTGTGAAGGGTACACCAAAGGCTTCGGCGGCTTTGGCCGCTTTGATCTCGCCATCCGCGTGTTGCATTCCTGTCAGACCTACCGGAGCCAATGCAACGGGCATGGATACATCCTGCCCGATCATCTGCGATGCGGTCGAGCGCCCTGTCATGTCTACGGCGACCCGTTGGCGCAGGCGGATATCTTCGAAATCCGACGTGTTCTCGCGGAAGGTTTGTTCGGTCCAGCTGCCGCTTTCTGCATAGTCAAAAAACATGCGCGGAACGCGACGCTCATAGATCCGTTTGAGGTCTTCGATATTGGTAATGACTGGCATTGATCAGGCTTTCGCAGGATTGGTTAAGTTTCTTTACCAATTATTTTGAAACACTGCAATGCCCGCTTGCTGCGGTTGGTTGCCGCGTGGTCAAAACAAAAAACACCGCAGTAGGCGGCGCGCCTACTGCGGTGAAGAACCATCTGAAAATGGAAAGAAATTGTTATGCGGAGTGTGCGCCATCTGACAGTGTTTTGACAAAATCCAGAACCTCGGTCACCGGTTTTCCGGAACCGATCTGGCTGACAATGGCAGATCCAACTACCGCGCCATCGGATACACTCGCGATGTTGCGAGACTTTTCTGGCGTATTGATCCCGAAACCGACGATCACGGGCAAATCAGTTGCAGCTTTGATCCGAGCGACCTCGGGTCCAACATCGGTTGCCTGCGCTTCGGCAGCACCGGTTATGCCGGTAATCGATACATAATACACAAAGCCGGATGTGTTTTGCAGTACGCGAGGCAAGCGTTGGTCATCGGTCGTCGGCGTCGCCAAGCGGATGAAGTTCAGCCCGGCAGCTTGCGCGGGCAGACAAAGCTCTTCGTCCTCTTCGGGGGGCAGGTCGACGACAATCAGCCCGTCGATCCCCGCTGATTTTGCATCTGCCAGGAATTTCTCGACACCTCGGCTGTAGATCGGATTGTAATATCCCATCAGCACGATCGGTGTGGTGTCATCGGATTCACGAAAGGCGCGGGCCAAATCCAGAGTGCGTTGCAATGTCATTCCACCATCCAACGCCCGTTGGCCAGCAGCCTGAATGGTCGGGCCATCGGCCATCGGATCGGTAAAGGGCAGGCCCAACTCGATGACGTCGACACCTGCGCCGGGCAAACCCTTCACGACCTCCAGCGATGTGTCGTAGTCGGGATCCCCGGCCATGACATAAGCTACAAATGCCTTTTTGCCCTGTTCCTTCAGGGCGGCGAATTTGGCGTCGATACGGGTCATCGGAAATCCTTGCACTCGGGTTTCGACCTGATGTGCAGAAACTTTCGCTGAAAATCAATCCCGCTTGGTGGGCTTGCGATCAGAAGGCGTAATGGTATCTCAACAAAAGTGCGTTTACACCTGGGTTGTCTTCCTGCGTGCTGGCGTTGGATATATGAGTGATAGCGGCAGACAGTTTGTTGCCGCTTTCCAGCGTATAGCCAAGGCCCAGTAAGCTGCGTATCTGAAAACTGCCGCCCAGATCATTCAGTTCGTTGGATTCACTATAGTATCCCGGCATGACACTGCCCTCGATGAACCAACGGTTCGCAAAAGTGTAAAGCCCGATCAGGCCCGCGCCAACATGCGTGTCACCGTCGGTATCAACAGACAGGGACGCACCCCAGGTGGCGCTGAAACGGGTCGCTTCGTAGAAAGAGCGATGCTGGTATTCCAGCGAAACAATTGCCTGATCTTCGCTCTCAGCGCTGGAATAATCTGCGTAGCCTGCTCCGAAAATGATGGATTGGGCTTGTGCTGCAGTAGCGGCTGTCAGCGCAAAAGCCAGAATAACAAGGGATTTCATTTTTACCTACTATGTCCGTCGTTCGTTGGTATTGGTTTTATTGAGGAATGTAGGTGCATGTTTTCAATGGACGCAAGAACACAAATCGATGTCGATTTTGTGATGTGGCAGAATAGACTCGCGGCAGTGTTCAGGCACTTTGCCTTGCGCATTGCACCGGACCTGCCTAGAAGCGGCGCTCGAATGGTATCAGGAGGCCGTCATGGGCTTTAAAATGGGAATCGTGGGTTTGCCGAATGTTGGCAAGTCGACTCTCTTCAACGCACTGACCAAAACTGCGGCAGCTCAGGCGGCGAATTTCCCGTTCTGCACCATCGAACCCAATGTGGGGGATGTCGCCGTTCCTGATGACCGGCTGGATAAACTGGCGGCGATTGCGTCCTCGAAACAGATCATCCCGACGCGCATGACCTTTGTGGATATCGCTGGTCTAGTGAAAGGGGCCTCGAATGGCGAGGGGCTGGGCAACCAGTTTCTGGCAAACATCCGCGAGACTGACGCGATTGCCCATGTGCTGCGTTGTTTCGAAGATGGTGACGTGACCCATGTGGATGGCCGCGTTGATCCGGTGGCCGATGCCGATACGATCGAGACCGAGCTGATGCTGGCCGATCTGGAAAGCATCGAAAAGCGTCGCGCCAATCTGGTGCGCAAGCTGAAGGGCAATGACAAAGAAGCGCAACAGCAGGACCGCCTGCTGGCCGAGGCGCAGGAGATGCTGGGAAACGGCAAGCCAGCGCGTCTGGTTGAAGTGTCTGATGAAGACGCCAAGGCATGGAAAATGCTGCAACTTCTGACCACCAAGCCGGTGCTTTATGTCTGCAACGTGTCCGAAGAAGAGGCCGCCGAAGGCAACGAGTACTCTGCCAAAGTCGCTGAGATGGCTGCCGCGCAAGGTAATGCTCATGTCATTATCAGTGCCAAGATCGAGGAAGAGATCAGCCTTCTGGAAGACGACGAGGCACAGATGTTCTTAGAGGAAATGGGTCTGGAAGAGCCCGGCCTCGACCGTCTGATCCGCGCGGGCTACGACTTGCTTAAGCTGGAAACCTATTTCACCGTCGGCCCGAAAGAGGCCCGGGCCTGGACCATCCGCACCGGCACCGCCGCACCACAGGCCGCAGGTGTCATCCACGGAGACTTTGAGAAGGGTTTCATCCGTGCCGAGACTATCGCCTATGACGACTACATCGCTGCCAATGGCGAACAAGGTGCCAAAGAGGCGGGTAAGATGCGGGCCGAAGGGAAAGGCTACATCGTCAAGGATGGCGATGTGATGCACTTTTTGTTCAACACCTGAGAAGCCACCAAAGCAGTCACTGCTCAGCTTATAACCTCGGATTTTCTGCGAAGAACGGGCCGATATCGGGTTGCTCGTGTGTGAATGCCATTGTCCACTTCATGTTGTGGTGGGCTACGTAGATATCCGCGCCAAAAGATGTGAAATCTGGATATGTTTCTGAGACGCAGCGATACGACCATTTGATATCTTCATCAAAGATAACATACGCGGCAGGCCACTGGTTCTTATAGGCATTTAAAGCGTCATCGCCCGCCCGCGCGATTTGAAACCCGTAACTGAAACCATGCCAGCGAAAGCGATTGTGAATCCAGGAACCGGTTGATTTCTTTACGTTCCCGGCGAATGTCTGATGCCAGCATTGAACAACCTCACCACCTTCTTTGGAATTGAGAGGATCAAAATCGACGCATTCACGCACCAAGAAGTCCTCAATTTGGTTTCTCGTAAGGTTCATGGAATAATTCGGTTCTATGTTGTTGTTAAACCGGCATATCGCGCGTTATGGCGAAGTGTCAAAACCGCTCAGGTGGCAAGATGCGATCCTGTTAGTTTCATTTGAGCTGGAACAGCAGTTCGGCAGGCTCAACCACCCGGGTATTGCATGTATCTGAAGCGCCGATCCTGTGGCAGCCAACAAATTGACGATGCTCGCATCTCACACATTTCTCTCGTGCAGAAATGTGGTTAGTTTGGATTTTGACCTGATACTTGAGACAGCTCTAGATGATCGAAATCCGCGACCTGCAATTGCTCAGCGCATTGGCGCGGCATCGTCATTTCGCCAAGGCAGCTGAGGAATGCGGGATTTCACAGCCTGCGTTCTCGATGCGAATCCGAAACCTGGAGGATCGGCTGGGTGTCTCCATCGTTCGCCGCGCAAACCGATTTCAGGGGCTAACCGAAGAGGGCGAGATGATTGTCCAGCGCGCGCGGCGCATTCTCGACGACACCAAGGCTTTGGAACAACAGGTGCTCGCTGCAAAGGGTGAGATCACCGGCACGCTTATTTTGGGTGTGATCCCAACAGCGATTGCCTTCACCGGGCGTCTCACGAAGCGGTTGCGCGATGCGCATCCACGTATCGTGACCCGGATTGAAACAATGTCTGCAACGGCCATTCAGCACCGGTTGGACGAAGGAAGTCTGGATGCAGGCATCACTTATGGCGACAGTATCGGTACCGATCTACGGCAAGTGCAGCGCTTGTACGAAGAAACTTATGTCCTATTGGTCCCCTCGCATATGACCGATGAGACAGGCCCGATCCCATGGGCCCGCGTGGCCGAGTTTCCCCTGAGCCTGCTGGAACCACAGATGCAGAACCGGCGGATTCTGGATCGGATATTCGCCGAACAGGGCTTGCACCCGGATATTGTGGCCGAGACCAGCGGATTCACTGCCTCGATGGTCATGGCACGCGAGGGGCTAGCGGCCACCGTGATTCCACGCGTGCTGGTGCGGGCGCTGGGCGACCTGAAGGACACAAGGGTGCTGTCCCTGATCGAACCCGTGGTGAGCAAGCCGATTTGTCTGGCCACGCTCACTCGTGACCCGGAATTACCCACGGTCGCGGCCTTGCGCACAGTGATGGCGTCTTTGCGGTGATAAACTGTCGTTATCGTGCGATTGAAATATGCGATTTGACGATATGCTAGTCTGATGAGACACGGGGCCTCAATCGGAGGGCATCATGGCACCATTAGACACCAAGCCATCAGGCGCGCCAAAGGGCGTCTGGAAGTCAGGTAAAGGCAAGGGGCGGCACACGCCCAAAGGCCGTCAATTCTCGGACGAGGCACAAGCGGAAATTGCACGACTGTTGGGTGACCGCCCGCGACGTCGCGACCTGCTGATTGAATTTCTGCATTTGATTCAGGACGCACACGGCCATATCAGCGCCGACCACATCGCCGCTCTGGCGGTTGAGATGCGGATCGGGCAGGCTGAGATTTACGAAACCGCAACCTTCTATGCCCATTTCGATGTAGTGAAAGAGGGTGAAACGCCTCCTCCGGCGTTGACGATCCGTGTGTGCGATTCGCTGTCCTGCGAAATGGCCGGTGCCCAGCAGCTGCAAAAAGCGCTGGAAGAGGGTTTGGATGCCTCGCAGGTCCGCGTTGTCCGTGCGCCCTGCATGGGACGCTGCGACACCGCTCCAGTGCTGGAGATCGGTCACAACCACATCGACCACGCGACCCCCGAAAAGGTGCAGGCCGCGATTGCGGCGAATGACACCCACGCCCATCTGCCCGATTACGAAGCCTTTGCGGTTTATGAAGCCAATGGCGGCTACGCCAAACTGAAAGAGCTGCGCGAGGGCGGCGATTGGGAGAAGGTGCAGGAAGACGTCCTGTCCTCGGGCCTGCGTGGTCTGGGCGGCGCTGGCTTCCCGTCGGGCAAGAAATGGGGCTTTGTTCGCATGAATGAAGGCCCGCGTTATCTGGCTGTCAACGGCGATGAGGGCGAGCCCGGCACATTCAAGGACCGCTACTATCTTGAGCGCACGCCGCATGTCTTCCTCGAAGGGATGCTGATCGCCGCTTGGGCCGTCGAGGCAGAGACCTGCTTTATCTATATGCGCGACGAATACCCGGCAGTTCTGGAAATCCTGCGTCGTGAGATTACCGCGCTCGAACAAGCCGGGATCGTCGAAGAAGGCTATATCGACCTGCGCCGTGGTGCTGGCGCTTACATCTGCGGCGAAGAATCCGCGATGATCGAGTCGATCGAAGGTAAGAAAGGCCTGCCGCGTCACCGCCCTCCGTTCGTGGCGCAGGTTGGGGTCTTTAACCGCCCGACCTTGGTGCACAATGTCGAGACGCTCTATTGGGTGACCAAAGTTTGCCGTGAAGGGCCTGAATGCCTTAACAGCACCGAAATGAACGGTCGCAAGGGTTTGCGTAGCTATTCGGTCTCGGGTCGTGTCGCAAAGCCGGGCGTTTACCTTCTGCCCGCTGGCTCGACCATTCTGGACGTGATCGAGGCTGCCGGAGGCATGGCCGGGGGCCAGACCTTCAAGGCTTATCAGCCGGGTGGTCCATCCTCGGGTCTGTTGCCTGCATCGATGGATGACATCCCGCTGGATTTCGACACGTTGCAACCGCACGGCACCTTCATCGGGTCCGCTGCGGTTGTGGTTCTGTCCGATCAGGACACCGCCCGCGATGCGGCACTGAACATGCTGCGCTTCTTCGAAGACGAAAGCTGCGGCCAGTGCACGCCCTGCCGTGCAGGCTGCGAAAAGGCGGTCAAGCTGATGCAAGCCGACAAATGGGATCAGGACCTGCTGAAAGACCTGTGTCAGGTCATGGGCGATGCCTCGATCTGCGGTCTGGGGCAGGCGGCCCCGAACCCGATCCGCCTGGTCATGAAACATTTCGCTGACGAAATCTGAGGGAGACAGCCATGCTTGATGCAAGCCCAAACAAGACCGTCACCTTCAACCTGAATGGCGAAGATGTCACCGTGCCCGAGGGCTGGACCATCTGGGAAGCGGCCAAGGGGCAGGGGTTCACCATCCCTCACCTGTGTCACAAGCCGCAACCCGGTTACAAACCCGACGGCAATTGCCGTGCCTGCATGGTCGAGGTAGAAGGCGAGCGCACGCTGGTCGCCTCATGCATCCGTCCGGCAGCCGACGGCATGGTGGTTAAGACCGACAGCGACCGGGCCGAGAAATCGCGCGCGATGGTCATGGAGCTGTTGGTCGCGGATCAGCCTGAGGAAGCGCACGACGCCTCCAGCCACTTCTGGGATATGGCCAAGCTGAACCATGTCAGCGACAGCCGTTTCCCGGCGAAAGAGGCCGAGAAAATCCCGCTGTTGGATGACAGCCACGTTGCGATGCGCGTCAATCTGGACGCCTGCATCAACTGCAACCTCTGCGTCCGGGCCTGCCGCGACGTGCAGGTCAACGACGTGATTGGTATGGCCGGTCGTGGCCACACAGCGCAGGTGGTGTTCGACCAGAACGACCCGATGGGTGCTTCGACCTGTGTGGCTTGTGGTGAATGCGTGCAGGCCTGCCCGACCGGTGCTTTGATGCCAGCAACCGTACTGGATGACCAGCAGCGAGGCGACAGCAAGGACTACGACTCGGAAACGGAAAGCGTCTGCCCGTTCTGCGGCGTGGGCTGTAAGGTTTCGCTCAAGGTCAAAGACGGCAAGGTGAAGTATGTCGAGGGCATCAACGGCCCTGCAAACGAAGGTCGTCTGTGCGTCAAAGGCCGCTTTGGCTTTGACTACATTCACCATCCGCATCGCCTGACCAAGCCGCTGATCCGTCGCGAGGATGCTCCAGCCAAGGGATTGAACGTCGATCCCGGCAACCTGGATACCCATTTCCGTGAAGCAACGTGGGAAGAGGCGATGGATTTGGCCGCGACCAAGCTGATGGACTTGCGCGACAAAGACCCGCGCAGCGTTGCAGGCTTCGGCTCGGCCAAGTGCACCAACGAAGAAGCCTATCTGTTCCAGAAGTTCATCCGTCAGGGCTTCCGCCACAACAACGTCGACCACTGCACCCGTCTGTGCCACGCGTCATCTGTTGCGGCCCTGATTGAGAATGTGGGCTCGGGTGCTGTGACCGCGACCTTCAACGAGATCGAAAACGCGGATGTGGCGATCATCATCGGGGCCAACCCGATTGAAAACCACCCTGTCGCTGCGACCTACTTCAAGCAGTTCACCAAACGTGGTGGCAAGCTGATAGTTATGGACCCGCGCGGCGTTGGGATGCGTAAGTTTGCTGATGAGATGCTTCAATTCCGTCCCGGTGCGGATGTTTCGATGCTGAACGCGATCATGAACGTGATCGTGGAAGAAGAGCTCTATGACAGCCAGTACATCCACCGCTGGACCGAAAACTGGGAAGCCGAAAAAGAACACCTGCGCCAGTTCACGCCTGAGGCTATGTCGCCGATCTGTGGCATCGAACCGGATCAACTGCGCCGAGTGGCGCGCACCTTTGCGCAAGCCAAGGCCGGTCTGATTTTCTGGGGTATGGGTGTCAGCCAGCACATCCATGGCACCGACAACTCGCGCTGCTTGATCTCGTTGGCTCTGATGACCGGCAATGTTGGTAAACCCGGTGCAGGTCTTCACCCTCTGCGCGGGCAGAACAACGTGCAAGGTGCCTCAGACGCGGGCCTGATCCCGATGTTCCTGCCGGACTATCAGTCCGTTACCGACGACGGCATTCGGGCCAAGTTCACCAACGTCTGGAATGACGACCGCGACTTCTCGAACGAGAAGGGGCTGACCGTCACCGAGATCATCGATCAGGCTTATGCGGGCAACATCAAGGGTATGTACATCCAGGGGGAAAACCCCGCCATGTCCGACCCCGATGTGAATCACGCGCGCGACGCACTGGCCAAGCTGGAACTGATGATCGTGCAGGATATCTTCCTGACCGAAACGGCGAACTATGCCGACATCATTCTGCCCGCCTCAGCGCTCTATGAGAAGAACGGCACCGTGTCGAACACCAACCGTCAGGTACAGCGTGTGCGACCTGCCGTTAACCCTCCGGGCGAAGCGCGTGAGGATTGGAAGATCACCGTTGAGCTGGCGCGGCGGATCGGTTTGAACTGGGACTATTCCGATGTTTCTCAGGTCTTTGCTGAGATGAAGCTGACGATGAATTCGCTCGACAACATCACGTGGGAGCGGCTTGAGACGGAGACGATCACTTACCCGTCACTGTCCGAGACAGACCCAGGTCAGGCGATTGTGTTCGGCGATGGTTTCCCACGTGCGGATGGTCGCGCCCGGTTCACGCCAGCCAGTGTCATCCCACCGGATGAGGCCCCGGATGATGAATACCCGATGATCGCCACCACTGGGCGCCAGCTGGAGCATTGGCATACCGGGTCGATGACCCGCCGGTCCAACGTTCTGGATGCCGTGGAACCTGAAGCGAACTGCTCGATGAACCCGCGTACATTGAAACTGATGGGAATTGAGCCGGGCGATATGATCCGTCTGACTACTCGCCGCGGTTCGATTGAAATCATGGTGCGGGCCGACCGGGCGATTGCTGAAGATATGGTGTTCATCCCGTTCGCCTATGTCGAGGCGGCGGCGAATATCCTGACCAACTCGGCCATCGATCCTTATGGCAAGATCCCCGAGTTCAAGTTCTCGGCAATTCGCGTCGAAAAGATCGCAGACGCCGTCGCGGCAGAATAGTCTTCAATCAACTGAAAAAAGGCGGCCCTTTGGGGTCGCCTGTATTTTCAGTAGTCGCGTTCGAAAAAGATACCCAAACCCGTCTCGCCCCGGCCATCCACCGTGCCGCGAACCGTGAAGCTGTCGGTGACGTCGAGGTTCAAGTTCACCTCGGTGTCACCTTCGGTATTGACGGTGAAATCGGTGTAGAGATTGTCGCTTAGATATGCGCCCGCACCAAGGCTGCCCCCACCGCCCTCAGTCGCGCCAAGGTCGATAGTGTCCAGGCCCGTGGCCTCGCGCACCCCTTTGGTAGTATCCCCGCCGGCGCCGCTGAGTTGGGCCAATGAGGCCGCCATCTGCGCAATGACAAACGGTGACAGTTCTGAGAACCGGTTGCCGAACAAGAGCATTGCAAGCGCTTCCTCGGTCGGGCGTTCAGGATCTGAGAAAACGTCGACCTCGGGTGAGTCCAGCGGCCCGGCGATCTCGATCGTTGCGGTGCCGTCCGAGGTGCTGGAGGACGATTCAAACTCGATATATGGCGTCAGGTCACCCTGCAGGGTGACCACACCCTTAGTAAGCGCAAGGCGGCGACCAAGGATATCGATATTACCGCGGATAAGCTCAATCTGGCCTGACGGCACAACAGAAGTTGTAGTTCCACCAATTTGTATGCGACCGCCCAGTTCCGCGTTCACGCCGCGTCCTCGGACAAAAACTGCCTTGGGTGCAAGCAATCCGATGTCGAGCGTCATGCGCGAGTTGCTTTTAGTCTCATCCTCGGTTTCCACCAGATTGGCGCGTTCCCGCGTTACGAAACCGGCACGGCTTTCGTTCAGGTGTTGGATCGTCGGAATTGGTGCTGCGCCGACTGCTCCTGCGGCGGCTGCAAGATTGATGTTGGTTTCGCCAAAGTTGATCTGCCCGGCCAGCGAACTGTTACCGGCCAATGCCCCGGTCAGGGCGACCTGACCGTTCAATGTGGTCTCATAGAGCAGCTTGTCTGTCAGCACGAGATTGTTGAGCGCTGTGGTTATCTGGGCGTTGAAGGGTGGCGTCAGATCAATCGGGCCGTTGACGGTAAACCCTCCGCCCGCTCGTAACCCACCCTGCAGTGCAATCGTGGCGCGGCTTTGCGCGATGTTTACGGAACCCCCGATGCCAGTGATTGTCTGTCCCACATCGGGCAAGGCCATCGACGCGCCGGATGTTGAAATCGTTCCGCTAAGCGCATCCAGCGCAGGTGCCCCTTTCAGGGCCAGGTCGAACCGGGCAGTACCGGCCAGATTGTTGGGAGAGATAAATGCATTGGCGATACCGATGTTGACACCGCCCTGCATCTTCAGGTCCGCTTCGCCGCTGGTTTCGTTAAAGGTCCCGGCAACTGTCGTATTGATATCGGCGGGGCCATTAGCCTTTGCGTCGATGGTCCACATCCCATCGTCGCGGCGGGCGGTACCACTGGCGGCGACGGTTCCGGGGAAATCGGGCACAAAACGTTCGACCCGATTCAGGCGGGCGTCAAAATTTAGATCCGCGGTGCCACCGGTTTCTACAGTTCCAGTTAAATTGGCGTACGAGCTATCTGGTCCCTGCAGGCGCGCATTGCCTTCCAAACCTGACCCTGTAGGGGCGACGTTGCCATCCAGCGTGAGCGGCCCGGACAATGTCGAAGATAGACGGCCGATGTCGTCCAGCATGGCCGAGAAATCGAGGCCACCGGCCTCCCGATCCAATCGGCCCGATGCATCTGCGGTCAGAGCGGTTCCGTTCAGACTGAAAGTGCGGATGTTCAGCCCCTGATCATCATTGGCGGCATCCACGTTCAGCGTGGTTCGTCCCTGTACCAACGCATCTACGGCTTGGATACCCGTGGCAAGGTCGTCGGCGCTCAGGTTGCCTTTGATATCAAAGGCCTTGCTGCTTTGCGCGGCCCGACCGGTGACGTCGGCATCAATCGACCCGGCCAGATCAAGCCCGGCGAGGCCGGAGAACAAAGACAGGTCGGGGGCGTTCAGCTTGGCGCTTCCATCCACCGTGATGTTTCCGGTGGGGTCATCGATGGTTGCGCCCACCTCGGCAGTAAGAGCAGCACTTTTGACCGTGGCGTTTCGAATAACGATTTGGTTGCCCGAATGCGCACCGTCCAGATTGATTGATGTCCGGCCTTTCAACAGCGGGTCGAACTCGCTCATCCCGGTTTCGATATTTGTTCCGATCACGCTGGCTTGGCCGTCGAATTCCAACGTCTGTACGGTGCCTTTGCCATCCAGCCGGGCCTGTAATGCGCCCGCCAGATCACGCTGTGCGATGCCTGAGAACACCGCCAGATCGGGGGCGTTCACGCTGGCCTGACCGTCAATTGTCAGATTGCCATTTGGCGTCGTGACCGTGCCGCTGGCCTGCGCTGTCAGAGCGTCGCCATTCACGGTGAAATCGCGAATTGTTACCCCATCGGTGTCGCGTTTGGCATCCAGAACGATTTCGGTTTCACCCGTGATCATTGGATCAATATCGTCACGCCCGGTCACCAGATCACGCCCATTCACCGTGACCTTGCCGTCAAAGCTGCGTTCCAGTGGCGAGCCCTTTCCAGCCACCTGGACCGAAGCCTCGCCACCAAGCTGAAGCTGTGCCAGGTCCGAGAACCGCGACAGGTCGGTCGCCTGCAGCAGTGCCGTGCCATCAACCTGCAACCCGGTCGCAAGCCCGCTGATCAACGCATCAGCGTCTAGAGTATAGTCGCTGCCGACCAGTTCGACCCCGGACAATTGCAATGTCTGGTCGCTGCCGTACTCGAACTGTCCATCCAGTGTGATCTGATTTCCGACGGCGGCATTCAGTGCGACATCTGTCAGATCAATGCCATCGAGCACAGCCTGCAGATCGCCATCGACCGACAGCCCGCTGGATTGATCTAGCGTGCCTTGCCCGCTGATCCGTGCATGATCGAGGTTCAGGTTGGGGGTTTCAATCTTGTTGGTCGTCAGGCTCAGGTCCCAGAGATTGCCATTCTCGGTATTGTACAAGGCCGAAATCTGAGCCGCGCCGATTGACGTATCGCCGCCGCTGACGGGCAGAACGACCTTGTCACCTTCCGGCGGTGTGATACGACCTTGCAGGGCGACCAGTTTCAGAACACCACCCGAAGCAAGGCTGAGTTCGCTTTTGAGGTCCAGCGCTTCCGAGGTAATCTCGATATCCGATATATCCAGCGCCCCGTCAGAATGGGTGCGCCCATCTACAAACAGCCGTGTGTCGGTACCGAAGAACGTGTCCATCTCTTCGGCCAGAAACGGCGTCAGGTCGCCTCCGACATCGGCAGTAAACGCGATTCCATCGGAGGCGTTGCCACTCTCTTCGGCTGTGCGCAGTCGTACCTGACCGGACACGCGAAGCTGCTGATCGCTGCTTAGACCGATATCAGCATTAAAATCCGTTATCGGCCCCGAGCCTTTTGCAGTCAGCTCAAGCGGCGGGGCATCGGGGATGGACAGGGCCGTTGCGATCAGACCGCCTGATGCTTCGGCTACGGTCAAGTCCAGATCGATCTGGCGGCTGTCGTTCTGAAAGCCTGCTTTCAGATCAATCGTGTCCCCGGCGCGGTCCAGTCGGTCGATATCCAGCGTAGTATCCAGTGTTCCATCAGCCAGCGATAGGTTGCCGTTCACAGCAAGCTCGGCAGCGACGCCGATCAGCGGCTCACCTAAAGAAAGGTCATCGACACGCAGCTCTCCGATTTCGATCGAAACCGGAAGCTCAGGTAGTTGGAAGGGTTGGGTTTCGGCTGAAGGGGGCGGTGCGTCCTTTGTTGTTGTACCGGGTGCGCGGGCGATATCGATTTCCTGCGCCGATAGTGTGTTGACCGAGAACCGACCGCGCAGCAGTGCCAATCGGTTCCAGTCCAATTCAGCGTTTTTAATGGTGAGCCAGACGCCGTCGTCATCGGCGACTGTGATTTCCTGAATCGTCGCACGCGAACTCAGCGCACCTTCAAGGCCGATCACCCGCACATTCTGATCATCACCGGACAGGGTATCTTGCAGAAACTGCTCGATCATGCTGCCGCCCTCGTCCTGAGCGGTCGCCGCGATGGGAACGGTGATCGCTGCTGAACTTAGCAACAGGGGATATACAACGCGACGCATCAAAAGGCTTGCCCGATCCCGAGGTAGAATTGCAGCCCGTCACCCGTATCGCCCTGAACCGGCACCGCAAGGTCAAAGCGCAAGGGCCCGAAGCCGCCCAGATCATAACGGATTCCAAGGCCCGCGCCAGAATGCTCTTCCGCGCCGCTGCCGATGAATGAGGACGTGTCGACCACACCGTAGTCATAAAACCCAACCAACGAGATTGCGTCAGTGACTTTGCCTCGGACCTCGGCTGAGAGCCCCAGAAAAGACTTGCCACCGGCGACACCATCCCCGACGGGGATACCTAGGCTTTCAAATGGCTGACCCCGTACTGTACCGGCACCACCCGAGAAGAACAGGAAATCTGGAGTCACACCATCTGCCGGAGGTCCGAGGACCGATCCCAACTGCACCCGGCCTGCCAACACCAGCCGACCGGCGGTGCCCAGATCGTTATAGGCGCGACCGTCAAAGAACATTCTCAGGCCGGTATCCGACCCGGAGAACCCGACAAAGGGCATGACTTGCGAGTCTAGATAATAACCGCGCGTAGCACTGACTTTGCTGTCGCGTTCATCCCACTCTGACCGGAACGGAAGAATGAAGTATCGAAACTTGCGCCCATCGCCATAGGCGTCATCCGCGTCCGACCATTGGAAACCTGCCGAGGCTTCGGCGTAGAGGCGGTCAGAGAATGTGCGGCGTGCACCATAGGCAAGCGAGGCGACGGTGACGTTGTAGTTTTCGGTATTGCGCCGTTCCAGCAGGGCGCTCCAGAATGTATTGTCGTCAGGGCCCAGACGATCAGGTTGATCCAGCCGCAGACCAATGCGTCCATCGATATCCTCGGCACCGCCGATATTGCGGATTGCCGCCTCGAACCGCAGCCTTTCGGCTCGCCGGAAAACGTTTCGATGGGTCCACGTAGCTGTAAGATCAACCCCGTCGCGCGAAGCAATCTCGGCCCCAAAGGTCAGGCGGCGCGGTGGCAGGTCTTCAAACGTAGCGTCGAAATCAAGCGTGCCATCCGGGTTGGGTTCTTCATGTTCCTTGAGCGAAACCGTAGCGAATGTGCCGGTGCGCCGCAGGCGGGTGCCAACCTTTTGGACCTGTTCAGGCGAATAAACCTCACCCGACGGGAAGCCTGCGACTTTCTCGATCGACCGATGGCGGACATTTGTATCGCCCTGAATGATCATTTTGCCGAACCGCAACCTTGGCCCCGGAGCCAGATCAATTGTCGCGTCCAGCCGTGCCTGCGCATGGCGCGCTATTACTTTCTGATCTTCCACTTCCGCCTTGGCATGGCCTGTATCGCGCCAGCCCTGCACCCCGGCCGAAGCCGCCTGTTGGATCGCTCCGGTGGTCGCGGTCTTACCCGTGGCGAACTCTTCGGGCAGTTCCGTGCCCGGTGCCAGCGGTTGCACGACAGCCGTTCCGAACTTGAACTTCCGTCCCGGTGTGACAAGGATAGTCGCCCGTTTGAATTGGGCTGGAACGTTCAGCGAATTGATTTTGGCGGCTTCCTGCCCGTCAAGCTTGATGCTGACGACGGGGCTGAAATAGCCTTCGTCGTACATGATCTGAACGATGGTGCGGTAGTCGGACAAAGCTGCCGACAGTATTTCCAGTGACGTATCAAGACCACGCGATTCCGAGGTGAAGATGGATGAAGTCTCTTCCAAGCGGTCGACCAGATCTTCAGATGCACCAGGGGCGGATAGGGTCGTTTCTAGCGCGGTAGCAAGATTGGGGGACAAGGCCACAAACGCACCAAAAAGCCAGCCTCTCAGATCGCTGCGCGGTCTGCTCCCTGTCATTGTATGGCTCCAACTGCCCCAAGTCGAAATCGCTATGGCCGCGAAACAAAACGAATGCGGCGTGTTGAATTCATTTAGAGCATCTGACGGCGCTTAGGGGAAGAACTAAACAAAGTTCAGGTGTTTTTATTGGCAAACTCGTGTGCCAATCCGCTACAGACCGGCATTTCGGAACCAGCGAACAATCGCATCCCGGTCTTCAGGTTCCATATAGGTCACGTTCGCGGGAGGCATGGCATGTGTGACGCCGGATTGCAGATAAATCTGTTGCGCGTTCTGAGCAATGTCAGCTTTTGTTTCCAGCAGGACACCTTTGGGTGCCCACAGGATGCCTTCCCAGACAGGCTCGCGCGCGTGGCACATAGAACAGCGACCCAGAACTATGTCCTGTGCTTCTTCAAAGCCATCCGCTGATGCGAATTTCTGTTCGTAGGGCGTTAGTTGCCGTGCTTCGGCCTCTTCCAACGGGTCGTTCATCGAAGCGGTCGACAACCACATGATGGTCATGAACAGCAAAGCCGTTACCAGCCAGGTCCAGGTTGGGTTTCCAGCGCGCGCGTGGCGGGTGTTGAAATAGTGCCGGATCGTGACACCCATCAGGAAGACCAGCGCGGCGATGATCCAATTGTACTCGGTCGCAAAAGCCAGCGGATAGTGGTTCGACAACATCAGAAACACGACCGGCAATGTCAGATAGTTGTTGTGGGTCGAACGCAGCTTGGCGATCTTGCCGTATTTCGGATCAGGTGTGCGCCCGTTCTTTAGGTCGTCCACCACAATGCGCTGGTTTGGCATGATGATGAAGAACACATTTGCGGTCATGATTGTGGCCGTGAAGGCCCCCAGATGCAGCATCATCGCGCGACCGGTGAAAATCTGGTTATATCCCCAGCCCATAATCACCAGCAGCACGAACAGAAGAACCATCAGCAATGTCGGACGCTCGCCCAATCCCGACTTGCAGAGAAAATCGTAGACCAGCCAACCGACAGTCAGCGAGGCAGCCGAGATCAATATGCCTTGCCATAGCGCCAGATCCGCCTTTTGGGCATCGATCAGATAGAGCTCTCCGCCTACCCAGTAGACAATCATCAGTAGCGCGGCACCGCTGAGCCATGTGGCGTAGCTTTCCCATTTAAACCAGGTCAGGTGGTCGGGCATACGTTCTGGAGCGACGAGATATTTCTGGATGTGATAGAATCCTCCGCCATGGACTTGCCATTCCTCGCCGTCCGCCGGTCCGGGGATATCGCGGTTCAAACCAAGATCCAGCGCGATGAAGTAGAAGGATGATCCGATCCAGGCAATCGCGGTGATAACGTGCAACCAGCGCACGCCAAAACCAATCCAATCCCAGAAAACGGCGAAGTCGTACATGCTTATGTCTCCGATTGCGTTGCGCCACACTAGGCAAACGGGCTTTTCTTCGGTATTCCCGTATATTGTCAAACTGTATCAAAAAAAACGATAAGATGTCCTATCTCGACAACATTCGAACCTTTGTCCGGGTCTATGACTTGGGCAGCATGTCAGCCGCCGGGCGGGATATGAGAATTTCACCTGCGGTGACGTCGGCGCGAATATCGCAGTTGGAGGATCATCTGGGAGTGCGCCTGTTTCAGCGCACAACCCGGAACCTGACACCAACGGAACAGGGGCGGGCGTTCTACCCCGGCGCGGTTGCGGTTCTGGATGCAGTTGATGAGGCAGAAGCCCAAGTCACGCATCTGACCGAAGCCCCCCGCGGGTCTCTGTTTGTTGCTGCGCCCTTGGGTGTCGGGCGCCGGTTATTGGCGCCTCATGTGCCTGATTTTCTGTCAGAATACCCTGAGATTGATGTGCGTCTAAGACTAACAGACCGCTCGGTTGATCTGACCACCGAAGGCTTGGATCTGGCTTTTTTCATCGGTCAGCCCGAAGACAGTACATTGCGCATTCGCAAGATTGCGGATTGCCAGCGTGTGCTATGTGCAGCCCCTGATTACGTGAGCCGATGTGGGATGCCAGAAGCTGGATCCGATCTGATTTCAGGCAAGCATGAATGCTTGAACCTGCGCTTCCCTGGCGCGGCAGAGTTTCAGTGGATGCTGGAAACTCCCGATGGCCCGAAACGATTTGCTGTCTCGGGCAGGTATGAATGTGACGATGGTGATGTTTTGACCGATTGGGCGCTGTCTGGGCAAGGTATTGCCATGAAACCCGTTTTTGAAGTGTCAGAGCATTTGAAGGCGGGGAGGCTGATCCCGGTGGCGATGAAGACGCCTCCGGTTCCCGTGCAAATGGCCTGCCTGTATACGCATCGCCGCCATCAGGACCCGAAGGCGCGGCTGTTTATGGATTTCATGATTGACCGGATCGGCAAAGTGGTTCGAAGCGCCGAAGTCTAGGACTAGCTGCCCCGGTAGGTCGAGTAGCCGTAGGGGGACAACAGCAGCGGAACGTGGTAGTGCGCGTCCGCATCGGACATGCCAAAGCGGATCGGCACCTGATCCAGAAACAGAGGATCATCGCCATCCTGACCTGTCGCGCGCAGGTAATCTCCGGCGAAGAATATCAGCTCATAAGTGCCGGTTTTAAAGTCGTCCTGCGGTAAGATCGGGCTATTGGTTCGGCCATCCGCGTTGGTTTCCATCTCGACCAGTTTACGGTGCGAGTTCCCTGACACTTTGTAGAGCGCGATTTTCAACCCCTCAGCGGGGCAGCCGCGCGCCGTGTCGAGAACGTGGGTTGTCAGATAGCCAGCCAAGGGTCTCTCCTATGTGTTTCTTTTGGTGTGCCACAGTCTGGGCCAAACCGCAAAATGGTTGAAATGCCGAAAGAACTGGAAACAGTGTTCGGATTGATTTGATAATCAATGGACCGTTTCTGCGGTAAAGCTGTCAAAACACCTAATCGGACTGGAAGACACTATGCAGCCGCCTCGTTACCCCCGCGATATGATCGGATACGGAGCCAACCCACCTGACGCCGCATGGCCCGGCGGTGCAAAACTGGCTGTGCAGATTGTGTTGAACTACGAAGAAGGTGGCGAAAACTGTGTTCTGCACGGGGACGCTGCGTCCGAGGCGTTCTTGTCCGAGATCGTTGGGGCGGCGCAGTGGCCGGGCCAGCGTCATTGGAACATGGAATCGATCTATGAATACGGCTCGCGGTCGGGGTTCTGGCGCCTGCATCGCTTGATGAAAGACCTACCGATCACCGTTTATGGTGTGGCTACCGCGTTAGCGCGTTCGCCAGATCAGGTTGCGGCGATGAAATCGGCAGGGTGGGAGATTGCCAGCCATGGCCTGAAATGGGTCGAGCACAAGGATATGCCCGAGGCGGAAGAACGGGCCCAGATCGCCGAAGCGATCCGTCTGCATGCCGAAGTCGTAGGGGATCGCCCGCGCGGCTGGTACACTGGGCGCTGTTCGGACAACACCGTGCGTCTGGTCGCCGAGGAAGGTGGCTTTGCTTATGTTGCCGATACCTATGCAGACGATCTACCCTACTGGATGCAAACCGGTGGTCGGGATCAGTTGATTGTTCCCTACACGCTGGATTGCAATGACATGCGCTTTGCGACGCCACAGGGGTTCAACGCCGGGGATCAGTTCTATTCGTATCTGAAAGACAGTTTCGACGCGCTTTATGCGGAAGGCGAGGCCGGTGCACCCAAGATGCTGTCGATCGGTTTGCACTGTCGCCTGATCGGGCGACCGGGACGCGTCATGGCGCTGAAACGGTTTCTGGATTACGCGCGTGGGTTCTCGGACGTGTGGTTCGCAACGCGATTGCAGATTGCCGAGCATTGGGCCGAAAAGCACCCGGCGGCTGAGCGTCCACAACCCTCGCAAATGGGCCGCGAAGAATTCGTCTCTGAGTATGGAGGTATCTTCGAGCATTCCGCTTGGATCGCCGAGCGCGCCTATGATCTGGAATTGGGCGCGGCGCATGACACGGCAGGCGGATTACACAATGCTTTGACCCGCATGTTCCGGTCCGCCTCAACCGAGGAACGGCTCGGTGTTTTGACAGCCCACCCTGATCTGGCAGGCAAACTGGCGCAGGCAAAGCGGCTGACACAGGAAAGTACGTCCGAGCAAGCCTCGGCAGGGCTTGATGCGCTGACGGATGAGGAACGCGCCACCTTCACCGAACTGAACCAGCGCTATACGGAAAAATTCGGCTTTCCGTTCATCATTGCCGTGCGGGACCACAACAAAGCCTCGATCCTGAGTGCGTTCCAGCGACGCATCGAACAGGATCGCGACACCGAATTCGCCGAGGCTTGCCGGCAGGTCGAACGGATTGCCGAGTTCCGCTTGCGGGATGTGCTGCCCTCATGACTCGGATTGTCGCTGAACCGATCTCGGCTGAGGCTTTCGCACCGTTTGGAGATCTGATCGATATCTCGGGCGAGCCCGACAAGATCATCAATCAGGGCCAATGCGGGCGGTATCACGACCGGGCTAAACTGGATTTCAGTGATGCCCGCGCGGGCATCAGCCTATTCAGCGCCAACTCGCGCGAGATGCCTTACCTGCTGGAGATGGTTGAGCGTCATCCGGATGGCAGCCAGGCTTTCATTCCAATGACCCACCAGCCCTTTCTGGTGGTCGTCGCCCCCGATGAAGGCGGGAAACCGGGTCAACCACGCGCATTCATCACACAAGCCGGGCAAGCCGTGAACTATCACCGTGGAACATGGCACGGCGTCTTAACGCCTTTACATGGGCCCGGCCTGTTTGCGGTTGTCGATCGCATCGGAGTCGGCCTGAATTTAGAAGAATACTGGTTCAGCACACCGTACGAGGTGGTCAACCGCTGAAACCAGAACCGAAGCCGCCGGAGAAGCGGTAAGAACCCCATTGGATCTTAGGGAGGACAATGAGATCATGGCTGAAACTTCGATAGGGACGCCCGAACAGCTTCGGGACCCGAACTTCACACCCGCCTTGCACAAGGCGATACCGCTGGGCATTCAGCACGTTTTGGCGATGTTCGTCTCGAACGTGACACCGGCCATCATCGTGGCGGGTGCTGCCGGTTTTGGATTTGGGTCGAACTCCCCGGATTTTCCCGAATTGCTGTACCTGATCCAGATGTCGATGCTGTTCGCTGGGCTGGCGACCCTGCTGCAGACTATCACGATTGGCCCGGTTGGAGCGGCTCTGCCGATTGTACAAGGAACGAGCTTTGCGTTTTTGCCCATCATGATCCCTCTGGTCGCCGGAAAAGGCGTGGATGCCTTAGGGGCGCTGTTTTGCGGTGTCTTGGTTGGCGGTTTGTTTCATGCCTTTCTTGGCCTCTTCATAGGCAAGATACGGTTTGCGCTTCCGCCGCTGGTCACTGGACTTGTCGTAACAATGATCGGTTTGGCGCTGGTCAAGGTCGGCATACAATACGCCGCTGGTGGTGTGCCTGCGATTGGAACTCCTGAGTATGGATCGCTGCTCAACTGGTCGGCTGCACTGGTTGTGGTTGTTGTGACGCTTGGCCTCAAGTTCTTTGCACGCGGTATGCTGTCGGTGTCTGCCGTACTGGTTGGTTTGGCCATCGGCTACGTCTATGCCCTGATGGTCGGGATGGTGACGTTCGAGGCCATTGGCACAAGTTGGTCACGCGCCTCAGCTTTTGCTCTGCCCGTACCGTTCAAATATGGGTTTGAGTTCTCTCTGGCCGCCGTGATCGGCTTTTGTCTGATGTCTTTTGTCTCGGCCATCGAGACCGTCGGAGACGTATCGGGTATCACCAAAGGTGGTGCAGGTCGCGAAGCAACCGACAAGGAAATCGCTGGCGCGACCTATGCCGATGGTTTCGGAACAGCGATTGCCGGTATGTTTGGCGGGTTTCCCAATACGTCCTTCAGCCAGAATGTCGGTTTGATTGCGATGACGGGCGTCATGAGCCGCCATGTCGTGACCTGTGGAGCTATCTTCCTGATCCTGTGTGGCCTTGTGCCAAAAGTCGGGGCAATTATCCGCACCGTGCCTATCGAAGTGCTGGGCGGTGGTGTGATCGTCATGTTCGGCATGGTGGTCGCGGCAGGTATCTCGATGCTGTCAGACGTGGATTGGAACCGTCGCAACATGGTGATCTTTGCGATTTCGCTGTCGATCGGTCTTGGGTTGCAACTGGAACCCGGCGCGGTTCAGCACCTACCTGATACACTTCGTATCCTGATGACCAGCGGCCTGCTGCCCGCAGCGCTGATCGCCATTGTACTGAATTTGGTCCTGCCAGAAGAATTGGCCGAAGAATCGACTGAAGAGGTTTCAGGGGGTATGGCCGGTCACGGGGCGGGTAGCCTACCTCACGATTGAAGTGTTGAAGTAATCCGCAGCGTGCTTCAGCGCTGCGGATTACCCGGTGTTTGCCATTAGGCGCGCGACATCCAGCATGCGGGCTGAAAACCCCCATTCATTGTCGTACCAGCCAAAAACCCTGATCTGCATCTCTCCAATCATGCGCGTCTCGGGCCCCGCCACTACCAGTGACTCAGGGCGGGACCGCAAATCAGATGACACCAAGGGCAGATCGGTCCATCCCAGCACGGCAGAAGCTGCGACCGCGTCGCGAAAGGCTTGGTCGAACTGCTCAGCGCTCATGCCACGTTCAAGCGTGGCGACAAGATCAATGGCAGATACGCTGGCCGTCGGAACACGCACCGCGGCCCCCGACACACGACCGGCCAGGTCTGGCAAGACGATATCAATCAAATGCGTCGCGCTCGAGGTCGTGGGCACCATCGACAATGCCCCGGCGCGCGATCGGGCCAAATCCCCGCGTGGCGCATCGACCATCGGCTGGCTGTTTGTATAGCAGTGGATGGTGGTCATGTGCCCGGACACAAGCCCGCCGATTTGATCAATCAGCTTGACGAGCGGCGCCAGCCCATTCGTGGTGCAGGATGCATTTGAAACGATCCGTGCGCTGCCCAATTGATCTTCGTTTGCCCCCAGTACCAGTGTGACTTCGGCAGCGGGTGACGGACCGGAAATCAACACTTTATCCGCCCCAGCAGTCAAGCCCCGGCTGGCCACGTCGGATGTTCGCGCGACGCCGGTGCAATCGAGCATGACATCGACGCCGGACAGATCGACCTGTGCCAAATCGGCGCTGTGAGACATCAGAATAACGCGGCCATCGATATTCAGTGCTTCACCTTCAGTCGTGACCGAACCCTGATAGGGGCCAAACGTGCTGTCATATTTGAGCAGGTATGCGCATGTTTCCAGCGGCGCGATATCGTTGATCAGCACCAGTTCTACATCCGAATGCTGCGGCAGGCTTAGGACCTGACGCAGAATGGTGCGGCCGATACGGCCGAATCCGTTGATCGCGAGTTTCATGCGCAAGCTATGGCAGGCAGATCAGGCGATCTCAATCAAAGTATTGTACCAATTTCAGTTGCAGCTGACCTGCGAAAAGAACTGGCCCGAAATGTTCTGATACATGCTGGAATAGATCGCCTTGCAGCCAGTCGCCTTCTGTATCGCGGCCATTGCCTGGATGGTGCGAAGACGTGGCGGCGGGCCAAAGGGGTTCAGATTGTTATTATCCCGCGTCGCCCGATAAACCACAGGCGCGTCCGAGACCTGCGTCACCGCCCATGTGCGGCTCATGACGAAAACGGATTTGGTTTCTTCCTTGGCTGCGACCGGGGCGGCGTTGAACGCCGAAAGGCCAAGGGTGGCAACCAGTGCAATCATCGTACCGCGCAGTAACATCGAACAATCTCCAGTGCTGAAAACTCATTTGATTTCATCAGATTCCAGCGATTCTGTGAACCCCTTTACCAGAACTTGACCCGGTAAAGCCCCGATCGTCAGCTACCTAGACGGTACAGACAACGGCATGTGCCTATTCACATCCTTGTACAACAGATAGCGAAACCGTCCCGGTCCGCCTGCGTAACAGGCCTGCGGGCAGAAAGCGCGCAGCCACATGTAGTCGCCGGCCTCAACCTCGACCCAGTCCTGATTGAGACGATAAACGGCCTTGCCCTCAAGCACATAAAGGCCGTGTTCCATCACATGGGTTTCGGCAAAGGGAATCACGCCACCAGGTTCGAAATTGACGATGTTGACATGCATGTCGTGACGCAGGTCCTGCGGATCGGTGAAACGGGTGGTAGACCAGCGGCCTTCGGTGCCGGGCATTTCGTTAGGTACCACGTCGCGTTCATTGGTGATGATCGGGTCAGGGGCGGGCAGGCCGGGCACTGCATCATAAGCCTTGCGCACCCAATGGAACCGGGCAACTGAATCGCCATGGTTGTGCAGCGTCCAGTCGCTGCCCGGGGGGATATAGGCATATCCACCGATCTCAAGAACATGATCCGCTTCGTTCAGGGTCAGCGTGACGCTGCCCTCGACCACGAAGATCACCCCTTGCGCATTTGGGTCGGTTTCGGGCGTATCGCTGCCACCGCCGGGCTGCACCTCCATTATGTATTGCGAGAATGTCTCGGCAAAACCACTCAGAGGCCGGGATAAGACCCAAAGACGTGTATTCTCCCAGAAAGGCAGAAAGCTGGTGACGATGTCGCGCATCGTGCCCTTGGGGATTACCGCATAGGCATCGGTGAACATGGCACGGTCGGTCAACAGTTGCTCTTGCCCCGGATGTCCGCCTGTCGGTGCATAATATTTAGGATGTGTCATCAAATGCCTCTGCTTCGTCTGGGCACAATATGAGGCGATCTCACGGGCGGACCTAGCGCCCGCCTTGCGAAAGGTTTGTTCGGGATAATTTGAAGGTGGCCAAGTGGGGCTTGGCCGCACACGCATAGAGGTATATCTATGGACGTGAAAGTCATTCAAATCGGCGAGGCCCTTTGATGAAAGCCTTTGTTTACACAGCGCTGGTTGCTGCACTTTTTCTGGGGGTGGGTGGAATAGCACAGGCTAAACCACTTTCCCGAATCATCGCGGAAATGGGGTTGAGCCCCGCTGACTTTGAGGTGTTGAACGACACCTCAAACGCGTTGCTGTCGACGGGCACTCCATCCGTGGGGCAGGAGAGGGCTTGGCTCAATCAGGACACCGGCTCGAAGGGGACAATCCGCGTGCAAAGCGTTCAGGGCAATTGTGTGATACTTCAGCACTTTGTGCAGCCTGAAGGTGCTGCACAGGCCCGCGATATCAGAACGCGCCGCTGCAAGACCGCTGATGGGAACTGGATCCTGACACCTTAAAGGCCGTTGCCTTGGCCAGCACCCGAACTAGCACAGCTGCACCCTTGTGATTTGCTCCAGCTAATTTTACCGCAGGCCCCCTGCTGGGCATCGCATTGATGCTGGACCGGGCTCAATTTGCGTGAATGACGTTCCGTCAATTAGCTGGACACGCTCATGGCCACTAAGCCATCCTCGGACCAAAGCCAAAGACCCGCATTGCGCCACAGGGAAGGAATAGACATGACCATGACTTTCGGATTGCGTGAGGAAAACCGCGCCCTGTTACAGCGGGTGAGAGATATGATTCACGACGAGGTCATGCCGCTTGAAGATGAGTATCAGGCAGAAATCAATAAAGGCGATCGTTGGAAATATACCGAGCGACAGGCCGAGATTCTCGAGGGGCTGAAAGCCAAGGCCAAGGCGGCGGGGCTTTGGAACTTCTGGCTGACAGACAGCGACAAAGGTTTTGGCCTCAGTACAGTTGAATACGCCTATTTCGCCGAGGAGATGGGCAAGACGCCCTTGGGGGCCGAAGTTTTCAACTGCTCCGCGCCCGATACAGGGAATATGGAGGTGTTTGAACGCTACGGGTCAGGCGCGATGAAAGAGCAGTGGCTGAAGCCTTTGCTCGACGGGCAGATTCGCTCGGCTTATCTGATGACCGAACCCGATGTGGCCTCATCGGATGCCACCAACATTTCGATGTCCTGCGTGAGGGACGGGGCCGAATATGTTCTGAACGGCGAGAAATGGTGGTCGTCTGGGGCGGGCGATCCGCGTTGCAAGGTCTATATCGTGATGGTCAAAACCGGCGGGGACGATCTGCCAAAGCACCAGCGCCAGTCGATGATCGTGGTCCCAGCAGACGCGCCGGGTATTGAGGTATTGCGCCCGATGGAGGTCTATGGCCACGACGATGCGCCCCATGGTCACATGCACATCCGTTTCACAGAAGTTCGGGTCCCGGCCGAAAACATTCTATTGGGCGAAGGGCGCGGGTTCGAGATCGCGCAGGGGCGCTTGGGGCCGGGCCGTATTCACCATTGCATGCGCGCGATTGGTCAGGCCGAGTCTGCGCTGGAGCAGATGTGCAAGCGTTCACTACAGCGCCAGGCGTTTGGGAAGAAACTGGCGCAGCTGGGGGCAAACTACGACATCATCGCCGAATGTCGGATGGAGATCGAAATGGCCCGTTTGCTGTGCCTCAAGGCCGCCTGGTACATGGATCAGGGCGATGCACGGGCGGCGGCCCCATGGATCAGCCAGATCAAGGTCGTTGCCCCCAAGGTCGCGCTGAAGGTGATCGATGAGGCCGTGCAAATGTTCGGCGCACAGGGGATCAGTCAGGATACGCCCTTGGCAAATGCATGGATCCATGTGCGCACCCTGCGTCTGGCGGATGGGCCGGACGCAGTGCATCGCCGTCAGGTCGCTCGCGCCGAGTTGAAGAAATACACGCAGGAAAAAGTCTGAGGCGACAGAACCACAATGACATCGGATGTGTTGGGGCAGGCGTATTTCCACCAAAATGCGCAGGGTGTGTTTGTCGGAAATGACCCCGCGCGCGGGCCTTGGTCGGCCGATCATTGCCATGCTGGGCCAGTCAGCGGATTGATCGTGCGGGCGGCAGAAACCGAAGTTGGCCCTGAGAAGATGTTGACCCGGTTGACCGTCGATCTGCTGCGTCCATTGCCTCTGGCTGGTTTGCGAGTCGCGGCAGAGACGACACGCCATACCAAGACGCTGGCGACCACACGGGTCACCGTACATGATCTGGACGACACGCTTTGCGCCACCGCCACAACCATGCATATGGTGCGCAAAGACCTTGGGGCCGTGCCCAATGTCGAACTGCCCGCGCCCAGGGTCGAAGATATGGTCGATGGCCCGTTTCCGATCGGTGAGATGCGCCATCAGTTGTCCGGTTTTGCCCATCACTCCCAGATCGGCTATCCCGCTGATGGCAAGCAAGGGGCAGGTCCGAAAACCGTCTGGATGCGTACACCTGCCTTGCTGGAAGGAGAGGACCCGTCGCCGATCCAAGCGCTCTGCCCGCTTGCAGATTGCGGCAATGGCATATCGTGGAACGCGCCCACATCTGAGATGGGTTTCATGAATACCGACCTGACTGTGCAAGTCCACCGCGAGCCTGTCTCGGACTGGCTGGCCTCTGACTCGATCTCGCACTGGCAACCCTCGGGGATCGGTATGTCGCAGTCAGTTCTTTTTGATACACAGGGGCCAGTTGGGACGGCTTTGCAGACATTGGTCTTGTTCCCGCCGGAGTAAATGGCGGGATTCTGCAGCCTGGTGTTTAGTCGGATTGCCGATACCCGCTGCGCATTCTATCTTTGCAACATGCGCTGGCTTGCCTTCTCCTTCACCTGCCTTCTGCCGATACCGGCACTGGCTCATCCCCATGTTTTTATCGACACGGGGCTAGAGTTCATGGTCGATGACGCAGGCAACCTGACCCATGTGCGTGTGACCTGGGCCTATGATGAGTTCTATTCATTGCTGGTTCTGGAAGACATGCGACTGGATCAGGATGCAGATGGCGTGCTGACCGAGGCCGAAGAGCAGTTTCTAAGTGGCTTCGACGCGCAGTGGGTCGAAGGTTACAATGGCGATCTGATCATCCGCATGGGCGAAAATGTGATCCCGCTCTCTGGCCCGCTTGAGCCGCAGGCCACGACCGAGGATGCCCGCATCGTGACCACACATCTGCGCGCGATCGAAGGAGACCCCGTTCCCGCGGATGCGCTGTCGATCAAAGCGTTTGATGAGAGCTTTTATACCGCATACGAAGTGACCCGCCCGGTTCTGGTTTCAGGCCCCACGACTTGTAATATCGAACGCAACGATCCGGATATCGACAACGAACTGGCCCAGATGCAGGCTTTTTTGCTGACGCTGGATGCCGAGTATGACCTTGAAGAAAATGATATCCCTCTGGTCGGTGAGAAATTCGCAACCGAGATTCGGCTTTCATGTCCAAATACCTGATCGTTCCCGTTGCCATCGCCTGCGGGGTGCTGCTGTGGTTCTGGGGCAGCGGTGGTTTTGACCATCTGGCCGCTTGGGCTGCCGGAGAGCAGCGCGAATTCCAGAACCAGATCGCCCGCGCCCTGCGCGCAGCACGCGCCGAGCAGCCCGAAGCTGTGGCAACGCTACTGACGGTCTGTTTTGCATATGGGTTTTTTCATGCCATCGGACCGGGCCATGGCAAGGTTCTGATCGGAGGATACGGGCTTGGCCGTCGTGTCGCGTTTTGGCGGTTGTCTGCAATCAGTGTCCTGTCGAGCCTAGGGCAAGCAGTGACGGCGGTTGTGCTGGTTTATGCCGGGGTATTGGTATTCCAGATGTCACGCGAGTCGCTTGTAGGCACGACCGAACAGGTCATGGCACCGATCAGCTACGGCGCAATTGCCGCTATAGGCCTGTGGCTGGTTTTTCGCGCCATCCGCAGTTTTGCGCGGCGTCACAAAAACCAGGCCTCTCAATCGCACGACCACCATCACCATGCGCATGATCACGACCACCATCATCACGACCACGAGGTTTGCGCTGACTGCGGCCACCGCCACGGCCCGACGGCCGATGAGGTCGCTCAGGTCGGCAGCTTGCGCGAGGCGTTGATCCTGATCGCTGGTATAGCCGCACGCCCCTGTACCGGCGCGTTATTCGTGCTGATCCTGACATGGCAGATGGGTATCGCAATGGTCGGCATCGCGGGCGCATTCGCCATGGCTTTAGGCACCGCAACCATCACCACTTTGGTCGGTTGGACATCCTTTGGGTTGCGCGGCGGGTTGCTGGCCTCAGCCTCGGCTACGCGCTTTGCATCGGTACTGGCCCCGACCATCGAACTGGTTGCGGGTCTTATCATCGCCGTGATTGCAAGCGGGCTGCTACTGCGGGCCTTGTAGACTTAGCCAAACACCGGTTCGGGATATCCTACCCGTGCCAGATACAATCCTTGCGGCGGGCATACCGGCCCACAGGCCGCTCGGTCAACCGCCTCAAGCGCATCGCGAACATCCTCAGGCGTCCATGCCCCAGCCCCCACACGCTCCAACGTGCCAACAAAGCTACGTACCTGATTGTGCAGGAACGATCGGGCGCGAACATGGAAGTGGATTTCGGCCCCCGAGAAGCCCTGAACCTGTTCCACCCGCAACTCATCCAGTGTTTTGACCGGGCTGGCGGCCTGACAGATGGATGAACGGAAGGTGGTGAAGTCATGTCGCCCGATCAGCATATCCGCCCCGGCCTGCATCGCTGCAACGTCCAGAGAATGATTGATCTGCCAGACCTGCCCCTTGTCGTGGGTTGCAGGTGCGCGACGCATCAGGATACGGAACAGATATTGCCGCTCAAGCGCCGAAAACCGCGCGTGCCAATCATCATCCACTCGTGCAGCTTGCACGATCGCGACAGGCTGCGGTTTGAGGTGATAATTCAACGCCTCGGACAGGCGGAACGGGTCCCATTCTTTGACCAGATCGCAATGCGCCACTTGTCCTAGCGCGTGAACCCCCGCGTCGGTACGACCGGCGGCGGCGATTGTGTGGTCTCCGGGTTCGATCCGCGAAAGCGCTAATTCGATCGCGCCCTGAACCGAAGGCAGCTCCTTTTGCCGCTGCCATCCGGCAAACGGTTCCCCTTGGTATTCGACTTGCAGCGCGTATCTGGGCATGGGGCGCTGGTATCGCGCCTTGGTCGGACGGGCAAGGGGGCGAAAGCTCTGGCAAGTGCCGCAACCGCTACCTATCTTGGGCAAAACGATAATTGCGGGGCGACAGCTTGGTCATCTCATCTTTGGCAGACAGTCTGGTGCGCGGCGTCGAATCCGTGGGTGACCGTGTGTCTGAGACATTCTTCGAACCGGTCATCCGGCTGGGCGTCACGGGATTGGCGCGGTCGGGTAAGACGGTGTTCATCACATCTCTGGTCGCCAACCTGCTGGATCGGGGCCGCATGACCGGTCTTGTGGCGCAGCAAGAGGGGCGTGTCACCGCCAGTTATCTGCAGCCGCAACCCGACGACACCGTGCCCCGGTTCGATTTCGAATCCCATCTGTCCGCGTTGACCGGACCAGCGCCGCACTGGCCGGACAGCACGCGTGCTGTTTCCGAGTTACGCCTGTCCTTCAAAGTCCAGCCCGCAGGTCTGCTTTCGGGATTGCAGGGCCCTCGAACATTGCATCTGGATATTGTGGACTATCCGGGTGAGTGGCTGCTGGATCTGGCCCTACTGGACAAACCCTATGAAGATTGGTCGCGGGACACGCTGGAGCATATTTCGAACCGTCGACAAGCCGAGGCATTTCTGGCAAAGGTTCAGGCGGCCGACCCAACCGCGCCACATGATGAGCCGCAGGCGCAGGATCTGGCTCGCAGCTTCACCGATTACCTGAATGCCGCGCGTGAGGCCGGGTTCTATGACTGCACTCCCGGTCGGTTTCTTCTGCCGGGCGATCTGGCCGGGTCTCCTGTGCTGACCTTCGCACCTTTGCTAGTGTCCGAGGCGTCACGCCGCCGGTCCCTGCACCGCGAGATGGAGCGGCGGTACGAGGCTTACAAAGCGCAGGTGGTTAAACCCTTCTTCCGCGATCACTTTGCCCGGATCGACCGGCAGATCGTTCTGGTCGATGCGTTGGGCGCGATCCACAAAGGCCCGCAAGCGGTCGAGGATATGCGCCGCGCGATGGCCGATATCCTGTCGGCCTTCCGCCCCGGTCGCAACGCATGGCTCAACAGGCTGCTGCTTGGCAAGCGGGTCGAGCGTATCCTGTTCGCGGCCACCAAAGCGGACCATCTGCACCATCTGCAGCACCCGCGCCTGACCGCGATCATTGAGGCCCTGACCCGTGAGGCCCACGACCGCGCCAGCTTTGCCGGGGCTGAAACTGCGGCCTTATCGTTGGCTTCACTTCGGACAACGACGGAAGAGATGCGCAGCCATAACGGCGTAGAACTGCCATGCGTGCGCGGCACTCTGCTAGATAGCGGTAAGCAGGCGGCCTTTTACCCCGGTGATTTGCCAGAGGACCCTGCCCATCTGCTGGGCCCCGCGCGCAATGGGGCCGAGGGATGGCTGGGCGACGACTATGGCAATATGGCCTTTGCACCCGCACATTTGACCCTGAATCCTGGTGACGGTCCGCCACATATTCGGCTGGACCGGGCTGCGCAGTTTCTGATCGGAGACCGGCTGTGAACGTGATCCTTCGTCCTGCTCGCAGTACCGATGCCGGAACCACAGGCGCTATTCTGCATGGGTTCGCCCGCGAAAACGACTGGATGCCTGAACTGCATTCTGAGGCCGAGACCATTGCGTTTTGCGGCAGGATGATTGATCTCGGCTGGGTCACGGTGGCCGAAAAGCAGGGGCAGGTGGCCGGATTTCTGGCGTTGAATGGGGACGAAGTGCAGTCGCTCTATCTGGCGGCCTCGGCGCGCGGGCAGGGGATAGGGCAGCAATTGCTGGGTCGTGCCAAAACGCAGCGTCCCACGCTCAACTTGTATGCGTTTCAGGCCAATCCTTCCGCATGCCGGTTCTATGAGCGCAACGGCTTTGTTGAGGTCGCACGCAGCGATGGGTCCGAAAATGACGAAAACCTGCCTGACATCAGATATGTCTGGACGCGCGAGGAGTTGGTCGATGGCTAAAGGCCCCGTTTTGATTGATCTGGAAGACGACGCCTCGGCAGTTGATGTCTCGACCGCGCCTCCTGTTCCGGACATCGCGCCTCCGCAGGGGCAAGCGATGCAGGCAGCGGTACGGTTCGCAGCGCGGAAACCTTCGGTTTTGGCGCGTTGGTTCTGGGGGTTGGCATTAGCCGTTGTGGGGGCGGTGGTCTCGGTCGCCGCATGGGATTTTGCCATCTCTCTGCTGGAACGCGCACCAATTCTGGGTTGGATCGTCACCGGTCTGATCGCAGCGCTTTTGCTGGTCGTCCTGATCATTGCACTGCGCGAGTTGGCCGCAATCAGCCGTCTGTCTCGTGTCGACGGGCTGCGGCGCGCGGCGGACACAGCTTTATCAGACGAGGACTTGTCGCAAGCCCGCGCTGTAACCACGCGGCTGGTTGCGTTCTATAAGGGACGCGATGAAACACGCTGGGGTCGCGACCGTTTGACCGAACGCATGGGAGAGCAATTCGATGCGGCAACCCTGCTGAGCTTGGCCGAAGACGAATTGCTGGCCCCGCTGGACGCTGCTGCCAGCCGCGAGGTCGAGGCCGCAGCCCGGCAGGTTGCCACCGTTACCGCTTTGGTTCCGCTCGCGCTGGCCGATGTCGCGACCGCGCTGGCAAGCTCATTGCGAATGATCCGACGTATTGCCGAAATCTATGGCGGTCGAGCAGGTTTCTTGGGCAGTTGGCGCCTAACCCGCGCCGTATTCGTGCATCTGATTGCAACTGGCGCGGTGGCAGTGGGGGATGATCTTCTGGAGCCGATTTTAGGCGGCTCGGTTCTCAGCAAATTGTCGCGCCGGTTCGGTGAGGGGCTGGTCAACGGCGCGCTCACCGCCCGCGTGGGTGTCGCTGCGATGGAGGTCTGTCGACCTTTGCCTTTCTCGAAACGCCACCAGCCCTCGACCCGTGGTATGATCAAACGCGCGCTCAGCGGGTTGTTCTCCAGGACTTGATCTGGCGCAAGGCCATGCCTGAACCTGTGCTGCATAAACAGGACGGAGCCAGCCATGACCGAACACGGCCACAGCCAGCAAGAGATTTTCGAACGGATCAATGCGCCTCCGGGTCGTGGGGTTCTGCGCGATGTGGTTTATGGCGGCATCGATGGCTCAGTCACGACATTCGCGATCGTTGCCGGGGTTGCCGGGGCAGGTTTATCGCCTTTTGTCATCGTGGCACTTGGGTTGGCCAACGTGCTGGCGGATGGTTTTTCGATGGCGGCGGGCAACTACTCGGGAACCAAGGCCGAGCTCGATAACATCCACCGTATTCGAGCCATCGAGGAACGGCATATCAAGTTGTATCCGGATGGCGAGCGAAAGGAGGTGCGCGAAATCCTCGCACAAAAAGGCCTTTCAGGCAGCGTTCTGGATGACGCGACGGCTGAAATCACTTCGAACCACGACAATTGGGTCGACCTGATGATCGAGGGCGAATACGGGCTGGGCAGCGTCGACCCGCATCCCCTCAAAGCCGCGATGGCGACGTTCTTTGCCTTTCTGATCGCGGGGATGATTCCGTTGTTGCCGTTCCTCTTATCCGTTGCAAATGCGTTCACGGTATCAGCCTGGATGACTGCGGGCGTATTCTTTGCCATTGGCGCGATGAAAAGCCGGTGGTCGCTTGCCCCCTGGTGGCGATCAGGCGGAGAAACCCTGCTGATCGGGGGTGCGGCGGCAGCTATCGCCTTCTGGGTTGGCTCGTTGTTTCACCCCTGAATGGTGCTGTTGTCGCGGACGGGGTGATCAGGCTGATCCTCAGAATCTGATCCGCTATGGTGTTGTAAACCAATGCGAGGCAACTCGTGGCAACGGATCGTCCTGAAAAAACTGTTTTGGTGCTGGGCGCTTATGGCTTCATCGGTGCTGCGGTCGTTCGGTCGCTGCATGCGGATGGCGCCTGTGTGAAGGGGCTTGTGCGCAGCCAGAAGATGGCTGAGAGGGTCCTTCCGGATATTGCGCTGATCTCGGGGGATCTACGTGATTTCAAGTCGGCGGTGGATTGACGGGGCTATCGCGGGTGGTCGAGATACTCTCGCGCAATGGTTGGCCCGTTGGGATTGCCAACGCGAGCGTGGTGTTTTGGTTGATGATCAATATCGCGCTGGGGCTGGCAATCTTGTGGCGTCCGTGGGCCGCGCGCGCTTGCCTCGCGCAGGCTGCAATCGCCGCTTTCTATCTGATCGCCGCCACGTTGACGGTGCCTGAACTGTGGCTCGACCCTTTGGGACCGTTGGTCAAGATAGCACCGGCTTTGATGCTATCACTGATCGCGCGACCCATGTTGGAGAGCCGCTGATGGACCCGGATCTGATCTTGCGTTGGCTTCACGTGATCGGAGCATGCGTTCTATTGGGCACTTGCGCGGGGATCGCCTTTTTCATGCTGATGGCGCACCGCACGGCAGATGCACGGGTGATTGCTCATACGGCGGGAATCGTGGTGCTGGCCGACACAGTTATTACGGCCACCTCAGTCATTTTCCAGCTGATCACCGGCGTGTTGCTGGCCTGGCAACTGGGCTGGTTGCTGTCGGAGGGTCGGATCGCGATATCACTGCTGCTTTACGTACTGACCGGCCTGTTCTGGCTGCCGGTGGTTTGGATTCAGGTGCGTCTGAGGGATTATGCAAGGCAGGCTGATCGGGATGGTACCTCCTTGCCAAGCAGTTACGACAAACTGTTCCGCAGATGGTTCGCTTGCGGTATTCCGGCCTATGCCGCAGTGCTGGCGATCCCTTGGCTGATGCTGGCACGCCCTCACATCCTGCTTTTCTAGGCCGATTACCTGAGCAGCAGGCGGTATCCATGCGGATTTCCAGACTATAAACTAGCCTGTCTGCACGGTACGTTTGGCGCATCGCATCCCGGAGGTTTCGGTTGGAATCCTTGCTTGTCCTTGTTGGTCTGATCGTTCTGGCCATTCCTGTTTCGATCATCGCTTTGCTGATTGGTCAATCGCGGTTGCGTAAGCGCGTCGAACAGCTTGAACGGCAATTGGCCAGGCAAATACCGGAAAGCGGCGCCGAAACCTCCAAGACATCAAGGCCGGAGCCGACGACGACGCAAACCAAGCATGATCCCTGGGCCGCGGCAAAAACTTCATCTGCCACTGACGAAAATCAATCGGATGTGCCGCAGGCCTCAGAGGCTGACGATCCTCCTGCCACCATCGTTTTTCGTGAGGAAAAGATTGCCGTGCTGGGCGCGTGGATGCGTGAAAACTGGTTCTACGCGGTTTCGGCGTTGTCACTGGCGTTGGCGGGGATTTTTCTGGTTCAGTACGGGGTTGAAAACGGACTGTTGCCACCGACAGCGCGCGTCATCGCGGCGTTGGTCTTTGGCCTTTTGCTGATCGGAGCGGGTGAAGTGATCCGCCGCCGCTTTGGCGACGATGAAAACTCATCTACTGCATACTTGCCGTCTGTATTCTCGGGCGCAGGTCTGGTGACCCTGTTCGGTGGGGTTCTGGCCGCGCGCCAGCTTTATGATCTGATCGGCCCCGAGGCCGCTCTGGCCGGTCTTGTTATCATCGCTCTGTTTGCGTTGGTCTTGGGATGGTTCCACGGGCCGCTGCTCGCCGCCGTAGGCCTAATCGGAGCCTTTGCCGCGCCCTTTATGGTTGGAGGCGCATCGGACGATCCCAGTTGGCTTTATGGTTATTTCTTTATCATCGCCATTTTGGGCTTGGGTATCGATACCGTCAGGCGTTGGGCATGGATTTCTATTCTGACGCTAGTGGGTGCATACGGGGCGGCGTTTTTGCTGGTGCTGTCTTCCCCCTCTACGGAACCGGGGTATCTGACCTGTGTGACAGCACTGGCGCTGATTGCGATGGCGATACCCGTACGCAGTATCTGGCCCGACCACACCGGCCCGATGATTGCCGAGGTCATCCGGCGACGGAAAGGGGATCCATGGCCCGAGTTTCCAACCCGAATTGCCTTTGGTGCGGTTCTCACCAGTTCCATCATCCTGTCGCTGCATTGGTCGGATTCAAGCGGTGAGTTTTGGCTGGGCGTTGCTCTGTTTACCGCTTTGATACTGGCGCTGATCCTTTGGACAAAAGCTGCGCGTGCTTTGCAGGATGTGACGGTGCTGCCTGCGTTGGGTCTGATCTGGTTTGTTCTGCTGCACGGGTTGGACGGTGGCTCCGTGTGGCGCGGCTTTGCCGACACATACGTGGAAACGGCCGAGGCCGATTATCCTTGGGTAGTCACGCTATTGGTTGCCCTCGGGGCCTTGATCAGCGTGCTCGCTGCGTGGCGGTCCTTCCACGCCGGGCGCTACGCTGTGGTCTGGGCCGGGGGTGCAGCCCTATATGCTCCGACGCTGGCGATCGCGCTTGAAGTCGGATGGCAGCCTGCAAACGTGATCGGAGCTTATGCGTGGGCCTTACACGCAATCGCATTAGGCGCGATGATGGTGGTTTTGGCCGAACGGTTTGCGCGGGCCGATGGTGAGAAACGGATGCGGCCTGCCCTGGCAACTCTGTCTGCGCTATCGTGCCTTAGCTTTGCTTGCATCATCGTACTCAGCTCTGCCGCTTTGACCGTAGCACTTGTCGCCATGATCGTTGTGGCCGCGGCGCTGGACCGGCGATTTGTTCTGGCTCCGATGAGTTGGTTCATTTGGGCGGGTGTGTTCACGGTGACCGTACGGCTGGTGCTCGACCCGGGGCTAGATTGGGCCGAAACCGCGCCGTTGATCGAAATGACCTTGGTCTATGCGGTGGCGGTTGCCGGGTTCATCATGGGGTGGGCGTTGCTAAGGTCCTTGGACCGCCCGATTGCCTCATTGCTGCTTGAAAGCGCGGCCTGGGCAACGGCGGGAATACTGCTATCGCTCTTGTTGCTGCGCTGGCTGGAAAGCTTCGGAGAAGGCGGCGCGACAGACAGCCATTGGGGGCTGGGGCTGCTGGCGGTGATCTGGTTACTGCTGGCTTTCGCACAAATACAGCGGTTCACGCTTGGCGGTAAGCTGAACTACGCACGTTACGCGCTGGCGGCGTTCTTTGCGGCGCATGGCGTAGTGCGTCTGGTTCAGGCTTTGTCCGACGCCAACCCGTTGCTCCACCCACTTGCCGACCCCGTACTCGGCCCGCCGGTGCTGAACACGCTGGCGGTGGCCTATCTGTTGCCCGCGCTGGCCATCGGCTTCTCGGCGTGGCGCGTCGTGACGCAACCCGTTCTGTTGAAGCAAATCAGCTATGGGGTCGCGGGTGCCCTGATCGCTTTTTGGCTGGGGCTTACAATCCGTCATGTCTGGCAGGGGGCGGGTGGCATGTATGAAGGCAACGGCGTCACCCAGCCCGAGCTTTATTCATACACCATCACCTTGTTGGTGGTCGGCGCAGGGTTGTTCTACCAGTCGTTGGCCCGCCGGTCCGATTTGATGCGCAAGGCCGGTTTGGCCGTGATTGGCCTCGCGGTGGCCAAGGTGTTTCTGATCGATATTGCCGGATTGGGCGGGCTGATCCGGGTGTTTTCGCTGTTGGCGCTCGGTCTCGCACTGGCGGGTCTCGCATGGCTCAATCGCTGGGCCAAGCTGCGCCATTCGTCGCAAGACCCGGAACCTCTGGACCATTGAGAGCAGGCGTCCTATAAGCGCGGCCATGTTTGACCGGCTGGCCATCATTATTCGAATTATATCCCCGGCGCTCTGATATCGCGAGACGCCGGGCAAAGGTGCTTGAGTTATCGCACTGACCGCTTCGATCCATACACGACCAGAACATCCTGAGGACGCCCCAAATGTGCGCCGAAACACCTGACTACAAAGACACGCTGAACCTGCCGAAAACCGAATTCCCCATGCGTGCAGGCCTGCCCAAGCGCGAGCCAGCATGGCTGGACCGCTGGGAGAAGATCGGCGTCTATGACCGCCTTCGCGAGAAAGAGGGCCGCAAGCCTTTTACCCTGCATGACGGCCCTCCTTACGCGAACGGCCACCTGCATATCGGCCACGCACTGAACAAGACCATCAAGGACATGATCGTTCGGTCCCATCAGATGATGGGCTACGATTCACGCTATGTACCTGGCTGGGACTGCCACGGTCTGCCCATCGAATGGAAGATCGAGGAACAGTATCGCAAGAAGGGCAAGAACAAGGACGAGGTGAACATCGTCGACTTCCGTCAGGAATGCCGCAAGTTCGCCGAAGGCTGGATCGACATCCAACGTGAAGAGTTCAAGCGTCTGGGCATCACCGGCAATTGGCCCGATCCTTATATCACCATGGATTATCACGCCGAGGCTGTGATCGCAGACGAGTTCATGAAGTTCCTGATGAATGGGACGCTTTATCAAGGCTCGAAACCCGTGATGTGGTCGCCCATCGAGAAGACGGCTCTGGCCGAGGCCGAGGTCGAGTATCACGACAAGGAAAGCTTCACCATCTGGGTGAAGTTCAAGGTTGTGAACACCGGCGATGTGACGCTGGACAACGCTTATGTGGTGATCTGGACGACGACCCCATGGACGATGCCCTCGAATAAGGCCGTGGTCTATGGCGAGGGTATTTCCTATGGCCTCTACGAAGTCACTGGACGCCCCGAGGAGTGCTGGGCGCGGATCGGTGAGCGTTACTTGCTGGCCGATGACCGCGCCGCAGATGTGTTTGCGCGCGCGCGTCTGGATGACACGATGTATCGCCGTCTGTGCGATGTAACGCAGGAAGATCTGGCCAAGATCCAGCTGACCCACCCGCTGGCCGGGGCCGAAGGTGGCAACGGCGAATGGGACGACATTCGCGATTTCCGCGCCGCTGAGTTTGTGACCGACACCGAAGGCACCGGCTTTGTCCACTGCGCGCCGTCGCACGGGATGGAGGAATTCGAGCTTTACCGTGATCTGGGGATGTTGGAACAGGTCATCACTTACAACGTGATGGATGATGGCAGCTTCCGCGCCGATCTACCGTTCTTTGGCGGTAAATACATCCTGTCCCGCAAGGGCGGTGAAGGCGATGCGAACAAGGCCGTCATCGACAAGTTGGCCGAGGTTGGCGGGCTGCTGGCGCGTGGCAAAATCAAGCACAGCTATCCGCATTCGTGGCGCTCGAAGGCGCCGATCATCTACCGCAACACGCCGCAGTGGTTTGCCTCGGTTGACCGCAAGCTGGAGGACGGCATGGGCGAGATGGGCGACTCCATCCGTGAACGTGCCCTGCGCTCGATTGATGAACTGGTGAAATGGACGCCGCAGACCGGCCGCAACCGTCTGTATTCCATGATCGAAGCACGCCCGGACTGGGTTCTGTCGCGCCAACGCGCCTGGGGCGTGCCGCTGACCTGCTTCACCAAGAAGGGGGCATTGCCGACCGATGCGGACTACCTGCTGCGCAACGACGAACTTAATGCGCGTATCAAGGCGGCGTTTGAGAAGGATGGCGCAGACGTCTGGTACACCGACGGGTTCAAGGAGAAGATCCTCGACGGTATCGCGAACCCCGACGACTACGATCAGGTGTTCGACGTGCTGGATGTGTGGTTCGACTCTGGCTCGACCCACGCCTTTGTGCTGCGTGATCGTGAGGACGGGACCGCGGACGGTATCGCTGACGTCTATATGGAAGGCACCGACCAGCACCGCGGGTGGTTCCATTCGTCGATGCTGCAGGCTTGCGGCACCAAGGGGCGTGCACCATACCGCAACGTAGTGACCCACGGATTTACGCTGGATTCCAAGGGCAACAAGATGTCCAAATCGCTGGGCAACACCATCGTGCCGGAAGAGGTCGTTAAACAATACGGCGCCGATATCCTGCGCTTGTGGGTGGCTCAGACCGATTACACCGCCGACCAGCGGATCGGACCGGAGATCCTGAAAGGGACAGCCGACAGCTATCGCCGCCTGCGCAATACCATGCGGTTCATGCTGGGCTCGCTGGCGGACTTCACCAAAGCGGATCGGGTTGCGCCTGAAGATATGCCGCGCCTGGAACGCTGGGTGTTAAGCCGAATGGCCGATTTGGATGAGCAAGTGCGCAAAGGTTATGCAGCATTTGACTTCCAGGGTGTATTCAGCGCCGTATTCACCTTCGCCACGGTTGACCTGTCATCGTTCTATTTCGATGTCCGCAAAGACGCGCTTTATTGCGACGGTGACAGCCTACGCCGCCGTGCCGCGCGGACTGTGCTGGATATCCTATTCCACCGTCTGACCACATGGCTGGCCCCAGTTCTGGTCTTCACTATGGAAGAGGTCTGGCTGGAACGGTTCCCGGCCGATGATAGTTCGATCCATTTAATGGATTTCCCTGAAACGCCCGCTGATTGGCGCCATGAAGAACTGGAAGCCAGCATGGCCAAAGTCCGCCGCGTGCGCCGCGCCGTGACCGCTGCGCTGGAAATTCAACGTCAGGACAAGGTGATCGGATCCAGCCTTGAGGCCGCACCGATCGTGCATGTCGAAGATCAGGAAACCCGCGATCTGCTTGCGACCTTCGACGTGGATGACATGTGCATCACTTCTGGTCTGGCCGTCACAGGCGATCCGGCCCCGGCCGAGGCGTTCCGAGTGCCGGAAATCGAGGGCGTAGCTGTAGTGTTCGAAAAAGCCCAAGGTGACAAATGCCAGCGCTGCTGGAAAATCCTTCCTGATGTTGGGCTGCACGCCCATCCGGGCGTATGCGGGCGCTGTAACGAGGCGCTGAGCTGACATTCGAACGGAGCGCGAGAGAGAGATCGCTGATGCGAGGCTCTGCCTCGCGCTCCGAGGTATTTTTGGCCAGATGAAGAGGCGGATCGTCAGGATTCGGGTTGCAGGTGAGGTGAAACATCTGCAACCGTTCTCTTATGCCGATGATCGCCGTAGAAACTCAGTTTGGTTGCCTTGGTGTCGAAGAGACCAGCGGCGCCATCACGCGTCTTGTCTGGAATGGCCGTGACGAAGGTCTAGCCACCCCGGTTCTGCGAGAAGCGGCGGCGCAGTTGCGTGCCTATGACGAAGGGCGTTTGCAGCAGTTCGAACTGCCCTACCGGATCAAGGGATCGGAATTTCAGCGTCAGGTGTGCGATGCAATGTATGCTATCCCATTTGGTGATACGCGCACCTATGGCGAGTTGGCTAACGACCTTGGCTACTCGGCGCAGGCGGTTGGGCGCGGATGCGGGGGAAATCCCATCCCCATCATTATTCCCTGTCACCGGGTTCTGGGTGCAGATGGGAAGATGGTTGGGTTTTCAGGCCACGGCGGTGTTGAGACCAAAGTGGCTCTGCTGCGTCACGAAGGTGCTGCCAGCCTGTTGATCTGATCGGTACTTATCTGTTGCAATCGGAGCGGCACGGCCCCAACCTATATCGAATAGTGAATTTGAAGGACCGAATTGAATGACCGGCCAGACAGACCCCGCCGCACGTAAGAAAGCCATCATCGATCATCTGATGTCTTTGGAAGAACAGGAACTGGCAACCGCACAGGCACACTATGATGCCTTCCTTAAGGACTCGCAGTTGGATGACCGAGAAGGGCATGACAAGGACGACATCGCTGCCTCGCGCGAGAATGCAGATCTGGCGGCCGCCTTTGATGCGCCTGTTCATGCGCATCACGCCAAGATTGACGTGATCGAGAACACCGATTTTGGCCTCACGGATACGGTGCAGCCCGGCGCCGTAATCAAGTTCAACAATCGCCGCTTCGTCGTATGTGTCTCAACGACTCGGTTTGAGGTGGACGGCAAAACCTACATGGGCATTTCGACCCAAAGCCCGATCTATCTGGCTATGGTTGGCCTGCAAGAGGGTGACGTGTTCACCCATAACGGGACTGAGTTCGAGGTTCAGGAAGTCTTGTAATCCCGGGCCTTGCGCGGCGGAATGATCTGCTGCGCAATACCGGCCGAGACCAAATACAAGCTGGTGATCACCAGCCCCCAATGGGCCCAGCTTTCGGGGTGAAAGTCGACCCAGGCGGCCCAGCCTGCAAAGAATGTCCACGCAAAAGCCATAGGCAATGACAGGGTGCGCCAACGCTCGGTCCGGACTGGGTGAATGAATTTCAGCGGCAGGAACATTGCGACAGACAGCAAGGTGACCAGCAGCAGGATGACCCAGAAGTTGGGCTCCAGGGCGAAGATCACAATGACGAACATGTTCCAGCAGCCTGGAAAGCCAGAGAAGGAATTATCCTTGGTTTTCATGCGGGTATCCGCAAAGTACATCGCGCTTGCAAAGGTGATGACGATGATTGCAAACCAGCCGGTCCAACCGTCCATCAGACCCGATTTGAACAGGGCAAAGGCAGGGATGAAAACATAGGTCAGATAGTCAATGATCAGGTCCAGCAAGACTCCGTCAAACTCGGGTGCGTTCTTCTTAACGTGATAGTGCCGCGCCAGCGGGCCATCGATGCCATCGACGATGAACGAGACAACGAGCCAGAGATACATCAGGCTCCATTTCTCTTCGACTGCTGCCAACATGGCGAGCATTGCGAAAACGGCACCTGTGGCGGTGAAGAGATGAACGGAAAGCGCTTTGAATCTGAGTGTCATGGTGGTGTCATGACGGAAGCAAGGCGCAGATGCAAAGCAAAAAGGGTCTTTGCTTCAGGCTTTTGGGTGCGTGCGGTTATAGACTTCCATCAACCGGGCCGTATCGACTGCGGTATAGGTCTGCGTGGTTGAAAGCGAGGCGTGACCCAAAAGCTCTTGGATCGCGCGCAGGTCGCCGCCCGCAGACAGCAGATGGGTGGCAAAGCTGTGGCGCATCGCGTGCGGGGTGGCTGTTGCGGGAAGGCCAAGTTGCATCCGTGCCTTGGCGACCACAGCCTGAATGATTCCGGGGTTGAGCGGGCCGCCCCTGACACCTCGGAACAACGCCTTATCAGGGGATTGCGGATGTGGGCAGAGGTGAAGATAGCGATCCACCGAAGCCCGAGCGGCAGGCAAGACCGGTACGATTCTTTCCTTATCGCCCTTACCCGATATGCGCAGCGTTTCTGGCAGAGGAGCGTCCACACCGGTCAAAGACAACGCCTCGGAAATCCGCAACCCGCACCCGTAGAGGAGCGTCACAACTGCAACATCCCGTGCAGCGACCCAGTCCGATGAGGATTGTAGCTCGACCGTGTCGATCATTGCGCGCGCGGCATCTTCGGCCAGAGGTCGGGGCAGTTTCTTGGTAAATTTAGGCGCTCGGGTGGACAGCACCGCAGTAGGTTCGAACCCTTCGCGTTCGGCCAACCAGCGATAGAAGGTTTTGACGGCTGAAAGCTTGCGCGCCAGAGATCGCGCGCCGACATCAGAATTTCGCTGCTCTGCCATCCAGGCCCGCATGTCAGAAACGCTGATGCGTTCCAGCGCGGCCAGCCCTTGGCGCTCGCTGTGATGCAAGGTCATGAAGGACAGGAATTCTGTCACGTCGCCGCGATAGGCGTTGAGCGTATTTTCAGACCGCCCCGCCAGCGCCCCCAGACTGTCCAGCCAATGCTGCAGAGCATCGCGGCAGGCTGGGGAAATCAGGCTCACGACAGCCAGTGGCGCATAGAGCGTTCGAACACGCCGGCAAAGAAGGCAAGAAGATCAGTGCCAAGCTGAGGTGAGAAATGCCTCGGATCGCGCGCGCCCATGACAATCATGCCGGGTAGGCGGCCAGTGCCAAGATCGAGTTTCAGGCAGGCCTCGGATCGTAGCTGATCGGCTTGTTTACCGTAAACTTGCGGATTGGGATGGCGGATTTCGCGCAAGGTAACCTCGCGCGGCTGACCGTTGCGGTCAGCGGTCAGATAGCTATCGATAAAACCAGGCTCAGCCACAGTCAGCACGCCGCCGAGCTGGTTCACCACCGGATCATCACGTACGACGGTTGTTTCGAGGACCAGAGTGATGTGATCGACACGCAGGATTTCGGCCACGTCATTGCCTAGCGCGCGCAGGAAATCCTCGAACACGGTTGGCTCCAACAGGCGAAGAATGGCGCGATGCACCTGATTTGTGCCCGCCAAGTTCTCATACGCCGCCGCGATGACTGAGCGATGAGTGTCCTCAAGGCGGTCAAGACGCGCCTCAAGCCGCTGCATGGCGATACCGCGCAGGTCGATAACGTTGTCACCACGCGCCTGCTCATTTGCAGCCACCAAGGCCTGCATCAGGTCTTTGTCATCCAGCACGGCGTCAGGCTCAGCCAGAATTGCGGCGCGGAGATTGTCCTTGAGTTTAGGATCGCTGCTCATGTCCCGTCCGGTCGTTTTTTTTGTTTGGCGGGCTTATAACATGGGTTGCTGGATTTGCCTTGGGAAAAATGCACGCGAAAGGCGAATTTCATCGCTGCTGTGGCGGGCGCTCCCGCCTGCCCGGCGCTGATCAAAGATCAGCTTTTGCCGTTGGGCCGGGCGCGGTGCCTGATGGTACCGCGCGGCAATGCTTGGGATCAGAGGATTTTCTGACCTGTCTTGGCCCAGTCGGCAAGGAAAGTTTCAAGGCCTTTGTCGGTCAGCGGGTGGTCGGCCAGTTTTTTGATCACGCCCGGAGGTGCTGTAATCACGTCAGCCCCGATGCGGGCACTGTCGGTCACGTGGTTTACGGTGCGGATCGAGGCGGCGAGGATTTCGGTCTCGAACCCGTAATTGTCATAAACTTGGCGAATATCTGCGATCAGGTCCATGCCATCGAGGTTGATATCATCCAGACGTCCGATGAAGGGCGAGATGAAGGTCGCGCCCGCCTTGGCGGCCAGAATGGCCTGATTGGTCGAGAAGCACAGGGTCACGTTGACCATCTGGCCTTCGTCGGTCAGTGTTTTACAGGTTTTCAAACCAGCCCATGTCAGCGGTACTTTGACTGCGATGTTGGGCGCGATCTTGGCCAGCTTACGGCCTTCGGCGATCATGTCTTCGGCCTCGGTGGCGACAACTTCGGCCGAGACGGGGCCGTCGACCAGATCACAGATCTCTTTGGTGACTTCCAGAATGTCGCGGCCCGATTTCAGGATCAGCGAGGGATTGGTGGTTACGCCGTCCACCATGCCCAGATCGTTCAGTTCGGCGATGGCATCGATCTCGGCGGTGTCTACGAAGAATTTCATGAGGGCAGTCCTTTGATGGGTTGGCCTTGGTCGCGGATGGCTTTACCTCAAAGAGACCCATGCTGGAACCCCCTGCGAAGGATATACCGTGAGCGCTAACGGATTTTTCGACGAAGGAGAGCTGGTTGCGGTGCTGACTACGCAGCCGCTGGACCGGACGTTGGATTACAAAGCGCCCGAGGGCGGGTGCTTTCTTGGGGCGTTTGTCGAGGTGCCTTTGGGCCCGCGCAAAGTCTTGGGTGTGGTTTGGGGGCCGGGGCAGGGTGGTTTTGATCTGGCCAAGGCGCGATCGGTGAACCGGGTGCTTGAGGTCGCGCCGATGCGTGAAGAAATGCGGGTGTTTCTGGGGAAAGTGGCTGATTACACCCTGACGCCGATGCCTGCGATGCTGCGGCTAGCAACGCGCGCGCCGGGGTTGGGCAATCCGCCCTCGATGCGCAAGGTTTATCGTTTGGGCGGTGGTCAACCGGACCGAATGACCGACGCACGAATGCGGGTACTTGAAGTTTTGCGAGACTATGGCGGCTTGGCCTTTACGCTGAAGGAACTGGCCGAGCAAGCGGGGGTCACATCTTCGGTCATCAAGGGGTTGGTCAAACAGAACGCTGTGCGTGAAGAGGACAGCCCGCGTGATCTTCCTTATCCTCATCTTGATCCTGAATTGCCGGGAAAGGACCTGACCGAGGATCAGGCGGAGGCCGTGATGCGGCTTCAGACCGGGCAACGGACGGGAGATTATGGAACGACTCTTCTGAAGGGAGTGACGGGCTCGGGCAAGACCGAGGTTTATCTTGAGGCGGTCGCCGAAGCCCTGCGCGTGGGGCGGCAAGCACTGGTCTTGCTGCCCGAGATCGCGCTGACGGCTGAATTTCTGACCCGTGTCGAGGCGCGATTTGGTGCGCGTCCGGCTGAGTGGCATTCGGGCGCGACCATGACTGAACGTCGCCGGGTTTGGCGGATGGTCGGTCAGGGTGATGCGCAACTGGTCGTTGGTGCCCGGTCAGCACTGTTTCTTCCATTTCGCGATCTTGGTCTCGTAGTTGTCGATGAAGAACACGACACCTCGTACAAACAAGAAGATGGGGTGCATTATAGTGCGCGGGATATGGCCGTTCTGCGTTCGGCCATCTGCGGAGCGCGGGTGATTCTGGCCAGCGCGACGCCTTCACTGGAAAGCTGGGCCAATGCCGAGGCGGGTAAATACGAACGGCTGGACCTGACCTCGCGTTTTGGTGCAGCAGTCCTGCCCGAAATGAAGCCGATCGACATGCGCGCCGAGCAGATGCAGGCCGGGACTTGGATTTCCCCCTCGCTGCGGCAGGCGGTGCAACAGCGTATCGAACACGAAGAGCAGTCACTGCTGTTCATCAACCGCCGTGGCTATGCGCCCGTGACACTATGCCGGGCGTGCGGGGAGCAGATTGCCTGCGATCATTGCGACGCGCGAATGGTTGAACACCGGTTCCTCAAGCGTCTGATGTGCCATCAATGTGGTGAGACCAAGCCAATGCCAGAGGCCTGCCCATCCTGCGGGGTCGAGGGTAAACTGGCACCGGTCGGACCCGGGATTGAACGGCTGGCAGAAGAAGCCGAGGCGGCGTTCCCCGAAGCCAAGATCGCTATGCTCAGCTCTGATCTGTTTGGTTCGGCTCGTGCCCTGAAGGCCAAGATCGAAGAGATTGCCGAAGGCGATGCGGATATCGTTATCGGGACGCAGCTGGTGGCCAAAGGACATAACTTTCCAAAGCTGACACTTGTAGGGGTGATCGATGCGGACCTCAGCCTGCATGGGGCTGACCTGCGCGCGGCGGAACGAACTTTTCAATTGATGCGGCAGGTGGCGGGCCGGGCAGGTCGTGCGGAAAAACCGGGGCAGGCGTTGTTGCAGACATTCCAGCCGGAACATCCGGTGATCCGGGCGATTCTATCGGGCGATGAAGAAGGGTTCTGGAAGGCTGAAGCCGCCGGGCGTCAGGCCGCCGGGGTGCCGCCGTATGGCCGCATGGCCGGGATTGTCCTGTCTGGCCCCGAGGTCGGGCCGGTCTTCGACATCGGCAACGCCATGGCGCGCAACGATGCGCCGTTGCGCGATGTTGGTGCTCAGGTATTTGGCCCGGCTCCAGCCCCGATCGCGCGCATACGTGGGCGTCACCGCGTCCGGCTGTTGGTCAAAGCCCCGAAAGGTGCGCCTATTCAGGACGCCATCGCCCGCTGGATCGCCCCGTTGAAGTTGAAAGGCGATATCCGCCTGACCGTGGATATCGATCCGCAAAGCTTCTACTGACCCCTGCATCAGTGCAGAGCCGCTGTGCGCCTGCCGCTTTCCCCTCGCCAAAAAGTACAAATGGGCGTAGAGCATCCTCATGCTGAAACCCATGCCCTTGTCTGAGGCGCAGAGTCTTCCGCTCTGGCGCCGCCCTATGACGCTCTTGTTCGTGATGGCGTTGACCATGCCGATCGCGTTCAACGCGTGGAGTGCATTGCTGAACAATTTCGTCATCGAGGCGGCGAACTTCGACGGGGCGGATATCGGGCTTTTGCACACGGTACGCGAGATTCCGGGCTTTCTGGCCGTTGGCGTGATTGCGGTGATCATTTTCATCCGCGAGCAGGTACTGGCCATGATCTCATTGATGATGTTGGGCGTGGCGACGGCGGTGACGGCCTGGTTTCCTAGCCTTGGCGGGCTGCTGTTTGTGACGCTGTTCAGCTCGATCGGGTTTCACTACTATGAGACGGTGAACCAGTCACTGCAGCTGCAATGGCTGCCTAAAGACCGTGCGCCGCAGGTGCTTGGCTGGCTGGTGGCTATGGGCTCGGCTGCGACGGCTGTAGTCTATGGGTTGATCGTTCTGACATGGGACCGCTTCGACCTGTCCTATAACTTCGTGTTCATGGCGGCAGGCGGCGTGACAACTTTGCTGGCATTGTTTTGCTTGATTGCTTACCCGCAATTCGACGCACCGACGCCGCAGACCAAGAAGCTGATCCTACGCCGCCGCTACTGGCTGTATTATGCATTACAGTTCATGGCGGGCGCGCGGCGGCAGATTTTTGTAGTGTTCGCCGGTTTCATGATGGTCGAGAAATTTGGCTTTGAAGTACACGAACTGACCAGCCTGTACCTGATCAATCTGATGATCAACATGATGGCGGCTCCGCTGCTGGGCAAGGCAGTCGCGCGGTTTGGCGAACGCCGCACGCTGATCTTTGAATATGCCGGGCTCGCCATCGTTTTCGCAGCCTATGGCGGCATCTACTGGTTTAACTGGGGCGTGCTGCTGGCGGCGATTCTCTATGTGATCGACCATGTGCTGTTTGCTCTGGCGTTGGCTTTGAAAACTTATTTCCAGAAGATCGCCGACCCGGCGGATATTGCACCCACTGCGGCGGTGGCATTTACCATCAACCATATCGCCGCTGTTTTCTTGCCAGCACTTTTAGGTCTGCTATGGGTCGTTTCGCCCGGCGCTGTGTTTGGTTTGGCCGCTGCAATGGCGATCATCTCGCTTCTGCTGTCATTACTGATCCCGCGTCATCCGGAACCGGGCAACGAAACCATCCTGTCGAAATACGCCCCCGCGCCCGCCGAATAAGCGACTCCGCTTGACCTTGGCGGTCGGTGCCCCTAGGCGCTGTTTCGATCGAAACAGGAGGCCCCCATGCCAACATTCACTGCTCTGACCACTTTGACCGGCAAGAAAGCCGCCGAAGGATTGGGCGAGGCGATGGAACGGCTGGACCCGGAACCAACCGGCGTCGGCGTGTTCGAGGTCGAGGATGGCTCGGGCCTGTGGGAGGTCGGCGGCTATTTTACCGAAACCCCGGATGAAACCGCGCTGGCGGTTCTGGCCGCCGCGTTCGAGGCCAAGCCCTTTGTGGTCTCGGAACTGCCCGAAACGGATTGGGTCGCCCATGTCCGCCGCGAACTAGCCCCGGTCGAGGCCGGCCGGTTTTTTGTCTATGGAAGCCATGATGCCGACAAACTGCCCGAAGGCCGCATTCCGCTGCTGATCGAAGCTGCGATGGCATTTGGCACAGGGCACCATGGGACAACGCTTGGCTGCCTCAAGGCTTTGGACCATCTTCTGGATCATGGGTTCACGGCCACCAAAGTTGCCGATATCGGCTGCGGTACTGCCGTGCTGGCGATGGCCGCAGCTCGGGTTTGGGATGGCGATATCATCGCCAGCGACATTGATGAGGTTGCCGTCGACGTGGCCGAGGCCAACCTTCGGGCGAACGGTATGGCGGGTGCGGTTAAATGTGTTGAAGCTGCAGGTTTCGATCACCCGGATCTGAAGGCGCATGCGCCTTACGATCTGATATTCGCCAATATCCTAAAAGGTCCGCTCGTGGCCCTTTCGCCTGAAATTTCGGCGAACCTGCGGGGGGGTGGACAAGCGATTCTATCGGGAATCCTCAATGAACAGTCCGATGACGTGATCTCGGTTTATCTCCAAAACGGCTTCAATCTGGTTCGCCAGGATCGGATTGGTGAGTGGACGACGCTAATCTTAAGCAAACAGGGCTGAATTTAGGCCATTTACGGGAGTTTTGTGGATTTTTGCCACGTTTTTGTCGCATTCTCTAATTACCGTCTTTCAATGCACTCGGGGGGCGGTTTTCGGAGGCTGCCATGACAGGAAAACAACTCGAATTCGATCAACGCATCTCGCGTTTGAACAAAAAGCACCAGAAACTCAGCCGCGGCTATCGTGCCACGTTGCGCTCAGACGGGCTGGTGGTGATGAAACCACAGCGTATGCGTTCAGCAGTTCCAGCGAGGGTTTTGTTACTGTGTTTGGTTGGCTTCTTTGCCTTCAAGGCCTTTTTACTGTCTCATCTTGGCCCGACTGCGTACGAAACGCGTGTTGAAAGCCTGAATCAGGGCACGCCGGTTGAGAAAGCTGGCGCCTGGATCATGCAGGCCGATCCGGTGACCGCGTTTTTCTCGAGCCAACTGAACAAGGTTTGGTTCTAACCGGATATCTTGCACCCTCCTAACAAAAACACCGCATGCCTCACGGCGTGCGGTGTTTCTGTTTGCCCCACAGGGAGGAGGAAGGGGCGTATGCGGTAGTCCGTTATCTCAGTAACGGCGGCCTTCGGCGACAACGTCGATGTCGCCGCGGCATAGTCCGATATCGTCCAGTTCGCGGTCAGAAAGACCGTTCAGCGCGTTACGGGTTGCGCGGGCGTCATTCCATTCAACAACGGCGTTTACAACCGATGCAAAAAGTGCGCCGATACGGCCGACGAGGCCGAATGAGCCAGTGGTGGTGCGGGTGGTATCCAGTGCAGCCATATCCTGTTTCCTTCTGGTTTGTGTTAAACTCTGATCTTGCGATCTGAGCGGCATCTAGTGATGAGTTTCGCCGTGCGCAAGCTCAGAAATTGCATGTGTCCTATGCATTTTTTGCAACGCTCGAAATTGATGAAAACCCCTTAAATCATTGGTTAAAGTTCGATCGGATAAGCGTCGAAAACGAACCTAACCCGGTCGCAAACAGGCCGCGAGGAACCGGAGGCGACATGAATGTCGGTTTTGGACCCTGAGTTGATTTCCTTGGAAAATGTTCACGCTTCGTGCTAGTCGATGAAAAAAGATCACACAAACCCGAGCAGGCCGAGACAAAACATGCGAATTCTGGGCATTGATCCAGGGCTTAGAACCTTGGGATGGGGCGTCATCGAATCGCATGGCAGCCGCCTGAGCCACATTGCGAATGGATTGTGCAAATCCGATGGTGATGATCTGGGGGAAAGGCTGCTGTCGCTACACAATCAAATCGTCGAAGTCATCGCCGAGCACAATCCAGATCAGGCGGCAATTGAACAGACCTTCGTCAACAAAGATGGGGCCGGTACACTGAAACTGGGTCAGGCGCGTGGTGTTGCGCTTCTGACGCTTGCGCAAGCGGGTTTGCCGGTTGGCGAGTACGCCCCCAACCGCGTCAAGAAAACGGTGGTGGGCGTCGGCCACGCCGAAAAAGAGCAGGTTCTGCATATGGTCAAACTTCAACTGCCCGGTTGTTCCCCCAAAGGGGCGGATGCTGCGGATGCATTGGCGATTGCGATCTGCCATTCCTACTATGGCGCCGCACCGCAGGCACGGATGAAAGAGGTACGCGCATGATCGGCAAGCTCACTGGACGGCTGGATTACCGCGCGGCGGATCACGTTCTGATCGACGTGCGGGGGGTCGGCTATATCGTCTATTGCTCGGACCGGACCATGGCGGCCCTGCCGGGGGTGGGTGAGGCAATGTCAATCTACACCGATATGGTCGTGCGCGAAGACCTGATGCAGCTTTATGGTTTTCTGTCCTTGGTCGAGAAGGAATGGCACCGTCTGCTGTGCTCGGTTCAGGGTGTGGGTGCGAAGGTATCGCTGGCCATTCTTAGTGCGCTGGGGCCCGATGGTGTCAGCCGCGCGATTGCCTTGGGCGACTGGGGGGCCGTGAAGGCCGCAAAGGGTGTCGGCCCCAAGACCGCGCAGCGGATCGTGCTTGACCTCAAGGACAAGGCCCCGGGTGTGATGGCGATGGGCGGCACGGTGACCGAAGCGATGGATGGCCCGGCACTTGAAGTGGTTGAGACGACCGAGCCTGCGCCTGTTCCGAAACGGGTGGCGAAACCGGCCTCGGGCGCTGCCGCTGCTTCTGCGGATGCGCTGTCGGCGTTGGGCAATCTGGGCTATGGACCGTCCGAGGCGGCATCGGCCGTGGCCGAGGCAGCGGCCAATATGCCAGATGCGGGCGAGGCCGATCTGATACGCGCCGCGCTGAAGCTACTGGCCCCCAAGGGCTGAGTGAAAGGGTAACTGAATGGTAGACGCTGATCCCGCCCTGCGAGCCGAACCGATGCCCGAGGACAATGACCGCGCCCTGCGCCCGCAGGGGCTGGATGAATTCATTGGTCAGGCCGAGGCGCGGGCCAACCTACGCATCTTCATCCAGTCGGCCCGCCAACGCGGTGAGGCGATGGATCACACGCTGTTCCATGGTCCACCTGGATTGGGTAAGACCACGCTTGCGCAGATCATGGCGCGCGAGTTGGGAGTGAATTTCCGCATGACCTCGGGGCCGGTTCTGGCCAAGGCGGGGGATTTGGCGGCGATTCTGACCAATCTGGAATCGCGGGATGTCTTGTTCATCGACGAGATTCACCGTCTGAACCCGGCGGTCGAAGAGGTGCTGTACCCCGCGATGGAGGATTTCGAGCTGGATCTTGTCATTGGTGAAGGTCCGGCGGCACGGACTGTACGGATCGAGCTGCAGCCATTTACGCTGGTCGGGGCGACAACGCGGATGGGGTTGCTGACCACGCCGTTGCGCGATCGGTTTGGCATCCCGACCCGGCTGCAGTTCTATACGGTCGACGAGTTGCACGAGATCGTCACCCGCAATGCCCGCAAACTGGGCGCACCTGCGGATGACGAAGGCGCGCGTGAGATCGCGCGCAGGTCTCGTGGAACACCACGGATCGCCGGTCGTCTGCTGAGACGCGTAGTGGATTTTGCCATTGTTGAAGGCGATGGGCGGATTACGCGCGACTTGGCGGATGGGTCACTGACCCGGCTGGGGGTCGATAACCTTGGTCTGGACGGGGCCGACCGCCGGTATTTGAAGCTGATTGCCGAGAACTATGCGGGCGGGCCAGTGGGGATTGAAACACTCTCGGCGGCGTTGTCCGAAAGCCGGGATTCGCTGGAAGAGGTGATCGAGCCTTATCTCCTGCAGCAAGGCCTGATCCAGCGCACTCCGCGCGGACGGATGCTGGCGCAAAAGGCATGGACGCATCTGGGGATGGCTGCACCCAAAGGACAAAGCGATCTGTTTGGTTGAAGTGGGGCGCATTAGATTTTAAGCCTCAGGCGGTCGTATCTAAATCGAGAAGAAGGACTGGGGCGTGACACCCGATGAGATTGAGGCGCTGTTCACACGCGATAGCGGTGAGTTTCTGTTTGCGCGCTGGGGCAGACCCATCGTGCCCATCGTGTTTGGTGTCGAGGATGAAACGCTGTCGACCGTAAAAGGTGCGTTCGAGGCGGTTGTCACTCTGGCAAATCACAAGATGGCCGAGACGGATCCCGAACTGGGTGCCAATTGCATGGTGTTCTTCTTCCGTGAGTGGCAGGAATTGTTGGACGTGCCCGATCTGGATCGCCTGATCCCGGATCTGGCTCCACTGGTTGACCGGCTGGTGGCTGCCGATGCCAATCAGTATCGCATATTTCGGTTCGAGGATGACGGCGCTATCCGCGCGGCATTTGTGTTTTTGCGCATGGACAAAGAGCTGTCGAAAGTGCCGGCAGAAACGCTGGCGCTAAACCAGGTCGTGCAAACGATCCTGCTTTGGTCCGATACTGCCTTTCGCAGCGCCTCACCTCTGGCGATTGCTGGTGACGCGACGATCTTGCGGCCTGATATTGCGGCCTTGATCCGCGCCGCCTACGATCCTGTTCTGCCCGGTGCCGCGCAGGACCCCTCTCATGCGTTGCGCTTGTTCGCCAGATTGGAGCCGTCGCAATGAAGCATCACTACCCGGTCCGTGTTTATTACGAAGACACCGACATGGGAGGCGTGGTCTATCACGCAAATTATCTGAGATTCATCGAACGCGCCCGGTCGGACTGGGTGCGTAAACTGGGTAATGATCAGAACGCGATGCGGGACGCAGGCATTGTCTGGGTCGTGCGGCGGATCGAGGCGGATTATCTCGCCGCCGCTAGGTTTGAAGACGAGCTGATGGTCGAGACCGAGATGGTTTCGCTATCGGGCGCTCGGTTGACAATGTCGCAATTGGTCAAGCGTGGCGAGACCGAGATTTTCCGCGCCGAGGTAACGGCTGTCTGCATGAACGCGCAGGGTAAGCCCGTGCGCCTTCCGGCAGAGATTCGCGCATTGATGTAACATTTTCAGCCTCCGGGGTGGTTCTGTTGGCTTTTCATCTCCATCTGCGTTAGCGTTTGGCAAAACAAGGCCAAATGGCCATCAGGCAAAACAAAGAGCAGGTTCATGGAAGCTGAAACGCTGGCGCTGGCGCAGGAGATCGATTTCTCCATGTGGGGGCTGTATGCCCGCGCGACCTTTATCGTCAAACTGGTGATGTTGATGCTGATCGGTGCATCCATCTGGTCCTGGGGCATTATCATTCAGAAACTGATCAACTACCGAGCCGCGCGGCGCGAGGCGCAGGTATTCGATGAAAGCTTCTGGTCTGGCAATCCGCTAGATGAGCTGTTCGAGCAGATCGGAACCCAACCCGATGGCAGTTCCGAGAAGATTTTCGCGGCGGGGATGATCGAGTGGCGACGCTCGCACCGCACCGATGGCGGCTTGATCGCGGGGGCGACGGCGCGGATCGATCGCTCGATGGACGTGGCGATCGCGAAAGAGGCTGAGGGGCTGCAAAAAGGGTTGCCCATTCTGGCCACTGTCGGATCGACAGCGCCGTTTATCGGCCTGTTTGGCACCGTTTGGGGCATCATGAATGCCTTTATCGAGATTGCCGAGCAGCAGAACACAAACCTCGCCGTTGTCGCCCCGGGTATTGCCGAGGCGTTGCTGGCCACCGGTCTTGGCTTGCTGGCCGCGATCCCGGCGGTGATATTCTATAATAAACTCAGCGCAGACAGTGACCGCATCGTCGGCGGCTACGAGGCCTTTGCCGATGAATTCGCCACTATCCTGTCGCGTCAGTTGGATAGCTGACGATGGGTGCGGCAGTTCAGCAAAGCTCGGGCGGGAACGGACGCAGGCGCGGACGGCGGCGCGGGCGCGCCCAACCGATGGCCGAGATCAACGTGACGCCCTTTGTTGATGTCATGCTGGTGTTGCTGATCATCTTTATGGTGGCGGCCCCATTGTTGACCGTCGGCGTACCTGTCGATCTGCCCAAGACTGCCGCAAGTGCCTTACCCGGTGACAACGAAGAGCCGCTGACTGTGACCCTGACCGCAGATGGGCGCGTGCAGATCCAGACCACGGATGTGCTGCGCGAAGAACTGATCGGTAAGCTGCGCGCGATCGCAGCTGAGCGCAGCAGCGACCGTGTGTTCTTGCGTGCTGACGGCGCGATTCCCTACGCGCAAGTGATGCAGGTCATGGGCGCTTTGAACGCGGGTGGGTTTTCCAACGTAGGCCTTGTGACCGATACCGGCGGGCCAACGCTGGACGAAGGGTGAGAGTGAGGCTGCGCGGTGGATACCGGCACCAAGATTTCGGCAATTGCGCATGTCAGCCTGATTGGCTGGGCGCTGATCGGCGGGACCTTCCGGTCCGAACCGCTGCCGATGGCTGTACAGGATGTCTCGGTGATCTCGGCTGAGCAGTTTGCGGCCATGACCGCGCAACGCGAGGCACCCGAGGTGCCGACTGACCCGGCTGAACTGCAACAGCCTGCAGAACCTGATGAGATCGAAATACTGGACCCGACGCCGGAAGATACGCCCGAACCTGAGCAGGTTGCTCAACCCGAACCGGATCCGGAACCGGAACCAGAACCAGAAACAGTGGAAATCCCACCTGAACCCGAACTGATAGAACAGCCTCCAACGCTTGAAGAGCCCGAGCCTGAGCTGGCGGCGCTTCCTGCGCCTCCGGGCCCAGAGGCCGAACCAAGCCCTGCGGATAAGATCGCGCCCGAGCAGATTGCTCCTCCTCCGCCCGAGGCCAAGCCGGATGACATTGAAACCCCTCCGGTTTCGCTGGATGAAGGGGCGGAAATCCAACAAGAACAGCAAGATCAAACGGCACCGGAAGAGGCCGCGCCCGAGATTGTGACCGAGGCGGAAGAAGTCGAAGATCCGGCCCCGCGAACTTCTCCTCGTCCGCGCGTGCGCCCGAACCGGCCGGCACCCAAGCCAGAGCCTGAGGATGCAGAAACGCCCGAGCCCGCGCCGACTGAACCTGCGCAAAACGAGCAAGCGATAAATGACGCCTTGGCCGAAGCATTGGGCAATGGCACCGAACCTTCGGGGCCACCACTGACAAGCGGTGAAAAAGACGCGATGCGGGTTGCGGTGTCGCGGTGTTGGAATGTCGGGTCCCTGTCGACGGATGCGCTGGAAACCGTGGTTGTTGTCGGGTTTTCGTTGACCAGAGATGGCAAAGTGGTTGGCGGCAGTTTGCAGCTACTCGACAGTTCAGGCGGCTCAGCCGCATCAGCAAAACAAGCCTACGAAGCCGCGCGCCGCGCAATTTTGCGCTGTGGGTCTAAAGGATATGACCTACCTGCTGACAAATACGATCAATGGCAGGATATTGAGATTACATTCAATCCCGAGAGGATGCGGATCAAATGATGAAACTTCTGACCAGCCTCTTAATTGGCCTGACCCTTCTTTCGACCTCGGCTTACGCCCAAAGTGGCCCGCTGCGTCTGGAAATCGATGAAGGGATCATCGAACCTATGCCGTTTGCCGTGCCAAGCTTTGTGCCTGACGGTCCCTCGGCGGCACAATATGCACAAGATATCTCGCGGGTGGTCGTGTCTGACCTGACCGGAACGGGCCTGTTTCGTGAAATCTCGTCGGATGCATATATCAGCCGCGTCAGCAGTTTTGACGCGCCGGTACAGTTCGCTGATTGGAAGGCGATCAACGCTCAAGCACTGGTGACAGGGGCGGTCAACGTGTCGGGCAAGCGCCTGACGGTCCGGTTCCGGGTCTGGGATGTCTTCTCGGGGCAGGAACTCGGCAACGGTTTGCAGTTTGCAGGAACAACCGACGGTTGGAGGCGCATGGCGCATAAGGTCGCGGATCAGGTTTATACCCGGATCACGGGAGAGGGCGCCTATTTCGACAGCCGTGTCGCGTTCGTGTCGGAGAGCGGCCCAAAGGATCAACGGCGCAAACGGTTGGCCATAATGGATTACGACGGCGCTAATGTGCAGTATCTGACCGACAGCGCAGCGATTGTTCTGGCGCCTCGGTTCTCACCGACGGGCGACCAGTTGCTCTATACCAGCTACGAGACCGGTCAGCCGCGTATTTACGTTCTGGATGTCGGCCGCGTGAAGCGGCAGGAGTTGAAAACGCAGGAAGGCACCATGAGTTTCTCACCGCGCTTCTCTCCGGATGGTCGTTCAATTGTTTATTCGTTGACCCAAGGCGGAAACACGGATTTGTGGAAAATGGATCTGGCCTCGGGCCAAAGCGTGCGACTGACCAATACGCCCGCGATTGAAACTGCACCAAGCTATGCGCCAGATGGCAGTCGGATCGTGTTTGAAAGCGACCGGTCGGGCACTCCGCAGCTTTACATCATGCCCGCCAACGGAGGCGAGGCAACGCGGATCAGTTTTGGGCAAGGCCGCTATGGCACGCCGGTCTGGTCTCCGCGTGGTGACTTGATTGCCTTTACCAAGCAGAACAAAGGTCGCTTCCACATCGGTGTTATGCGCACAGATGGCAGCGAAGAGCGCCTTTTGACCGCCTCGTTCCTGGACGAAGGTCCCACTTGGTCGCCAAACGGGCGGGTCATAATGTTCACCCGCGAAACTCAGGGGGCAAGCGGTCGATCGACGCTTTACTCTGTGGATATTTCGGGCCGTAACTTGCGTCCTGTTAGAACGCCGGATGGCGGTAGCGACCCGTCTTGGGGGCCACTGCAGAATTGATTGGAACAGACCGCAGGTAAAGTTCACAACAAACCCGCAATGTGATAGAAGCGCGGCAATAAACAACGAAACACGAGGCACTTGAGATGAAACTGTTGAGCAAAGTCGCGGCAATTGGGGCGCTGACCCTGATTGCGGCCTGTTCCAATAATGATCCGTCGGCTCTGGGTGGCGGCGCTGGTGGCAGCGGCGCACTGGTTCCGGGCTCACCCAGTGATCCGCGTTCGCCAGCCTATTTCCAGCAAACAGTTGGTGACCGGGTTCTGTTCGCGGTCGATCAGTCCACGCTCAGCCCGCAGGCGCAGACGATTCTGCAAGGGCAGGCCGATTGGCTGCTCGCCAATCCGGATTTTGTCGCCAATATCGAAGGCCATGCGGACGAGCAGGGCACGCGCGAATACAACCTTGCGCTTGGAGCTCGTCGGGCCAATGCGGCGCGGGAGTATCTGATCTCGCGCGGGGTGGCAGGCAACCGGTTGACCACCGTCAGCTATGGCAAGGAACGCCCGATCGAAATTTGCAGCACCGAGGATTGCTATTCGAAAAACCGCCGCGCGGTGACGGTGCTGACCGGTTCAACCTTGGGGTAAGATGATGCGAATTGCATGTTTGGTTCTGGCGGCGGTCGTGACCGTCGCTGGTATGGCACAGGCACAGGATCAGCAGACTTTGGCGGATATCCGTCAGGAATTAACCGTACTGCATGTGGAAATTCAGCGTCTCAAGCGCGAGTTTTCAACCACTGGGTCCCCCGCGCCAAACCTGTCTGGCAGTTCCGTGCTTGAGCGCGTTGATGCGATCGAGGCAGAATTGCAGCGCCTGACACGCCAGACCGAGCAGTTGAACCAAAGGGTGCAGAATGTCGTGACCGATGGCACCAACCGTATCGGTGATTTGGAGTTTCGTCTGGTTGAACTTGAAGGCGGTGATCTGAGCGCGTTGGGTGAAACCTCAACGCTGGGTGGTGAGACATCGACCGATGTGGCTGTGGCACCCACCCTCAACCCTACGCAACCCACGGTCACTGATCAGGGTGAGCTTGCAGTCGGTGAACAAGCGGATTTTGATGCCGCTTCGCAGGCCCTGGTGGATGGAGATTTCCAGACCGCGGCCGATCTGTTTGCGCAATTCGACCAGTCCTATCCGGGCAGCCCGCTGGCGAGTCAAGCCAACCTGCGGCGCGGGCAGGCGCTGAAAGGGGTGGGCGATACACGCGAAGCGGCGCGCGCCTTTCTGGCCAGCTTCACGGGCGACTCCGAAGGGCCTCTGGCACCCGAGGCGTTGTTTGAGTTGGGCGCAGCGCTTGGACAGCTGGGCCAAACCGATCAGGCTTGCATCACTCTCGGCGAAGTTGGCGTACGGTTTCCGGCATCGGCACCAGCTGCTTCGGCCACACAAGAAATGGCAACACTGGGCTGTTCTTGACCTCTGACGCCGATACGCTTCGGGCAAATCTGCGGGCGGGTCTGCCGGATCCACCACCGCGCCGGCTGGGGGTGGCGGTATCAGGGGGCAGCGATTCGACCGCCCTGTTGCATTTGCTGGTTGATATTGCGCGACAAGAGAATATCGAGTTATTTGCAGCGACCGTTGACCACGGTCTGCGGCCTGAATCAGCGTCAGAGGCCTTGGCTGTCGCAACCCTGGCGCAGCGCTTAGGCATTCCTCATGAAACGCTGAAATGGCAGGGGTGGGATGGATCCGGAAATCTGCAGGATCAGGCGCGGCGTGCGAGATACCGGTTGCTGGTCGCGTGGGCCGAATCGAAGGGCCTAGAGGCAGTTGCGCTGGGCCACACGGAGGATGATCAGGCTGAAACGGTACTGATGCGGCTGGCCCGTGCTTCGGGCGTTTCGGGGCTTTCGGCCATGGCTGTATCGCGAAAAGAAGGTCTGGTCACATTGCTGCGCCCATTGCTGTCCACGACACGCTCCGATCTTCGGGAATATCTGACTGTGCAAGGTATTTCGTGGATTGATGATCCGTCGAATCAGGACCCTCGTTTTGACCGGATCAAAGCCCGCCAGGCACTTTCCGGATTAAATCAAATCGGGATCACGGCAGAGTCATTATCACGGGTCGCTGAAAATATGGCGCAAGCGCGTGAAGCATTGGCGCAATACGCGCAAGAATCCGCTTTACGGTGCATGACGGTGACGGATGGCGATCTTTGCATTGATCGCGAAGGTTTCGAAACTCTGCCCGAAGAAATCCGTCGTCGGCTTGTGACCGCGTCTGTTTCATGGATCGCAGGGGGAGAGTATCCGCCACGACACAAAGCGGTGGATCAAGTGTTGGATGCGATTTCGTCTGCTCAGACGGCCACCCTGGGGGGATGCATTTTAATCCCGGAAGGCAAAAAAACTTGGATTTGCAGAGAGCTAAACGCCGTCAGCAATCAGCACGCGCGCCCCTCAGAACCTTGGGACAGGCGTTGGATTATATCCGGGCCAAAAACTGAAGATGTGGAAATCCGGGCGCTTGGTGAGGATGGTATATTGCAGCTGGAAAACTGGCGCTCTGTGGGCAAACCTCGCGCTGCAGTGTTGTCGACGCCCTCGGTCTGGGCCGAAGGCACTCTATTGGCTGCACCCCTGGTCGGTTTTGCAAACGAATGGCGGGCTGAACTACTTCCAGAAAGGTCCGACTTTGATGCGGTGATTTTATCTCATTGAACCTGCCACAATCCTCTCTATTTTAAGGAACAACCCCGGCAGGTCCCCACCTGCCGAAACCTTTCGGGAGATTTTCCTTGGGCAACGCTCGCAACATCGCCTTCTGGGTCGTTCTGTTTCTGCTGATCCTGGCACTGTTCAACCTGTTCAGTGGACCCAGCGGGTCGCTTCAGAACAATGAACGCACCTATTCCGAATTCGTCAGCGCCGTGGACGCCGGAGACGTCACCAGCGTCACGCTAGATGGCGAACAGATCCGCTATCGCACGAATGAGAATCAGGACTTTGTCACCATCAAACCCACCGATGCCGAGGTGACGAAGCTGCTGATCGACAAGAACATCCCCGTACGTGCTGAAAAACAGCAGCAATCGGGTTTCCAGTCGTTCCTGATCACGCTGCTGCCCTTCCTGCTGCTGATCGGTGTCTGGGTCTATTTCATGAACCGGATGCAAGGTGGTGGCAAAGGTGGCGCGATGGGTTTTGGCAAGTCCAAGGCCAAGATGCTGACCGAAAAGCATGGCCGGGTGACGTTCGACGACGTTGCGGGCATCGACGAGGCCAAGGAAGAGCTGGAAGAGATCGTGGAATTCCTGCGCAACCCGCAGAAATTTTCGCGTTTGGGCGGTAAGATTCCCAAAGGCGCGCTGCTGGTTGGCCCTCCGGGCACTGGTAAGACGCTGCTTGCCCGTGCGATTGCGGGCGAGGCGGGTGTGCCGTTCTTTACGATCTCGGGTTCCGATTTCGTTGAAATGTTCGTTGGTGTTGGTGCATCGCGTGTGCGTGACATGTTCGAGCAAGCCAAGAAGAACGCGCCTTGTATCGTCTTCATCGACGAAATTGACGCCGTGGGGCGCCATCGTGGTGCTGGCTATGGCGGCGGTAACGACGAACGCGAACAGACCCTCAACCAGCTGCTGGTTGAGATGGACGGTTTCGAGGCCAATGAAGGCGTGATCATTCTGGCTGCCACCAACCGGAAGGACGTTCTGGACCCCGCGCTGTTGCGTCCGGGCCGGTTTGACCGTAATGTGACCGTCGGCAACCCCGACATCAAAGGCCGCGAAAAAATTCTGGGCGTTCACGCGCGCAAGACGCCTCTGGGTCCCGATGTCGATCTGCGCATCATTGCGCGCGGCACGCCGGGCTTTTCGGGTGCTGATCTGGCGAACCTCGTGAACGAGGCCGCATTGATGGCCGCCCGCGTCGGTCGTCGCTTTGTCACCATGGAGGACTTTGAGAACGCCAAAGACAAGGTGATGATGGGGGCTGAGCGCCGTTCGATGGTGCTGACGCAGGACCAGAAGGAAAAAACCGCCTATCACGAGGCCGGCCATGCCGTTGTGGGTCTGGAACTGCCGCTGTGCGATCCGGTCTATAAGGCGACCATCATTCCGCGCGGTGGTGCGCTGGGTATGGTTGTGTCACTGCCCGAAATGGATCGTCTGAACTATCACCGCGATGAGTGTGAGCAGAAGCTGGCCATGACTATGGCAGGCAAGGCCGCCGAGGTGATTAAATACGGCGAAGATCACGTGTCGAACGGCCCTGCGGGCGATATCATGCAGGCCAGCCAGTTGGCCCGCGCCATGGTGATGCGCTGGGGCATGTCGGACAAGGTCGGCAACATCGACTATGCCGAGGCGCATGAAGGCTATCAGGGCAACACCGCCGGGTTCTCGGTATCGGCTCATACCAAAGAGCTGATCGAAGAAGAGGTAAAGCGCCTGATCCAGCAAGGCTATGAACGCGCGCACAAGATCCTGACCGACAAGAACGAGGAATGGGAGCGACTGGCGCAAGGCCTGCTTGAGTATGAGACCCTGACCGGCGAGGAGATCAAGCGCGTCATGAATGGCGAACCGCCCACCGAAAGCGATGATGAGGGTGACAGCCCCGATGAGGGCAACGCCCCCAGCGTAACTGCCATCCCGAAGACCAAGTCCAAGAAATCGCCGCCAGATGGCGGGATGGAACCAGAACCCACTGCATAATTGCAAAACCCGGAGCCAGCCTCCGGGTTTTCTCTTTTCATCAGGGCGTTGCTGGGCATTATGCCTGCTAACCTGTCATTGAAGGGGGCGCCTCATGCCATTCTTGCGTGAAACAGAATATTCAGCCGAGGTGGTATGGCTGGGCTATGTTCCAGCAGGCCAGTCTTTGCGGGCCAAGCCTGTCAACGCTTTGGATCTGAATTTTGATGGCGTTCAGGGGGAACGGCATCAGGGGCTCAATCGGGCGTCCTGTGTTCGGGTAGCGAATCTCTATCAAAAGGGCACCGAGATCCGGAATGTGCGGCAACTGTCAGTGCTGTCGGCAGAGGAATTGGGTGATATTGCGGCTGAGATGGAGTTGGCAACGCTTGATCCGTCTTACCTTGGGGCTTCGATTGTCCTAAAGGGCATTCCCGATTTCTCTCATATCCCTCCGTCGTCGCGGTTGAAGGCCGAGAGCGGGTTGACGATCACCGTGGACATGGAAAACGCCCCCTGCGTTCTTCCGGGCCGCGAGATCGAGGCGGATCACACCGGTTACGGGGCGGTATTCAAACCTGCGGCCAAAGGGCGACGCGGGATAACGGCTTGGGTCGAACGCCCGGGGGCTCTGAAACGCGGCGACAAGATGCAATTGTTTGTGCCGGATCAGCCCCTTTGGAACCCATAGGTTCAATCCGTTTCCGATTTGCGCATTACGATTTCTCGCAACGCCGTTTCGCGGCATGAAAATGTCGGAATCCTTAGCCATCAGAGTTGTGTACGTCAGTATATGTTGCGCAGCGCCGACGCCCGTGCGTCGGTTTTGCACGGAATTCAATCAGGGACCCTGCCCAATGAGCTACAAATCCGACATTGAGATTGCCCGCGAGGCGAACAAAAAGCCGATTCAGGAAATCGGCGCGAAGCTGGGTATCTCCAGCGATGATCTGCTGCCTTACGGCCATGACAAGGCCAAAGTCAGCCAGGACTTCATCAACTCGGTACAGGACCGCGAAGACGGCAAACTGATCCTGGTGACCGCGATCAACCCAACTCCCGCAGGTGAAGGCAAGACCACCACCACCGTAGGTCTGGGCGACGGCTTGAACCGCATCGGCAAGAACGCGATGATCTGTATCCGCGAAGCTTCGCTTGGCCCGAACTTCGGCATGAAGGGCGGCGCCGCAGGTGGCGGTTACGCGCAGGTTGTTCCGATGGAAGAAATGAACCTGCACTTCACAGGTGACTTCCACGCCATCACCTCGGCCCACTCGCTGCTGTCGGCGATGATCGACAACCATATCTATTGGGGTAACGAGCAGGAAATCGACACACGCCGCGTTGCATGGCGCCGCGTCGTCGACATGAATGACCGTGCTCTGCGTCAGATCACGGCGTCTCTGGGCGGCGTGTCGAATGGTTTCCCGCGTGAAGCAGGCTTTGACATCACCGTGGCGTCCGAAGTCATGGCGATCCTCTGCTTGGCAAACGACTTGAAAGATCTGGAGAAGCGTCTGGGCGACATCATTGTTGCTTACCGCCGCGACAAGACCCCGGTTTACTGCCGCGATATCAAGGCAGAAGGTGCAATGACCGTTCTGTTGAAAGACGCGATGCAGCCGAACCTGGTGCAGACGCTGGAAAACAACCCGGCTTTCGTCCACGGCGGCCCGTTTGCAAACATCGCGCACGGCTGTAACTCAGTCATCGCAACCAAAACCGCTCTGAAAGTGGCCGACTATGTTGTCACCGAAGCGGGCTTTGGTGCTGACCTCGGTGCCGAGAAGTTCATGAACATTAAGTGCCGCAAGGCGGGTATTGCTCCGTCGGCAGTGGTACTGGTTGCCACCGTGCGCGCGATGAAAATGAATGGCGGCGTGGCCAAGGCTGACTTGGGTGCGGAAAACGTTGACGCTGTGAAGTCAGGTTGTGCCAACCTGGGTCGCCACATCGAAAACGTCAAATCCTTCGGTGTTCCGGTTGTCGTCGCGATCAACCACTTCGTCACCGACACCGATGACGAAGTTCAGGCGGTCAAGGACTACTGCGGCGAGCATGGTGTTGAGGCGATCCTGTCGCGTCACTGGGAGCTGGGTTCGGATGGCTCTGCGCCTCTGGCCGAAAAAGTTGTCGAAATCGTCGAAAATGGTGCCGCGAACTTCTCACCGATCTACCCAGACGACATGCCGCTGTTCGAGAAGATCGAAACCATCGCCAAGCGTATCTATCGCGCCGACGAAGTTCTGGCCGACAACAAGATCCGCAACCAGCTGCGCGAATGGGAAGAAGCAGGCTACGGCAATCTGCCGGTCTGCATGGCGAAAACCCAGTATTCGTTCTCGACCGACCCAACCCTGCGCGGCGCGCCTACCGGACACTCGGTTCCGGTGCGTGAGGTTCGCCTTTCCGCTGGTGCCGGTTTCATCGTCGTTGTCTGCGGTGAGATCATGACCATGCCCGGTCTGCCGCGCAAACCAGCCGCCGAAACCATCTGCCTTAACGACGCAGGTGAGATCGAGGGCTTGTTCTAAGCGCTCAAATAAGACATCTCGTGGTCCGGGGATATCCCCGGGCCGCAGGAGACCAAAATGCCCACTCTGATACCTCCGCAAGACTGTCATTCGATGCAGGAATTGCGGCCTCAGATCGACAAGCTGGACCGCCAATTGATTGGATTGCTGGTAACGCGCGCAACCTATATCGACCGCGCGTCGCAGCTGAAACCCGGCGAGGGCCTGCCAGCCCGCATCCCGGAACGTGTCGAAGATGTGGTGCAGCGCGTCCGCAAGAGCTCGGATGAGTTGGGTATGGACCCCGATCTTGCCGAAAAGCTCTGGCGTATACTGATTGATTGGTCGATTGCCCGCGAAGAACGCGTGCTCGGCCCAGACTGAAGAAACGGGCGCCTAGTGCGCCCGATCCGTTTTGTGAAAGAAGGGATCAAAGAATGGTAGCGCAGGTTATCGACGGAAAGGCCTTTGCCGCCAAAGTGCGCGCGCAGGTGGCTGACCAGGTTGCAAAGCTGAAAGAAGAGAACGGCATCACCCCCGGTCTGGCGGTGGTTCTGGTGGGCGAAGACCCGGCCAGCCAGGTCTATGTCCGTTCAAAGGGCAAGATGACCGTCGAGGTCGGCATGAACTCGTACGAGCACAAGCTGGATGTGGACACGTCCGAGGCGGACCTGCTGGCGCTGATTGACAAACTGAACAATGACCCTGCGGTGCACGGCATTCTGGTGCAACTGCCGCTGCCCAAGCATCTGAACGAAGATCTGGTGATCAACTCGATCGATCCGGCAAAGGATGTGGACGGGTTCCACATCTCGAATGTGGGCCTGCTGGGAACAGGTCAGAAGTCAATGGTGCCGTGCACTCCGCTGGGCTGTCTGATGATGTTGCGCGATCACCACGGCTCTTTGTCCGGCATGGATGCTGTAGTGATCGGTCGGTCGAACATCGTGGGTAAGCCGATGGCGCAGTTGCTTCTGGGCGACAGTTGCACCGTGACCATCGCGCATAGCCGCACCAAAGATCTTCCCGATGTTGTGCGTCGTGCTGATATTGTGGTCGCCGCAGTTGGTCGCCCCGAGATGGTTCCGGGTGACTGGATCAAGGAAGGCGCAACCGTGATCGATGTCGGCATCAACCGGATCGAACGCGACGGCAAGAACAAGCTGGTTGGCGACGTTGACTACGCCACTGCGGCAGAACGCGCTGGTGCGATTACCCCCGTTCCCGGCGGAGTTGGCCCTATGACGATCGCCTGCCTTCTTGCGAACACGCTCACCGCGGCTTGCCGCGCAAACGGCTTGCCTGAACCGGAAGGCCTGACTGCCTAATTGCAAACTCCGAGTTCAATCCGGGCGCAACGTCCATGATTGAATTGGCCGGAGAGCGAAAAGCTCTCCGGCCTTTTTCATTAGATTAGGATATTTATATAACTACATCTTGACTTGACCTAGCGTCGGTCGGTGATAATCCTTCTATTCCAGCCGTTTAAGGGGTTATAATCCTGTCTGTTCGTGTTTCATGGTTTTACCTTTGGCGAGGTGCGTTACCTGGTATGATGAAGCTGAGTCCGATCTTCTCGTTAATAAGCCTTCAACGGGTAGTGGCCGGCCTCGTTTTTATTCCTTTATTGGCGTATTCCTTTGCCCCCTTTCGGGATATGACACTGCCATTCAGTCAGCGGATGGTGTTCTGGACAGGTGTTATGCTGCTCGCGCTTGCAGCGACTTGGTCGGCTGGAAAGCTGGTACGCGAACGGCTAAATCGATCCGGATTGCTGGTCCGTGATTTTGCCTTCGTCCTGTTGATCCTGACATTGTTTGCACCATCACTGTGGTTTCTGACCTGGATTCTGTTCACGCTAAATGGATTGATGGCACCGGGCATATTGAAAGTCGCCCCTTATGGTCTTCTCTTCGCCACCGGACTTTTGCTGGTGCGTCAGCGGGAAGAAACCGCAGCACCGGTATTCGAACCCAGACCACGTCTTTTCAATCGTTTGCCCGCCACTTTCGAGGGGCAGGTTTATCGGTTAACCGTGCGCGATCACTATGTCGACGTGGTCACGTCCGATGGTACGTTTACAATCCGCTCGCGCTTTACCGACGCGATTGCCGAGATGGAGCCGGTACAAGGCCATTGTACGCACCGTTCACACTGGGTCGTGGATTCGGCGATTGTTGGGGTCGAAAAAGAAAAGGGAAAATCCTTTTTGCACCTAAGCAACGGCGATCAGGTTCCTGTCAGCAGGAAATACAAGCAACAGCTTGTGGACGACGGGTTGCTCTAGAACCTATCTGGGCATCGGGATGAGTTGTGGCTGCGCGCCGGTCAGAATTGCCCGCGCATCCGGTGCCATGATGCCGCTCAGAGCCTCTGCTGAACTGCGCAACCCCCCGGTGTAAGCGCCATAAGCTGGAAGGATCAGACGTGATTGATCCAACAAAAAAGCTGGGCGGGTGATCGAGCGCCCTCGGGCATTGAGGTTAACTTTGGGGTGGTAGTGGCCCGAGACTTCACCTGGACTGTTTTGCTGGGCGATATGGCGAAAAATCAGATCGTGGCAAGCCCACTCGGACAGATGTGTGCCGCCCATTTCTACCGGGCCGGGGTCATGGTTCCCCTCGATCCAGATCCAACGTCGACCAGCCTGCATTGCGGTGATCTGTTGCCTATCCTCAGCAGCCAACGCGCCCGAGGCATCGAGATCGTCAAAGCTGTCCCCCAAACAGATGACCGTCGTGGCACCGGTACTGGCAAGATCACTTGCCAATCGGGTCAATGTTTCGCGGCTGTCATACGGCGGCAATGTCGGGCCGCCCCTGCGGGCGATCCGTTCGGATTTGCCTAAATGCAGATCGGAAACACAGAGCAAGCCCTGTTCCGGCCACCATAGTGCGCCCGACCCAAGCGCAGCCAGGTCTTGGCCAGAAAATGAAAACGCGATCTTGTTCATGATCCGTTCTTCATACGATTTTGCGGATTGCGCAAGTGGTTTATGCCGGTTGCAATCCGGCGGCCTGCAGTAACCGGGCACTTTCTTCCGCAAGCAGGCGTTCCTCGGCTTCACCCTTGACGGGGACTTTGCCAACTTCGAGGAACAGAGGCGCCGCCAGGGGTGAGACGCGGTCTAGCCGCAGCAGGTCAATGCGGTCTCCGATCCGGGCGACCATGGCTTCGATCCGTCCGAAATCGACCAACCCGCGCATGGCCTCTTCGCGGGTGATTTGCATCAGCAGATGTTCAGGATCGTATTTCAGCAAGGTGTCATAGAGGATATCTGACGAAAATGTCGCCTGCCGACCACTCTTGCGCTGCCCACCAGTGTTGCGTTCGATCAAGCCCGCGATTGTGGCCGAAGCACGAAATGTGCGTTTCATCACGGCGTTACCCGCCAGCCAAGTCTCCAATCCTTCTCGTAGCGCGTCCAACTGAAATAGTGGGCGCGGATCGGTCACCGCATCCAGCCCCCAGATTAAGGTGGCATAGTCAGTGGCTACAAATCCCAGCGGCGCAAGGCCGGTTTCCTCCATGCGTTTGGTCAACAGCAAGCCCAGCGTCTGTTGCGCATTGCGGCCGGCAAATCCGTAGACGCATAGATGCTCGCGCCCCCTGTCAGGGAAGCTCTCAATCAACAGGCGGTCACTTTGCGGCAGGCGTGATATCTCGCGCTGAAGACCCAGCCATTCGGCAGTATGTCCGGGCAGTTGAGGCCAATCCGGCTGTGCGAACATCCGTAGGATTCGGTCGCTCAGCTGGGTGGACGTGGCGAACTTAGTACCCGAAAAGGTCGCGATCTTGGGCTTGCGGTCAGCGCGGCGGCTGACTTCGACCACCATCTCTCGCAGACCCTCATAGCGGACGATCTGACCACCGATCAGGAAGGTATCACCAGGGGTTAGCGAGGCCGCGAATCCCTCCTCTACCTCACCCAGAGGCTTGCCCCCGCGATTGCGCTTAAGCCGAACCTTCAGCGTGTCGGTGTCCTGAATCGTGCCAAGGTTCATGCGGATACGTTGTGCCGCCCTCGGGTCGCGCAATTGCCAGGCTCCATCCGGGCGCTGCTGTAGCCTCTGCCACCGATCATAGGCTCGCAGAGCATATCCACCGGTGGCGCAGAATTCCAAACAGGCATCGAATTCAGCACGGGTGATCTGTGCATAAGGCCCGGCAGCCGTCATTTCGGCGTAGAGTGCATCTGCATCAAACGGTCCCGCTGCGGCGGCGATCAGAATATGCTGGCACAAAACGTCCCTGGGTCCTGGCCCGCGGGGGTCGCCATCCAGATCATGTTCTTGCACAGCTTCCAGTGCAGCAACACATTCGACCACTTCGAACCGGTTGGCTGGGACGAGAATAGCTTTGGAAGGGGCATTGTAGCGGTGATTTGCGCGCCCGATCCGCTGCACCAGCCGCTTGACGTTCTTCGGCGCGCCGATCTGGATCACCAGATCCACATCGCCCCAGTCGATCCCCAGATCGAGGCTGCCGGTACAGACAATTGCCCTCAGATCACCCCTGACCATCGCGGCCTCGACCCGTTCGCGTTGTTGCCGATCCAGGCTGCCGTGGTGAATGCCGATGGGCAGAGCGTCGTCGTTGGCGAGCCAAAGGTTGTGAAAGAAAATCTCGGCCTGCGCCCGAGTATTGTGAAAGATAAGTGTCGTCTTGTGCTTTTTGATCTGCTCCATCACAGCGGGGATGGAATAGGCTGCGCCACCGCCCGACCATGGCGGCATCTCTTGTGTTTGCAGCATCGAGATATCGGGGTCAGGGCCGGGATCAGCCTGAATAACTCGGCAAGGATCGGGATTGCGGGCTAGAAATCGTGCGATGCCTTCGGGGTCTTCAACCGTGGCGGACAAGCCTACGCGGCGCAGATCGGGGCAGAGTGTCTGCAATCGTGCCAGCGCCAGCATCAATTGATCCCCCCGTTTGCTTTCTGCCAGTGCATGTATTTCGTCGACAACAATGCGCTGGACCCCAGCAAACATGCGCGGAGCATCTTCGTATGAAGTAAGTAACGCCAGACTCTCGGGCGTGGTCAGAAGGATTTGTGGAGGATCGGCGCGCTGGCGTTTCTTCTGCGTGGCCGATGTGTCGCCGGTGCGATCTTCGATCCGAATTGGCAGGCCGATTTCCTCGACGGGAACGCGCAGATTGCGCCTGATATCCGCTGCCAGCGCCTTGAGAGGAGACACATAAAGCGTGTGCAATCCGTCATGCTGCCCTTCGGCCAACTCGGCCAGGGAAGGTAGAAAACCGGCCATGGTTTTGCCGCCACCAGTTGGAGCGATAAGAAGGGTCGCGGGATCATTCGCCCGCTCAAACATTTCTTGCTGATGCGGATGAATCGACCAGCCTTTGTTCGAAAACCAGTTTTGGATTGCCGGAGGAATCTGCACCATCCGACGAACCTAGCGCAGCCCTCAGGCCATGGAAACCAGGACCAGGGGATCAGTGAATGATCTTTTCTTCCTTCACGAACATGTTGGCCCAGGCTCGGTCGATCAGGTCCGGACTCATCTGATACGGGATACCCTCAAACTCGCAGATTGAGATCATCTGGTCGATCAGGAAGATCGGCTGATAGTTTGCGTAGATGTTGTTGATGGTCGGGTATTTGACCTTCAGCAAATGCACTAGCGCCGCCTCGTCTAGTGGCATACCGCGCTTGCGGGCGACCATGGCAAAGATCTTCAGGAAGTTCTCTTGGTTCGGGCCGTCGATTTTGATCTTGAAGAAAATCCGGCGCAGGGCCGCTTGGTCGAAAATCTCATTCGGGTGGAAGTTGGTCGAAAATATAACCAGCGTGTCGAATGGTACTTCGAACTTCTCACCCGATTGCAGGCCAAGGATATCCTTGCTTTCTTCAAGCGGAACAATCCAGCGGTTGATCAGGGCCTGAGGGGGCTCTGCCTGACGTCCAAGGTCGTCCACGATGAAGATGCCGCCGGTGGATTTCAGCTGCAGAGGCGCCTGATAAGTACGCGCAGTGGGGTTGTAGACCAAATCCAGCATGCTCAGTGACAGTTCACCACCAGTCACAACGGTGGGGCGTTCGCATTGAACATAGCGAGTGTCGAACCGCTTGCGGCGGCGCAGACTGTTGGGATCGTCCTCTTCTTGCTCGATCGCGGTGTGCACGATCGGGTCGTAGACCGTAATCACCTGACCGGCATATTCGATTGCGCGCGGAACATAGACGTTGTCCCCCAAAGCATCGCGAATGCCGTTCGAGATCGAGGATTTACCATTGCCCGGAGGGCCATACATCAGAATTGAGCGACCGGCGCTGACCGCCGGGCCCAGATGATCCAGCAGGCTGTCGGGCAGAACAAGATGGCCCATCGCGCCGGTTAGCTGGTCGCGGGTGACTTGAATGTTGCGGATGGACTGGCGCTTGACCTGCTCGCGGTAAACATCGAGCGGCACCGGCATCGCACCGAAATATTCAGACTGGCTCAACGCATCCAACGCCCGCGCTTTGCCTGCATCGGTCAGCTGATAGCCCATTTCATTGCCGGAGTTGGCGTTCAGAGTCCCGGTCGCTTCAAGCAGTTTCTGCTCGCGTGCGATATCAACTAGTTCCTGTGTCACGGACCCGGGCAAACAGATGGCACCCGCGATTTCGCTGACCGTATCCACGTTCTTGCGAAAGACGGTCTTCAACAGAATGTCCCGCATCATCACCAGCGGAAGTTGCATTTCTCCCAGGCCTTTAGGGGCAGGGGGGGCAATCACAGAGGAGGTCTGCATATTCATGAGCGGGGCTCGTCCATCCAAAAATCACGCAAAAGGCCCTTGCGGGGCCGCTTTGGAAGAATTTGGCGCGGATTTGTGGCAGGACAAAGGCGCGGGCAAGGCGCGCTGATGATTGTTCACGATCCGTGGATTATGCCCAAAATCAAATAAACAACGAGGCTGCCAGCCAGCGTCAGACCCATAGGGAACTGTTTGCCGCGATCCCAGCTTTCCCAATGTGGTGCGATCTGGCGCAGCCGGGTGTATTTCGCCAACCGGTGGGCAAAGAACGCTCCCAGCAGAGTTGCCGTCAGAATCACCATGACCCACATCAGGTCACCGACCCAGACAAACGCTGCGGCAGCGGCACAGAACTTCGCGTCTCCGGCCCCCATCACACCAGCTGCATTTAGCACGATGCCGATAACAAGAACGACAACCATGTGAAGCAGCTGCCATCCGTAGACAGGCAGGGTCAGGGTTAACGGCCCGATGTTGCCGGGGATCCACGGACCGGACCACGGTGGCAATGCGATAAGCCCGACGATGAGATAAACAACCGCCAGCGCGACGACAGCGTGGTTCTTGATCCGCATCTCACGCATATCCGTAAAGGCAACGTAGAAACAGATCGGCAGAACAAAAGGTAGAAACCACGCCGCCGCTGCCGCTGGTATGATCATGGATCAGGCGTCCTCAAGGGCCCGAAGCGAGCGGACCGCCTCGTCATAATGCTGCGGGTGGGTGGAAATCGCCTCGCGATAGAGGTTCTTGGCCAGGTTGATATTCCCCTGTTTCACGGCTGAAATGGCCATGGTGTTCAACAGTTTCGCCCGTTCGGTCTGCGTCATTGGGACAACAGGAACGCTGTAGTTGCCCTGTGCGCTGCGCGCCAGAACAAGGTTGTTTTTGGCGGTGAACATAGAATTGTCCTGCCTAATGGCGTCGGTAAACAGCCGCTCGGCTTCCGCATATTGCCCGCGCGTTAGTTTGGAATAGCCCCAGTTGTTCATGACTCCGGCAGGGCGGGTCGTCAGGCCCACCGCGGTTTCGTAGTAATGGTCGGCGCGATTCCAGTCTTTTTTGGCATCTGCCACCAGCGCTTCAAGCCGATACCGTTTAAAGGTTTCATATGTAGGGGGGATCTTGTCCAATGTCGCCTTTGCGCCGTCCCAGTTGCCGCTGCGAATCTGCGCATCAGCGTATTCGACACGGTCGGCGTTGTTGGCCCCTTTCATGCTCAGCACTCGTTTCCACGCGGCGGAAGCTTCAGTGCTGCGCTTGGCACGGGTCAGCGTGATCGCTAGTCCTCGTTGCAGGTCGATGCGGTCAGGGTTCTTGGCGGCCGCACTTTGGAAATAGGTCACCGCCTCATTGGGATCGGCCGCATTCAGCATCACGTCATTCAGGTTGGTCTCGTCGATGACGTTCACTTCCTGAAAAGTACGTTCAACCTTTTCCTCTTCGGTTTCCTTTGCGCAGGCGGCCAAAACCAGCCCGCACGCCAGCATCGTCGGAATCAAGAAGGGTTGGCGCATTTTTGTGCGTCCTTTACTGCTCTGCCTCTATTACTGGATTTTACGCAGAACAAATTGCCCGTTGCCGCGCTGCTCCAGTTCAAATTCTTGTTCTTGTGGGGTATTATTAACAGGATTTTCCATTTTTGCGAGTGCTAACCGCAGATTGTCGCGGATTGCGTCACTTTCGCCATTGTCCAGCGCATAGGCTCTGCGGAACATCTGCGCGGCTTCGGCATATTCGCCCGTTTCCACCAAGAAAACACCCAGGTTGTTCCATGCCACAGGCCACTCGGGATCGTCCTCGACAGCACGACGCAATAGCGGTTCAGCTTGGCCAATCCGGCGCAATCCCAAATTAGCTGTCCCAAGCGAAGTCAGGATTTGCGGGGTCATACCCTGTTGCAACGCGGCACGAGTGAAGGATTCAAGTGCAAGCTCATATTCGCCCGCCGCCATCAATCGGTTTCCGACCGTCACCTCATCTACCGCAGGCCCATCAGGGTCGACGCCAGGGGCAAACGGATCGTCTGTCGCGCCTGTTTCAGTGCAAGAGGCCACCATGGTGAAAACCATGGCGGCCTGAATTGTCATACGAAGGTGCCAACAACCTGATTTGGCAACCCAGCGAAGAAGCGGGAAGGCGTTATCGGTTTCCAAACTCCATAATACCTTTTGCCGAAGGTCCAACAAGGATGACCAGCAGAGGAGGGACGGTCAACATCATTGTCGCAAGCGTCATTTTGGTTGGCAACTTATTCGCTGCCTCTTCGGCGCGCATCACGCGTTTGTCACGCATTTCATCGGCATAAACCCGCAACGCTTCGGCAATGGATGTCCCGAATGTCGCTGATTGGATCATCACGGTGACGAATGCGCTAACGTCCTGAACGCCGCATCGCGTCGCGAAGTCGCGCAAAACGGTGTCCTTTTCTTTACCGGCTTTCATTTCGTAGGCGACTACCTCGAACTCAAGCGCGATGTCTGGGTAAGATGCTTTCATCTCAGACGCGACCCGTACAATGGCCTGATCCAAGGACTGCCCTGCCTCGACGCATACCAACATCAGATCGAGCGTATCAGGGAAACCATTTACGATCGCTTCCTTGCGTTCCTCTACTCGCCGCGTGATCCAGTATTTGGGCACGAAGTAACCCGCAATACCAGGTCCCAGAACGCGAATGAGGATTTGTGTCGAGTCAAATTCCTGATCGCCCGCAAACACGGTAACCAGCGAGACGCCGATCAGGATCCCGATTATGCCCAATGCGAACTGAGCGAAGTGATAGAAACGAACCGCGTCCTTGGACTGATAGCCGGCTTGCCTCAACTTGAGTTGAACGGCGGTATACTCTTCTTCGTTCTTTGGTTCTAGAAAGTTGGCGAACTTCTCAAGCTGTTCGTTCCGGCTGGCTGTTCTGAGACGCTCTTTCTTTTCTTTCTTGTTGTTTTTTGGCGGTGAATTTGACCGCTGCAACTTCTTTAGTGGGTCTTCCGGCTGGTTCAGCATCAGCGGGATTGTGACGAGGATCATGAACAATCCCAAAACGCCCACGACAATCAGCGGACCGAATTCACCCAAGTTCTGCTTCAACAGTTCATTGATCTGGTTCAAAAATTCCATCTTTGGGCCTCTTAAACCTTAATGTCGGTCAGGATACGCATGACGATCAGGTTCAGGGTCAGCGTGATGCCGACAAAGAAACATGCCGGAATGAAAAGCGGATCGTCGATTACGGCGTCGTAGTAGTTCGGGTCCTTAACCATGATGAACAGAAGACAGGCGACCGGGAAACCCGACAGGAATTTGCCTGACCATTTGGCTTCGGCGGTGATAGCGTTCACCCGGCGAAACAGTCGGAAACGCGCGCGGATCACCTTGGCCAACCCGGCCAAAATATCGGCAAGGTTACCCCCCGATTGCTGCTGGATCGAAACGGCGACGGCCAAAAACCGTAAATCCTGCATGTCCAGCCGCTCTGCCATATCCTTGAGTGCTTCACCGACATCCCGGCCATAAGCGGATTCATCCGAGATAACACCGAACTCTGTCGCAAGGGGGTCCTCGACCTCGTTAGCAACGATTTGGATCGAGGAAACAAATGGGTTTCCGACGCGAAGTGACCGAACCATCAGTTCCACCGCGTCGGGCAATTGTTCTTCAATCAAGGCCATACGTTTATTGGCTTTGTTATTGACCCAAGCGTACACCGCTCCGACCCCGATCGCGACCGATAGAGCCGCCCGAAGCGTCGGTTCGGTCGCTGTTCCTACGCTCAAACCTACAAAAGCCAGCCCTGAAACCAGCGCCATGATCACAATCAACTGCCGAGGAGAGAAGGCGATCGCCGCCTTCTGCGCCTTGTCTGCCAATAGCGAGTAGAGCGGTATGCTCTGCGACTTCATGTGCTGCTGCATTTCCTTGCGCAGCTGCTCCAGTACTTGCTCGCGCCCGACGCCCTTATCGATCATGTCCAGCCTGCGATTGACGCGGCTGTTCAGGCTGATCGATTTTCCGAATGCGACGAGATAGATACCTTCGACCAGGGCAAAGACCCCGACGAAAATCACGATGTAGATGAGCGCCTCGACAGGCAGTTGCATATCTTGGTTCTCCTACATCGTGGTTGGATCGTAGATCGAGGCGGGCAGATCGAAGCCCCACAGACGGAAGCGCTCGGAATAGTGGCTGCGCACACCTGTGGCGGTGAAATGACCGATGATCTTGTTGTCGGGGGTCAAGCCAACCCGTTGAAATTTAAATATTTCCTGCATCGAGATGACGTCACCTTCCATGCCGGTAATTTCGGTGATTGATGTCATCCGGCGCGAACCATCCTGCAGACGGCTGGCCTGAACGATCAGATTCACAGCCGACGAGATCTGGCTGCGGACCGCCTTGATCGGCATTTCGATCCCCGCCATGGCGATCATGTTTTCAAGACGCGAGATACCGTCACGGGCCGAGTTCGCGTGGATCGTGGTCATTGATCCGTCGTGGCCGGTATTCATGGCCTGCAGCATATCGATCACTTCGGCGCCACGGGTCTCGCCCACGATGATGCGGTCGGGGCGCATCCGCAGGGCGTTTTTCAAACAATCGCGCGGACTGACCTCGCCTTTGCCTTCAACGTTGGGCGGACGGCTTTCCATCCGACCCACATGGGTCTGCTGCAGCTGAAGTTCCGCGGTATCCTCAATGGTCAGAATGCGCTCGGCGTCGTCGATAAAGCTCGACAGCGCGTTCAGCGTTGTCGTTTTACCGGAACCGGTACCGCCCGAAACAATGATATTCAGACGAGTCGACACGGCGGCTTGCAGATAGGCTGCCATTTCTTCGGTAAACGCACCGAAATTGACCAGATCGTCGATGCCGAGCTTGTCTTTCTTAAACTTACGAATGGAAACAAGCGAACCATCCACCGCGATCGGCGGCACCATCGCATTGAAACGTGAGCCATCAGCCAAGCGGGCGTCAACATACGGGTTGGATTCATCGACACGGCGACCAACGGCAGAAACGATCTTGTCGATGATCCGCATCAGGTGCTTTTCGTCTTTGAACGTGATGTCGCTGATCTCAAGCTTACCGGCCCGTTCGACAAAAATCTGCTGGGGGCCGTTGACCAGAATATCGTTGACCGAGTCGTCTTGTAGCAGCGCTTCCAGCGGCCCGAGACCGGTGACCTCGTCATAAAGCTCTTTGTTTAGCTGGCTGCGGTCTTCACGGTTCAGAACGATGTTGCGGGCTTCCAGAACTTCGCTGGCAATCGCGCTGATTTCTGTCCGCAGTTCGGATTCTTCGGCTTTTTCAAGGGCTGCGAGGTTCAGGTTTTCAAGAAGCTCGCGGTGCAGCTCAAGCTTGATTTCGCCCAGCCGTTCCTTGCGCTTGCGTTCCTTGTCGTTTCCAACAACTTCTGCTGCCTTTTTCTTGACCGGCTTGCGCGCAATTGCGTTGGCAGCTGGTGCCGCAGCTGCCGCTGCCGGGGCCTCGACTTTCGACGCCTGGGTTTCAACCGGCTGCGCCGAAGGCTGTTTTTTGTATCTTGAAAACACGGCAGCTCCCCTTTGAGTTATGCGGCTTCGGCGTCACTGCTGCCAAGGCTATGAAGCGATTGAGCCAATTTGGCGATTTCCCGGCGCAGCGGGTTCTTGGCCGCTGAATTTGCCAGCGGTAAACCGTGGTCGCCGCTTTGCATGACGGGTTTGCCGCCATCGGGCAGAAGCAGATCAATGGAAATACCCAGACTTTCGCCCATACGTTTAACCCGGCTTTTACCGTTGAGATCGGTAAATTTCGGAGCCCGATTCATAGCAAACCGCAGTTTGTTGAAGGGTAATTCCTCGGCCTGCAGTGCCCGTTTCAGACGCAATGCATTCTGGGCCGAGCGCATATCCAGCTCGAGCAAGGCAAAATAGACATGGGCGGCCTGCAGAACCGTTTCTGACCAGTGAACAAGTGTTTTTGGCATGTCTATGACGACATAATCAAAATTCGCGCGTGCGGTGTCGATCACTCGCTGAATGTCCTCAGGCGTGATGATGTCCAGCGGCACCATGTCAGATGGCGCTGTTAGAACTTGCAGCTTCTCTTCAAACGTCTGGAGCGCCTGTCCGAAAGAGTCTTCGTCCATCGAATCCGTGTCTGAGAGCATTTCGAACACGGCTTCATGACGAGGCAGATCCAAATAGGTCGAAACTGTGCCGTATTGCAGATCCAGATCGATCAGGCACACTTTCGGGGCTTCTTTGGCTGAAACCGTTGCAAGTTCCCATGCCAGATTGACCGCCATGGTTGTAGAACCGACACCACCTGCCAGGCCCTGCACGACAAAAAGCGCCCCTTCTTTCGAGGAGCCGTTCGTCGCAGTAGGCGCTGCTTGTGGTGCCACAACCGGATCGGGTTGTTGCATACGATCGATGGCTTCCTGAAGTTCATTTTCGGGAAGCGGGTAGGGGACAAACTCGTCCGCACCTCTGCGTAGCAGCTGATGCAATGCGGCAGGGGTGACATCCTCGGCGATCAAGACAACCTTGATGCCTTTTTCCTTGGCCTGAGTGATGATCTCACCCATCAGTGTCAGGTTGTCTTCGTCATCGCCGTCCAGCGCCAGCGCTACAAATTGAAGCGTCTTGGCTTCGGGTTGGCTAAAGAACGCAAGCGCTTCGGCAAATCCAAGATCACCCCAGCGTTCGCCCAGCGCAGCTTCCATATCCTCGATCAAAAGGTCGAAGTTCTGGACATCACGGCTGATGGTACAGGCCAAAATGGCGTTATTATCGTCTTGCGGCGTCGCGCTCGTCATTAACACAATCCTCATCGAGAGGGCTGAGCAAACCATTTGAACGCGAGAAGATTCAGTTCTGGTATGCTGTCGCCCGATGCGGTCGATTTTGGCCGCAGGTCACCCAATTGTTCACAAAGTGGCTTGGAAGTTAGGCAAGAATTGGGCGCAAAAGAACCAATTGTAGGGAAATGGGCGACAATGCCGCCCATTTCCTATTTATTAGTCGCTGGTACCACCGGCGTCTTCTTGCCGTTGGATATCGCTTATCGGGATCGCGCTTGAGATGTATTCGCGATAGATCACGTCCGCATATTTTCCATCCAGAATATTTGGATGCCGGTCGAAGAAGCCGGATACCTCGGTCACTGTCCGCCGATTGCGTCGATCCCGATCTTGGGTGGCAACCAGCGGCCTGGATTTGCCAAAGGAAACAACGGCTTCCAACCGTGAGCGCGATATTCCTTGTCGTGTCAGGAATGCAACGGCGGCATTGGCGCGGCGCTGGCCCAATCGCTTGTTATATGCCTCAGAGCCAACGGCATCCGTGTGCCCATAGACACGGAACCGCGCCTCGGGGAACTGTTTGATCCAGGCCGCCTGCTGCAACAGGATTCGTTGCGCCGAAGCGTCCAATTGCGCGCTATCGAAGGCAAAGTTGATCTGTGTTGGCACCTCGGCAGCGAAACGCCGCGCGAGGATTTGGCCATACGTCAACTCACCATTCATGACCTGAATGTTGTTCAGTGTAGCGTTACCAAACGTGCCCTGATCGATTTCGTACCCGGCCTCGCGTGTACAACCGGCGACAGCAACCGAAAGACCCAGTGTGATGATCCACTTTTCCATTGGTTCTATCCTCTCTATCAGTCCAGCACGTAGCCGTAAGAGGTGCCAAAATCCTGATTGGCAACTTCAGAGGCTGCACCATTTCCGGCGCGTTCAGTCCGAGAGATCTTGCCGTTTACGAACAGATCGAACTCGCTGGGCGGTTTCACACGATCGGTCGGCAGGGCAAGCGCCTCGCCACGAGTGGGCGACACCAGATGCGCGGTAATGATGATGATCAATTCACTCTGCTCACGCTGATACTGAGCGCTCCTGAACAACGCGCCCAATACAGGCACATCGCCAAGCCAGGGAACCTGGCTGTTCAGATCCGTGAAATCATCCTGGATTAGGCCCGCAATGGCAAAGCTCTCACCGTCGCGCAACTCGATGGTTGTCCGGGTTTGACGCGTGATGAAGCTGGGAACATTGTCGCCGTTGATCGTGAAGTTCGCACTCTGGTCGATGCTCGATACTGATGCACCCAGTTCCAGGTTAATCAGGTTGCCATCGACGACGCGCGGAACAAACAGCAGCTGTACGCCAAACTGACGATACTCGATCGCAACGACACCGTCGCCTTGGGGTACTGGGATTGGCACCTCACCACCGGCAAGGAACTCCGCCTCTTGGCCAGACAGTGCAGAAAGATTCGGTTCTGCCAAGCTGCGAACCAAACCCTTGGTTTCAAGGGCTTCCAAAAGCAGTCTAACCTGCGTTGAACCCGCGCCGAAACCGAACAGAATGGCACCGGAATTTGTCTGAACAAACGGGATGTTGTTCGCCAGTGCGTTGTTCAGTGCGCCCTGGTTATTCAAGGAATTGAAGCCCGCAGTGGTGTCGCCACCGCCAAAGCCCAACGATGCCGACAAGTTTTTGGCTACAGAGCGGTTCATTTCCGCAAAGCGCACTTTCAGCATGACCTGCTGCACGCCACCGACATTCATCAGGTTCGATACACGTTCAGGGGCATACCGTTCTGCCAACTCCAGCGCACGCGCCAGTTTGGCACTGCTGGAAACTGTTCCCGACAAGACGATCCCATCATTGGCGGTCCGAACCTCGATTCGCTCACTGGGAAGAATCTGACGTAAGCGTTCTTTGAATTCCGAAACATCAGGTGAAACACGCACACGCACGTTGGTAATCAGATTACCCGCGCCGTCGAACATTGTCAGGGTGGTTGTACCCGGTGCCCGACCGAGAACATAGATAGTGCGGTCCGACAGGGTCGAAATATCCGCTATGCCTGCATTGGCAATGCTGATGTCTGCGAACGGTTGTTCGCTTTCCACCACGATTGCGCGATTTACGGGGACATCCAGCGTTTCCGCTGTACCCTTTTTAACCACGCGAAGATTTTGGGCCCAAGCGGCATCGCCGATTGGGCTCACAACTAGCGACAACCCCAGCAGGGTTGCGCTGATCCAGGAACGTATTGTCATGTGACCTGCCTCTCCGATCACCACTCGATTTTTTTTGGGTCTTATGCCCTATGCTATGAAACCCTGCGACAGAACCAGATTTATTGCAATAATCAATGGTTTCTGGAAAGTTCCTTATGTGGATTATGCGCAACAACACAAAGAAAGAGACCGCGCAAAATGCGCGGTCTTTGTCTCGTAAAGGTCTGAAACTTAGTTAGTTTGTGCAGGGAATTGGGGTCTCTACCGTCTCGCCACCACGACGGGTGCGGATTGTGCAGACCTTCTCCGGAGCTGCGACGGGGGCCGGGGCCCTCTCTTCAATGCCAAGCAAAGACTGCTGATCGACTTCAACCACCTCTGCCACCTTGTCATCTTGAGCGCCAACCAGTGCCAGCGACATGCGACCCGTGTTCTGAGCCTGTGCCAAAGCGGCGATCTGTTGTGGCGTCGCTGCAACTGTGACCGTGCGAGCAATCGTTGTGCCGGTCACATCCAGACCCGCCGACTGATCAACAGCGACCAATTCGATGTTCGTCAGCACCAAACGAGTAATCTCACCGCGGCCAGAATCGCTGGTGCCACGTAATGAGCCGGTCCAATACACGTCCACCGTATCGCCCGGGCGCAAAAAGCCCGATACGCCAGATGCCACGTCAACGCTTATCGCAAATGCGCGCATTCCCTTGGGCAATTGTGACCTGAGGCCAGCAGTCTCGCCTGGATTGGTGACTTTGACTTCCATAATCGCTTCGTCTTTCTCCATCGCGCGGAGAACGAATCGTTCATTGTTTTTGATTTCCGGGAATAGGGTTGTCATGTCCACGAAGGCACCCTCGGGAATCGCATCCTCTGGCCACTGAACGACGCGGATATCTTCCTGGTTCAAACGTTCGCCGTATTTGAAGGAGCGATTCGAAACCAAAACGCCTACGGTCGGGACGATGCCCGCCTGTGCATTGGCAAGCGCCTCTTCGCGCAACTTGCGTTCCTGTGCAAGTTTGGCCTGATTGTCCGTGATGTATTCGCGTGCCATATAGACAGCACCACCGGCCAACGCGACCCCGATGATAAGAACAAGTCCAAAAACAGCTCGCATTTGTCCCTCTTTATTTTCCGTAGACCGCGACTCTTGAAGTCACATCGATTCAGGATCCAAGATATTTTTCAATTGTGTCGAAAAAGCGGACAATCCCGGTAATTTTTGGCAGAAAATACGCTTATTCGCAGGGTTGCCGTTTCGCTAGTAAATGGGAACGGGCCCGCGCTACTCAAAGACCATCTCTTCTACTTCTACATTTGCGATCGGCTGTCCCGCTGTTAGAAGTCCTTGGCTCAGGATGAAGTAGATTATTGCGGCGAGACCTGCGATTGCAGCAGTTAAAACCACCCAGTCTACGGTTATCGCGCCGGTCTCATCGGTTCGGAAACTATATACTCTTTTTAACATTGGACTATACCGGATCGCTCTCTTCTGAAAACAAAGGGGCCACGCCTTTGAGTAAAGACATGGCCCCAAGTTGTTATGCTAGACCGATAACAGATTATTCGGTATCCGGAACTGTCACAGTTACCGAACCCAGAGCGTCATCGATGTTGCCTGCCAGGCTGCTGGCACCATTGTGGATCTGGTTGTAAGCAACGGCTGCCAGGCCAACAACAGCTGCGGTCAGAACGACCCAGTCTACAGTTACGGCGCCGTCTTCGTCTTTGCGGAAGTTCTTGATGAACTTGATCATGTTATGTCCCTCCTAAAGGATCAAAAATTAATTAACCTCGGCGTCTTTCAGAGCTTTCTCTCTCAGTCCGCTCCCGATCGTCTCGGTATGGATATATGTTTGACCCCTGTGCGTGGCAGGAATTGGGCCAAACCAATATTTTTTTGCTCAAAGCTTAATTTTTTGTTGGTGAATTTAGTAACTAATTGGAAATAAATAAAAAAAATCACACCTTTTTTGTACTTCCGTTGTGTGGGCGATGCAAAATGGCGGCAATTGAGGCGAAATTGCCCCAATTCGCTTGGTTTTTCTGGTGTTGCGGGCCGTTATGATGTTCAAAATGCTTCAAAAGATAAGAAATCGAGGCAGGCAAATGTATTTCCGGGACGCAGTATTATGCGCCGGTGCAGCAGTGTTTCTGATGGCGGGTGCAATTCCTGTCACTGCAACCGAAACCGAGCCGCGCGGCGTCTATAAGCGCATAAAGGCCCCTAAACCGGGGACACGTCCGCGCGTGACGATTCAAATCACGCCCGAACAACATGCAGCATCACCATCAGCCCCCAGCACTGGCGCCAAGCTGGAAGTGCCTGAGATTGCCGCTATCGCAAAGCCGCCCCCATCGGTTCCTCAGAAGATCGCGGGGGCGACCAAGCCAGTTGGCTCTTATAAAGCATTCTGGAGCCGGGTATCCCCCGATCTAGCGCAGGCCAGCGCAGGTAGGCTGAGAGAGGCCGTTCAAGCGCTTACTGCCACGGGTGTCGCGGCGCCGCGTCTGCAGACCTTGCAAGACATCGCAGAAAAGCGAGGGGTGGATATTCTACGTTCGACCGTAGGGACGAATGTCTCACCCGCACTTGTCCTAGCCGTGATCTCAGTGGAATCTGCGGGCCGCACACAGGCTGTCAGTTCTGCCGGGGCGCAGGGCTTGATGCAATTGATGCCAGCTACCGCCGAACGTTTTGGGGTAGAGGACAGCCTGAAACCTGAACAGAATATCAAAGGTGGGGTGAAATACCTGCATTGGCTTATGAACGAGTTCGACAATGACCCGATTCTCGTATTGGCAGGCTACAATGCCGGCGAAGGGGCCGTGCGCAAGCATAGTGGTGTGCCACCCTATGCCGAGACCAGAGACTACGTGCCCAAGGTTCTGGCCGCGTTTCAGGTCGCGAGTGCTCTTTGTACAACAACACCGCAGTTCGTTTCGGACCCCTGCATTTTTCAGACTTCGAACTAAAAAAGGCCCGCGTCGCAGCGGGCCTTATGTTTCATTGACCTAAGGTCAATCTACGATTGTTGCCTGAGTCGCTCCTCGCATCTCGTCCTCGCTGACGCCATCGGCCAGTTCGACGATCTTCAGGCCGCCTTCGACGACATCCAGAACACCCAGATTGGTGATGATGCGATCCACGACGCCCTGGCCAGTCAGAGGCAGCGTGCATTCCTTCAGCACTTTTGAATCACCATGCTTGTTGGTGTGATCCATCACTACAATCACGCGACCAACGCCAGCGACCAGATCCATCGCACCGCCCATACCTTTGACCAGCTTGCCGGGGATCATCCAGTTGGCCAAGTCTCCTTTCTCGTCCACTTCCATCGCACCCAAAATCGCAGCAGCGATCTTACCGCCTCGGATCATGGCGAACGAGGTCGCGCTATCGAAGTAAGAGGTGCGGGACAGTTCGGTAATCGTTTGCTTGCCCGCGTTAATCAGGTCAGCGTCTTCCTCGCCCTCAAACGGGAAAGGCCCCATGCCCAACATACCGTTTTCGGACTGTAGGGTGATGTCCTTGTCCCCTACATAGTTCGCCACCAGCGTCGGAATACCGATGCCGAGGTTCACATACATGCCGTCTTCCAGCTCTTCTGCCGCACGTGCGGCCATCTGATTGCGATCCCAGGGCATTATGCGTCCTCCTTCTTGCGGGTGGTGCGCTGTTCGATGCGCTTTTCGTGGCTGCCTTGGATAATGCGATGCACATAGATGCCGGGCAGGTGGATGCCATCCGGGTCCAGCGAGCCGCGCGGGACGATTTCTTCAACCTCAGCCACACAAATCTTGCCGCAAGTCGCTGCGGGCACGTTAAAGTTGCGGGCGGTCTTGCGGAACACGAGGTTCCCGGTGTCATCGGCTTTCCACGCCTTTACGATCGCGAGGTCGGCGAAGATGCCTTCCTCCATGATATAGGTCTCGCCGTTGAAGTCCTTGTGCTCTTTGCCTTCCGCGATCACCGTTCCTACGCCCGTCTTGGTGTAAAACCCGGGGATGCCAGCGCCACCGGCCCGCATCCGCTCGGCCAGTGTGCCTTGTGGATTGAATTCCAGCTCCAGTTCTCCACTCAGATACTGGCGCATGAATTCGGCGTTTTCCCCAACGTAAGAGCTGATCATCTTTTTGACCTGCTTAGTCTGCAGCAGGATGCCGATGCCAAAATCATCCACACCTGCGTTATTCGAGGCAAATGTCAGATCCTTCGCGCCTGAGGCCTTGATTGCTTCAAGCAGCATTTCCGGGATACCGCACAGCCCAAAGCCGCCCGCAGCGATCAGCATGCCGTCCGATATCACCCCATCGAGCGCCTCATCGGCATTGTCATAGATTTTCTTCATGGAAAACTCCCCCAATGACATGATGTTGGGCCGATTTGTGCCGCCACGTCACGGGGAAGTCAACGAATCCAAGGGGCAGGTGGTATTTCTACCTAACTTGCTTTCTTGGTGGTCTTCTTGGCAGCAGCTTTCTTCTTGGGGGCTGCCTTTTTCTTTGTGCCTTTCTTGGCCGCGCGTTCATTGACCAGTTCGATGGCCATTTCCTGGGTCACATCCTCGGGCTTGATGTCTTTGGGGATCGTCGCGTTGACCTTTTCCCATTTCACATACGGTCCATAGCGCCCGTCCAGTACCTGTATCGCGCCGCCATCGGGATGGTCGCCCAGCTCTTTCAGCGGCTTCGCGGCCGCCCGACGTCCGCGACCTGGATTGGCGCGTTTTTCGGCCAACAGTTCGACGGCGCGGTTCATGCCGATCTCAAACACATCGTTCGGGTCTTTGAGGTTGGCGTAGACGGGCTTTGCCTCGTCGGCCAACTGATGCATTAGATAAGGTCCAAAGCGACCAAAGTTCGAACTGATCATGCCGCCTTCGGGGTGCTCGCCGATCTGACGGGGCAAGGACAGAAGAGTCAGCGCTTTCTCCAGACCCATGTCGTCTTTGCTCCAGCCACGGGGCAGGGACGCACGAGGAGGCTTCTTGTTCTCAGGCGTGGGCTCTCCACGCTGGACATATGGCCCAAAGCGACCGGATTTCAGCCAGATCTCATCGCCCCCATCTTCGCCCAGCAAACGCTCGTCACCTTCCGCGCCCTCACCAGCGATCGGACGGGTATAAGTGCACTCAGGATAGTTGCCACAACCGACAAACCCGCCGGTGCGCGAAGTTTTCAGATGTAACTGGCCAACACCGCATTTCGGGCAAATGCGCGGGTCCGAGCCATCTTCACGCGGCGGATACAGCTGCGGTGCCAGCGCTTCGTCCAGCTTGTCCAGCACTTCCGAGATACGCAGCTCCGATGTCTCACCAATCGCGGCAGAGAAATCGCGCCAGAACTTGCCCAGCAGATCCTTGTAGTCGCGTTCACCTGCGCTGACGTCGTCAAGCTCTTCTTCCAGATTGGCGGTGAACTCGTAGCCCACATACTGGCGAAAGAAATTCAGCAGGAAGATGGTGACGATCCGGCCCTTTTCTTCGGGGATCAGCCGATTCTTGTCTTTACGTACATATTCACGATCCTGAATCGTGGTGACAATCGAGGCATAGGTCGACGGACGCCCGATCCCCAGCTCTTCCATCCGTTTGACCAGCGTGGCCTCTGTATAGCGCGGGGGGGGTTGGGTGTGGTGCTGCAGCGCCAGAACGGATTCGTTCTCGGCCAGAATGGCGGCCTTTTCCGAGTCGGCGGTGGCCTTGGCAAACTGATCACGCAGCGAGGTCTTGGCAAAACGTGCGGGATCGCCCTGCATGATCTGTGGCAAGCGCTTGTCGTCATCGTCGACCACGTCATCGCGGCCTTCTTCGTAAACGCGCATGAAGCCATCGAACAGCACCACCTGACCAGTGGCGCGCAGGCCAACCTGGCCGTCCGTGCTGGTAATCTCAACAGTCGTGCGTTCAAGCCGTGCGGCAGCCATCTGACAGGCAATGGTGCGTTTCCAGATCAGATCATAAAGCTTGCGCTGATCCTCATCGGTCACCTTCAGCGCCTTGGCATCGCGCGACATATCTGTCGGGCGAATACACTCGTGTGCTTCCTGAGCGTTTTTGGCCTTGTTTTTGTACATGCGCGGGCTGTCTGGCACGTATTCCGCACCATAACGGTCGGCGATTGCATCGCGCGCTGCCGCCACGGCCTCGGGGGCCATGTCGATACCGTCGGTTCGCATGTAGGTAATGTATCCGGCCTCATACAGCCGCTGGGCCACCTGCATCGCATGGCGTGCGCCCATGCCGAACTTGCGGCTGGCTTCTTGCTGTAAGGTCGACGTCATGAACGGGGCAGAGGGGTTGCGCGCGGCAGGCTTGGCCTCGACCGATGTCACGCTCAGATCACGGCTGGTGATCGCCTGAACCGCCAGTTCGGCTTGCGTTGCATTCGCTAGATCGTGCTTGTCCAGTTTCTTGCCTGCCAGCGTGACTAGACGCGCCTCGTAGGTCTGGCCCCGAGGCGTCTCGAACACAGCTTTGACCGACCAGTATTCGACCGGCTTGAAGGCTTCGATCTCCATCTCGCGTTCAACGATGAGGCGCAGGCAGACCGATTGCACGCGCCCCGCTGAACGGGCACCCGGCAACTTGCGCCACAGAACGGGTGACAGGTTGAACCCTACCAGATAGTCCAGCGCGCGGCGGGCCAGATAGGCCTCGACCAGCGGCATATCGACCTCACGCGGGTTCTGCATCGCCTCGGTCACGGCGTCCTTGGTGATCGCGTTGAACGTCACACGGCTGACTGGCGTGTCCTTCTTGATCGAACGCCGCTTGGTCAGCGCTTCTTGGAGGTGCCAGCTGATTGCCTCGCCTTCTCGATCAGGGTCGGTCGCGAGGATCAGTGCGTTGTCTTCTTTCAGAGCGTCGGCGATCGCCTTGACATGCTTACGGCTGTCATTGCCGACCTCCCATTTCATTGAAAATTCATGCTCGGGATCGACCGACCCATCCTTCGGCGGCAGGTCCCGCACATGGCCATATGAGGCCAAAACGGTGTAGTCGGGGCCAAGATACTTATTGATCGTTTTTGCTTTGGCCGGAGATTCTACAACAACTACGGGCATTTAAGAGGAATCCTCGCTCGACGGATTTTGCGCTTTGTATGACCGTGCAAAATGTGTGGGGCAAGATCGAATTGTCAATGCGTTCGTTTTCACCACCAAAAATACTTTGTATTAAAGCCTGATCTGGTCGTGCCGCTCGCGGAATCAGGTGTCGAATCCATTCGATAACTTAGGCGCAAAGTGACAGCAGGCCGCCTGGTTGCCGCTGAATCTTGCCCTCAAGCTCCAGATCGACCAACACAGGGCCGACTTCGCCCGCAGATGCAGCGATGTCCCGGATCAACTGGTCTTCCGCGATCGGAGATGGGCCAAGTCGAGTCAGAATCGCCTCGTGCAAGGCTTGGGGCGTGATTTCGGCTGTGTCTGCCTCGGGTCCAAGGGGCAGGATTTGTTGGGCGGAGGATTGTAGCTGTTGCTTGGGCAAAGCATCAATCACGTCTTCTGCATTGCGGACGAGTATAGCCCCGTCTCGGATCAGCAGATTGCATCCTGCCGCGCGGGCGTCAAAGGGATGGCCGGGCACGGCCAGAACCTCGCGCCCTTGGTCCAGGGCGTCCCGCGCGGTGATCAAGCTGCCGGATTTCGCCGCGGCCTCGACAACGACCACTGCCTGCGCCAGACCCGAGATAATGCGATTGCGGCGTGGAAAGTGTCTTGCCTGAGGCGTTGTGCCCATCGGTTGTTCAGACAAGCGAAGTCCGGCGTCTGCGATATCTCGCGCCAGATCGGCATTTTCGGCCGGATAGATCACATCAACCCCACCTGCCAACACTGCCACAGTACCGGTCGCCAACGCGGCGAGGTGCGCCGAGGTGTCAATGCCGCGGGCAAGCCCCGAGACCACGACATAGTCTTGCTTACCCAGATCCGTCGCCAACGCCCGCGCCATGCGCGCGCCCAGCGAAGAACAGTTCCGTGCCCCGACCATTGCAACTGCCCGGCGTTTCAAGATCGACGGATCGCCGATTGCCCAAAGCATCGGGGGCGCATCCGAAAGGTCACATAACGCGTAAGGGTAATCGGCGGCCCCAAGGCACAAAAGCCGCGCTTTTGCGATCTTTGCGGCCTTGAGCTCCGCCTCAATTACGCCGGGCGGGCAGATTTCATAATCCTCGATCCCGGCAGCGCGCGCCATTTCCGGCAACGCGGCCAGCGCGTTCTGCGCCGAGCCATGTTCGCGCAATAAGCGCCGGAATGTTGCCGGCCCTACTTTGCGTGAGCGCAACAGACGGAGCCAGGAAAACCGGTCCTCTTCCGTGGTGGGTGGGAGTGGGGGGTGATTGGAAGAAAGCTGCTCTTCGGTCATCCGATGCTCCGCCTGATTGCAAAACTGGTTTACGGTGCAGCGGGTTAACAGCCTGTGAATCTTAGAAAATTAGATCGGTATTTTTCGAACCCATCCCTCGGAGAGATGATTATGTCATTGAAAGAAAGAAAGAAAATTCGTGCGAATTATCTTGGCTCACATATCCATGGATGAGTTTTTGATTTGACGCGAAGAGTAGTGTGTTAACTCTTCGCGCCTTGATTCTTCTTTTGAGCCGACTCAGGTGGCAGAGCCGCCCACGGTCAGCCCATCCATCAAAACGGTAGGTTGGCCGACACCGACCGGCACCCATTGCCCATCCTTTCCACATGTGCCCATGCCGGGATCCAGCGCCATGTCATTGCCCAGTCCCCGAATGCGTTTTAGCGCCGAGGGGCCGTCGCCAATCAGCGTCGCGCCTTTGACCGGAGCGCCGATCTTGCCGTTCTCGACACGATATGCCTCGGTGCAGGAGAACACGAACTTGCCGTTGGTAATGTCGACCTGGCCACCGCCGAAGCCCACAGCCCAGATGCCGTCTTTGATATCTGCCACCAACGAGGCCGGATCGGCATCGCCACCCAACATGATTGTGTTGGTCATGCGCGGCATCGGTTTATGGGCATAGCTTTGACGCCGGCCGTTCCCGGTTGGAGCAACGCCCATCAGGCGTGCGTTCTGGCGGTCCTGCATATATCCGGTGAGGATTCCATCCTCGATCAGAACTGTACGCGAACTGGGTGTGCCCTCGTCATCCACTGATATCGAACCGCGTCGGTCTGCAATCGTCCCATCATCCACGACTGTTACACCTTTCGAGGCGATCTGCTGCCCCATCAGCCCGGCAAAAGCGGAACTGCCCTTGCGGTTGAAATCACCTTCAAGCCCGTGGCCGATGGCCTCGTGCAACAGAATACCGGGCCAACCGGGGCCCAACGCGACTTCCATCACGCCGGCAGGGGCAGGGACGGCATCCAGATTGACCATCGCGATCCGCAGAGCCTCACGCGCCTTATCTTGCCAGTCTGAGGGATCGATCAAGCCATCCAGCCCAACGCGACCGCCACCTCCGGCAGAACCGCTTTCGCGTCTGCCGCTCTGTTCTACGATAACCGAGATGTTCAGGCGGGTCATCGGGCGTATATCGCGCACCTGCACACCATCGGGGCGAAGAATCTCGACCTCCTGCACTGCAGCGGCAATCGTGGCGCTGACTTGCACAACCCGGGAATCCAGACCACGGGTAAAAGCGTCTATCTCGCGCAGTGTCTCGATTTTGACCGGGAAGGCGGCGGATTCGATCGGGTCTTCATCGGTATATAACCTGGTATTGGTGGCACGTGGTGGCCCGGCCAGCGTCCCTCCACCATCGCCGACCGCCAACCGCGCGGTTTCGGCTGCACGCTTCAGAGAGGGAATCGAAACATCCGTTGAATGCGCGTATCCAGCCACTTCACCCTGCACCGCGCGAAGACCGAATCCCTCGGAAGCGTCGTAAGAGGCCGTGCGCAATCGGCCGTCATCAAACACCAAAGATTCGGATTTGCGCCGTTCTACGAACAGTTCCCCATCCTCGGCGCCATCAGTTGCAGCCTTCAGTACAGCAAGCGCTTCATCCTTGGGAAGAACGCTTTCAAACGGGCGAAACGGGGCCTGTGTCATCAGTTGTGACCTTTCGGGTTTGATCCAGATCAAAAATAGCGTCTGTTTGACGCAAGCATTTTGCTTTATCTACCCGACGGAATATGGTTTTTAACGCGGCCAAAGACAACGGGAGAGGTGCGACCGATTCACACCTTTTCGCGAGAGACGCAAAGATCAAACGATCAGGACAGAAAATGAAGAATGCTTTGATGCTTTCCGGGCTTGCTACGGCCCTCTCCAGCCTTCCCGCCATGGCTCAGGAGCTTGAGATTATTGGCAAGCCGGTTGACGGCGGCATGGGGTTCCAGCCTGCTGCCACCAGCCTTGCCGAAGGGATTCAGTCGCTGGACAACATGATTCTGGTGATCATCACCGCGATCTGTGTGTTTGTTGCGGGTCTGCTGGTTTACTGCATCGTACGCTACAACCAGCGCGTAAACCCGAACCCGGCTCGGTTCTCGCATTACACTCCGGTTGAGATTGCCTGGACTTTGGGCCCGATCCTGATTCTGGTCTTCATCGGGGCTTTCTCGCTGCCGGTTCTTTTCAAGCAACAAGAGATTCCCGAAGGCGACATCACCATCAAAGTCGTGGGGAACCAGTGGTACTGGACCTACGAATATGTCGATCATGACTTTGCCTTCGATAGCTATCTCCTGGGCCACCCGGCCACCCTCGACGAGGGCGCGCGCCCGGCGGATGCCGACGTAACACCGTTTGTTCTGGACGATGCGATGCGGGCGAAGCTGGCCGATGCAGGCTATGGCGAAGACGAATGGCTGCTCGCCACCGACACCGCGGTCGTTGTTCCGGTCGGCAAGATTGTCGTGATGCAGGTTACTGCATCGGACGTGATCCATTCCTGGACCATTCCTTCGTTCGGCGTGAAGCAGGACGGCGTTCCTGGTCGTCTGGCCGAACTGTGGTTCGAAGCAGACAAGGAAGGCGTCTATTTCGGACAGTGTTCTGAGCTGTGCGGTAAAGACCATGCCTATATGCCAATCACTGTCAAAGTGGTCAGCGAAGAGGCATATGAACAGTGGCTGCAGGGCGCGCTTGAAGAATATGCAGGTCAGCCTGCTTCCTACCAAGTGGCCTCGAACTAAGCCCTTTGCGGCCTAGATAAACACATGCGAGCTGCGCGGAAATCGCGCAGCTTTTGCCCCGAAAAGGACCGGATATGAGCGACGCAAGCTTCAATGCCAGCACCGTCTCTGCGCAGACCCGCGCGGACGAGGCCAGCTTTGGCGATTATTTCGCCCTGCTGAAGCCGCGCGTGATGTCGCTGGTCGTATTCACGGCTTTGGTCGGACTGCTTGCGGCTCCGGTTCCGATACATCCATTTGTTGGCTTCTGCGCCATCCTGTTCATCGCTATTGGTGGCGGTGCATCCGGCGCGCTGAACATGTGGTGGGACGCGGATATCGACCGCGTGATGAAGCGCACCAAAGGCCGTCCAATCCCCTCTGGCAAAGTTGAAGAAGGCGAGGCATTGGCGCTGGGTCTGGCTCTGTCTGGCCTGTCCGTGATTATGCTGGGTTTGGCAACCAACTGGTTTGCAGGGGCGTTTCTGGCCTTCACTATTTTCTTCTATGTTGTCGTCTACACGATGTGGCTGAAACGCTCGACGCCTCAGAACATCGTCATTGGTGGTGCCGCGGGAGCGTTCCCGCCGGTCATCGGATGGGTCGCGGCCACTGGCTCGATGACGCTCGAACCGTGGTTGATGTTTGCCCTGACATTCATGTGGACACCTCCGCATTTCTGGGCGTTGGCCTTGTTCATGCGCTCGGACTATGACGATGCCGGGGTGCCGATGTTGACCGTCACCCATGGTCGACGCGCGACGCGCTGGCATATTCTGGTTTATACCGCGTTGCTGGCGTTGCTGGCGGTGGGGACTGCGTTCTCGGATATCGGAGGCCCGATTTATCTAGTTGTTGCGCTGGTTCTGAATGGCTTGTTTCTGCGGGGGGCCTGGCAGATTTCTCGTCGAAACGAAGACGATTCGGAGGCCGACAACTTCAAGGTCGAACGCAGTTTCTTCAAACTGTCGCTGCTGTACCTGTTTCTGCATTTCGGCGCGATTCTCGTCGAGGCCCTGTTGAAACCTTACGGATTAGGAGGCTGGTCATGAGCCTGCGCAAAACTCACGAACTTCACCAAAGACGGTTCAGCCGCAATCTGGGCGTCGGCCTGACACTGGCCGCGTTCATCGTGATCATCTTCGGCCTGACAGTCGTCAAGGTCTCGAACACAGATTTTAGTCTGGCGACGCAGCAGGTGCAGAACTGATGAAGTTGACGGGGCCACAGAAAACGGTCGCGCAACTGGTCGGCGTCGTCGTCCTTATGGGCGGTTTGGCATGGGCAGCGGTGCCGTTTTATAATTGGTTCTGCCGGGTCACGGGGTATGGAGGGACCACCGGGGTTGCCGAGAAAGCCCCTGATGACATTCTCGACCAAGTGGTGACGGTCCGATTTGATGCCTCCAAGGCCAAGGGTATGCCGTGGGAATTCAAGCCCGTCGAACGCGAGATGAAAATACGTATCGGTGAGACAGGTCTGGCGTTCTACGAAGCGTACAACCCAACCGACAAGCCCGTCGCAGGGCAGGCGTCCTACAACGTGGCGCCCTATTCCGCCGGGGGGTATTTTCAGAAAATCGCCTGTTTCTGCTTCGATGAACAGGTGTTGGAGCCGGGTGAGCGAGTCGAGATGCCCGTTACGTTCTTCGTCGATCCCGAACTGATCGAAGATCCCGAAGCAAAATATGTGCATACGATCACGCTGTCGTATACATTCTATGAGATTGATCTGCCCGAGGGCTATGCCGCCCTTGACGTGCAGGCTGAGACAAACAAGAACTAACGCCTGTAGGTGAGGGACGCTGATGGCACACGCAAAAGACCATGATTACCACATTCTGAACCCGTCAATCTGGCCACTGATCGGCGCGGTAAGCGGATTTGTGATGCTGTTCGGGGCCGTTCTTTGGATGCACGGGATCACCCCGTGGATCTTCTGGATGGGGTTGGTCGGGGTTCTTTATACCATGTTTGCATGGTGGTCCGAAGTCGTGGTTGAAAGCCGTCAGGGCGATCATACGCCGGTCGTGCGTATCGGCCTGCGCTATGGCTTTATCCTGTTCGTGATGTCCGAGGTGATGTTCTTCTTCGCCTGGTTCTGGTCGTTCTTCAAACATCGCATGTATCCGATGTACGACTATGCCGGTACTGAATACATCCAGCCGGATATCCACGCCGTTGATCCGTTCCACCTGCCGCTGATCAACACTTTGGTCCTGTTGCTGTCGGGTTGTGCGATTACTTGGGCCCACCACGCGCTTGTTCATGACAATGACCGCAAGGCGCTGATCAATGGTCTGGCCATTGGTATCGTTCTGGGCATCGCCTTTACTGCGCTTCAGGCGTTTGAATACTATGAGTTACTGGCCCATGAGGGTTGGGAGTTCGGTGGCGATCAGTTCTATTCGAACTTCTTCATGGCAACCGGTTTCCACGGCGCGCATGTGATTATCGGCACCATCTTCCTGTCGGTCTGTCTGATCCGCGCCCTGAAGGGGGACTTTACGCCCGAGAAACACGTCGGTTTCGAGGCTGCCGCATGGTACTGGCACTTCGTTGACGTCGTCTGGCTGTTCCTGTTTTTCGCCGTCTACATTTGGGGTCAGGCCCCGCTGATGTAACGCCACGCAGGTGATCCAATTGCAAAAGCCGCCCCACGGGGCGGCTTTTTCTCAATCAGGGGCGCAAGATTGCGCCCCATACAATTACATGGTTGCACTTCGGTTCACGTGCCCCTTAACAAGGCGCCGGTTCCCGCAACAAGGTCTGATCCCAATATGCATCGCATTCTGTTTCTGTTGATCTTCGGCTTTGCCGGTCTGGGCCTGCTGCTGTCGCTGGGCATTTGGCAACTGCAGCGGCTGACCTGGAAACAGGAGGTGCTGGCCGAGATCGAAAGCCGCATCGCTGCCGATCCTGTCGCCTTGCCATTGCAAGTGTCCGAGGATGTGGACAAATACCTTCCGGTGACGGTCACAGGCGAGATCGAACCGGGCGAGATCCACGTTTTGGTTTCGGTCAAGCAGGTGGGGCCGGGGTATCGGATCATCCAGTCCTTTGCCACCGACGACCGGACTATTCTGGTGGATCGCGGCTTTGTGCCGACCACAGCCAAGCAGGCTGATCGCCTGACTGGCCCGATGGAAATCACCGGCAACCTGCACTGGCCCGATGAAGTCGATGGCTACACGCCTGACGCAGATATTGACGGCAACATCTGGTTCGCCCGTGATGTGCCCAATCTGGCCGCCGCGCTGGGGGCTGAGCCGGTGTTGCTAATTGCACGCTCGGAAACCGATCCGAATGTAACGCCAATGCCGGTGAATACGGCGGGCATCCCCAACGATCATTTGCAATATGCAATCATCTGGTTTGGTCTAGCTCTGGTCTGGGCCGCAATGACCGGATACTTCCTGTGGCGCAGCCGTGCCAATTCCGAAAGTGACGCGACATGAAATACATCTCGACCCGCGGGCAGGCGCCCGAACTGACCTTTGAAGAGGCGATGCTGACCGGACTGGCCCGCGATGGTGGTCTGTACTTGCCCGCTGAAATTCCGGTGATGTCGCAGGACGAAATTGCTGCGTTGGCTGGCCTGTCCTATGAGGAAATCGCATTCCGCGTGATGTGGCCTTATGTGAGCGGCTCGTTCTCCGATGATGAGTTCAAAGATATCATAGCGCGCGCTTATGAGGGCTTTGGCCATGACGCCCGCGCGCCGTTGAAGCAGCTGAACGAGAACCATTTTCTGCTGGAGCTGTTTCACGGCCCCACGCTGGCCTTCAAAGATTTCGCCATGCAGCTAATCGGCCAGCTGTTCCAGGTCGCGCTCAAACGGCGCGAAGATCGCGTGACCATTGTCGGCGCGACGAGCGGGGACACCGGTTCTGCCGCCATCGAGGCGTTCCGTGGGCTGGACGCGGTGGATGTGTTCATCCTGTTCCCACATGGCCGTGTTTCAGAAGTGCAGCGCCGTCAGATGACTACGCCCGCAGACAGTAATGTGCACGCTTTGGCGGTAGACGGCGATTTCGATGACTGCCAGGCCGCGCTCAAAGACATGTTCAACGACTTTGATTTCCGCGACGGTGTGAAACTTGCAGGCGTCAATTCGATCAACTTCGCCCGCGTGTTGGCACAGATCGTTTACTATTTCTCCGCCGCCGTCAGCCTCGGCGCGCCACATCGCAAGGTCAGCTTCACCGTGCCGACAGGGAATTTCGGCGATATCTTCGCAGGCCATCTGGCCAAACGCATGGGGCTGCTCATCGATCGTCTGGTGGTGGCGACCAACCAGAACGACATTCTGCATCGCTGTCTCTCCGGCGAGGGGTATTTCAAGGGCGATACGATCCCCTCAATCAGCCCTTCGATGGATATTCAGGTTAGCTCGAACTTTGAGCGCGCACTGTACTACGCCTATGGCGAAGATGGCGGCGCAGTCGCTCAATTGATGGATGAACTCAAGAGCGGAGGCTTCAATGTCAGCCAAGGCGCGATGGAGGCTCTGCGAGAAAACTTTGACTCGGGCCGCGTTTCTGAGGACGAGACGCTTGAGACGATCAGGCGCACGATGGTCCACAGCGCCGAGTTGGTTTGTCCGCACACCGCCGTTGGGATCAAAGTGGCTGAAGACCACCGCGCTGCCGATGTGCCCATGATCACGCTCGCAACCGCGCATCCCGCGAAGTTCCCGGCAGCCGTCGAGAAGGCAAGCGGCGAACATCCGCCTCTTCCATCCCGCATGTCTGATCTGTATGAACGTCCGGAACGGGTGACCCGCGTTGCGAACGATCTGGGTGCCCTTGAGGATCATATCAGAAGGCATATTGCTGAGTGACAGTCAGACAGGACCAACTGAAGAACGGATTTCGTATCGTCAGTGAACATATGCCGGGGCTGCAATCTGCGGCCATCGGCATCTGGGTAACCGCCGGTGGGCGGCACGAGCGGATCGAGCAGAACGGTATCGCGCATTTCCTTGAGCATATGGCGTTCAAGGGAACCCAGCGGCGTTCTGCGCTGCAAATCGCCGAAGCGATCGAGGATGTGGGCGGGTACATCAACGCCTATACCTCGCGCGAAGTTACGGCCTATTATGCACGCGTACTGAAGGACGATGTGGCGCTGGCCATGGATGTCATCGGCGACATCGTCCTGAACCCGGTATTCGACCCGCGCGAGATCGAGGTCGAGCGCGGAGTGATCCTGCAAGAGATTGGTCAGGCCTATGATACGCCGGACGATGTAATCTTTGACTGGCTGCAAGAGCAGAGCTATCACGACCAACCCCTTGGCCGCACCATTCTGGGCCCGACCGAGCGCGTCAGTGCGTTTTCCCGCGAGGACTTGTCTGGTTTCGTGGCCGAACACTACGGGCCGGAACAGATGATCCTGTCTGCAGCTGGAGCTGTGGACCACGATGCGCTGATGAAACTGGCCGAAGAGATGTTCGGCCACCTGCAGCAGCGCAAGGGTCTGATCCCCGACGCTGCGCGGTTCACTGGTGGTGAGGCGCGGCAGGAGAAAGAACTGGAGCAGGCGCATTTCGCGCTGGCGCTGGAAAGTCCGGGCTATCGCGATGATGCGATCTATACGGCCCAGATTTACTCGACCGCTCTGGGTGGAGGCATGTCCTCGCGCCTGTTTCAGGAAGTGCGCGAGACGCGCGGGCTTTGCTATACGATCTTTGCTCAGACCGGTGCTTATGCGGATACCGGTACGACAACGATTTACGCAGGCACCTCGGCCGATCAGGTGGGCGAATTGGCGACGATTACCATCGACGAGATGAAGCGCGCTGCCGAAGACATGAGCGCAGAAGAGGTTGCCCGTGCGCGGGCCCAGATGAAGGCCGGGATGCTGATGGGGCTGGAAAGCCCATCGAACCGGGCCGAACGTCTGGCGCGACTGGTGCAGATCTGGGGACGTGTGCCCTCGCTTGAGGACACCGTGGCCAAGATCGATGCGGTCAGCACCGAGGACGTGCGTGCCTTTGCCGAAGACATGGCAGTCAAAGCCCCGGCCGCGCTGGCGCTTTATGGCCCGGTCTCGGGTGCACCGTCACTGGCTGACTTACAGGAGAGGCGCGCGGCGTGATGCTGTTAGGCAGACGCAAGCTGAAACTCGAAACCGAGCGCTTGACTCTGCGCCCGCCCATGCATTCCGACTTCAACGACTGGACCGCCCTGCGGCGTGCCTCAAAGGACTATCTGGTGCCGTGGGAGCCGGTTTGGGCCAAGGACCATCTGAGCCGAAAGTCGTTTACCAACCGGGTCTATTGGGCCCAGCGCTCAGTCGCGAGTGGAACGGCGATACCTCTGTTCCTGTTTCGTCGCACAGACAATATTCTGCTGGGGGCGATCACGTTGGACAATGTTCGCCGTGGTCCGGCGCAGGCTGGCACCTTGGGCTATTGGACTGGGCAGGCCTTCGCGCGTCAGGGTTTCATGCGCGAAGCAATTGGCGCCGTTGTTCATCACGCCTTCACCCGTCTGGATTTAAGCCGGATCGAGGCCGCGTGTTTGCCTGAGAACAAGGCCTCTCGCGGTCTGCTGGAAAGCTCAGGCTTCAAATACGAAGGCGTGGCGCAGTCTTATCTGCAGATCAATGGGCGCTGGCGAACACATGTTCTGTATGCCAGCCTAAGGTCCGATCGTCGGGGCAAGACTGAGGCAGGCTAGAGAGCTCTGCCGCCAGGCATGGCAAGCCTCCTGTCCTGGAGATATCCGTGGCCAGATCAACAAGGGCATGACTTGTTGGCCCATTGCGCTACACTTGCCCTATGTGGCGGTTTGTTGCGGGACTGATGATGATTGCAGGCGGGGCTGTGGCGCAGGAGCGGCGGCCTAGTCACTGTATCGCCATCGCAGATGCGGCACCGGGGATTGAATATCTTCACAAAGCGGCGTGGCAGGATCCCGTGCCCGAGTTTTCGGTTCGTATCAGCTATGTCGCGCATGCATCGTTTCTGATCCAGACACAGGGCGGGCTGAACGCGGTGACCGATTTCACCGGTTTTATCGGCGGCGCTGCGCTAATTCCTGACGTGGTCACAATGAACCATGCGCACAGCACCCACTGGACTGCCCATCCCGATCCGGCCATCCCGTATGTCTTGCCGGGCTGGGGCGAGTTCGGCGAAGGCATCGAGCACCATCTTGATCTGGGTGAGATGCTGATTCGCAATGTGTCGACCGATATCCGTTCGGCCTATGGCGGTATTGAAGATCGCGGAAACTCGATCTTTGTGTTCGAGGTCGAAGGGTTGTGCATCGGCCATCTGGGGCATCTGCATCACATTCCGTCGGATGAACAATTCGCTGCACTGGGTCGGCTGGATGTGGTCATGGCGGCGGTGGACGGAGGCACCACGATGCCCTTGCCCGAGATGGTTCAGGTTCTGAAACGCCTCAAAAGCTCGGTCATTATCCCGATGCATTGGTTCTCGGACTTTTCGCTCCAGCGGTTTTTGGTGGATATTCGGGATGAATTCCCGGTTGAACGGGATGGGGTGTCCGAGATTGTCGTCTCGTTGCGCACGTTGCCCGACAGGCCGACGGTTGTGGTGCTGGAGCCTCAGTACCTGATAGAGCTGGAATAGGGCTTGTCGCGGCCCGTGGCCTTTGGCAGGGAAGAGCCATGAAACTGAACCCTGCAGACAGCCGCCTTGCCGAAGCAATCAGAGCCCGATTGGGTGCTGACGTTTTGCGCCCGATTGCAGATCGTTACCTTGAAGAGCCGCGTCAGCGGTTTGTCGGGCAGCCCGGTTTGCTTGCCTTGCCGCGCACCGTGGAAGATGTGTCGGCTCTGGTGCAATTGGCCGCAGACGCTCGGGTGCCTGTTGTCCCTTATGGCGGCGGCACCGGTCTGGTAGGAGGGCAGGTTGTTCCGGATGGTCCTGTCCCTTTGATCGTTTCCCTGGAACGGATGACGGCGATACGGGCGACTTACCCCACCGAGAACATACTTGTGGCCGAGGCCGGTGCCATTCTGGCCGACGTCCAGACTGCCGCTGAAGACGCGGACCGTCTATTTCCCCTGTCGCTGGCTGCGCAGGGTTCTTGCCGGATTGGCGGCAATCTGGCCACTAATGCGGGTGGCGTGAATGTGCTGCGCTATGGCAATGCACGCGATCTGTGCCTGGGGCTTGAAGTGGTATTGCCCAGTGGTGAGATATGGCACGGGCTTAGCCGGTTGCGTAAGGACAACACCGGTTATGACCTGCGTAACCTGATGATCGGGTCCGAAGGGACACTTGGCATCATTACGGCGGCGGCGTTGAAGCTGTTCCCGCGACCCAAGGGCGTTGGAACCGCAATGTTTCAGGTCTCCTCACCCGAGGCTGCCATTGATCTGTTGTCAGTGGCGCGGGATCAAGTGGGGGAAGCGGTCAGTACGTTTGAGTTGATCCATGGGCAGGGCCTCGAATTCCTGACCGAGGTTTTGCCCGACGTGCGGCAACCCTTTGCGGCAACACCTGAATGGAGTGTGTTGATCGAGCTGGGCCTGTCTGTCGGCCAAGACCCTTCGGACATGCTTGAGGCGATTTATGTCGCCGCTGATGAGCGCGATCTGGTCCGCGATGCGGTTATCGCGCAGAGCGAAGCACAGCGGTCCGAACTCTGGGCCGTGCGCGAGCGCATCCCCGAGGCCAACCGGCTGATCGGATCAGTTTCCAGCCATGATATCTCGGTCCCGATTTCCCGCATTCCAGAGTTCATTCGGCGCGGCGCGGATGTGGTGGCCGGGCAGGGGCCGTTTCGCGTGAACTGCTTTGGACATCTGGGCGACGGTAATCTGCATTATAACGTGTTTCCACCCGCCGGGCAGGACAAGTCAGAGTTTGTTGCGCAGCGGGGCGCGGTCAAACGCGCGGTACATGATCTGGTTCATGAATTTGGTGGATCGGTCAGTGCCGAACACGGTGTCGGTCGGCTCAAGACAGATGATCTGGAACGCTATGGCGATCCGGTCAAGATGCAGGCCATGAGGGCGATCAAAGCAGCGCTTGATCCTCAAGGGATTATGAACCCCGGGGCGGTTCTGGCCTAATAGACGCGCCCCGGACGTATACCGGGGCGCTGCGGTTCTTTACGAAGCGGGCAGAATGACCTTGTCGATCACATGGATCACGCCGTTCTCGGCTTCGATATCGGCTTGCACAACGTTGGCATCATTCACCATGACGCCATTGTCGAGATCGATGGTGATATCTCCGCCCTGCACGGTGGCGGCGGTCATGTCATCGGACAGATCACCCGACATCACTTTGCCCGGGACAACGTGATAGGTCAGCACTGCGACCAACTGGTCCTTGTTTTCGGGCTTCAGCAGATTTTCGACCGTGCCCTCGGGCAGCGCTGCAAAAGCCTCATCCGTTGGGGCGAAAACGGTGAACGGCCCTTCGCCTTTCAGCGTTTCAACCAGTTCGGCGGCCTGAACGGCAGCGACGAGCGTTTCAAAACTGCCCGCGCCCACCGCAGTATCGACGATATCCTTGGCGTGCCCATCTGCCAAAGCAGAGGTGGTCAACAGAAGACTGGCAACTCCAGCAACAGCGAATTTGCGCAACATGACATGATTTCCCTTGTTGAGAATGCCCTAGGTGGCATCATTCGGGGTACGCAGTCAGGTCGCGACAAGATCACAGAATCCAGAGGCAACTGTTTCTTGAATGTGACCCCAATCGCGCTAAGCCTGCGGCGCACGCGATTTCCAGTCACGAGTTTGTGAAGTTTGTGGAGATCAGAGCCCTTCGAACTCGCACAGAACGTGCACGTCCATGCCCAAATCTTCCAGCGCTTTGCGACCACCCAATTCGGGCAGATCGATGATGAACGCGCATGAGATGATCTCGCCGCCCAGCCGTTCGATCAGCTTGATCCCCGCGGCGGCGGTGCCTCCGGTAGCCAGAAGATCATCAACGACCAGGATCTTCTCACCCGGCTGGATGGCGTCATCGTGAATTTCGACTATCGCCTCTCCATATTCCAGCTTGTAGTCTTGGCTGATCGTGGTGCCGGGCAGTTTGCCCTTTTTGCGGATCGGCACGAATCCAACGCTCAGCTGGTGGGCAATCGCACCGCCCAGAATAAAGCCGCGCGCCTCAAGGCCCACAACTTTGTCGATTCGCTCACCGGCGTAAGGGTGCAACATCTGGTCGATTGCCATGCGGAACCCACGCGGGTCGGCAAACAGGGTGGTGACATCGCGGAACATGATCCCTTCATGCGGGAAATCGACGATGGTCCGAATGTAATCCTTGACCGTTTTGTTTCTGGACATGGGCCACCCCTTTGGCATCAAACACGCGCGGGGTATTTCGCCCATAAGGTGCGGTCATGCAAGAGAACTCTGGCCCCTGCGGCTACTTGCTGCGGCCGCGCATGGCGTTAGGCAGGCCGTAGTAGCGATACAGCGCGTTCGGAAGCCAGGACAGGTGCGGCTTGCGCCAGTTGCGTTGATCCCGAAGAAGAATGGCTTGCGCGACATGAAGGTTCATTGCTTTAATCTCACTTTTGCTGTTATGTGCGCGATATCTACTTTATATTCTATGTATATACAATGCATCGCGCTTAGAATCAAGGGCAGGACGGGGACTGGACGTGTGACCAAGAAAGATGGAAAGAAATCTACCAAGAAAAACAGTCAGTTGGTTTTGCGTCTCGACAAGGATGAGCGCGATGCATTCGTCGAGTTGTGCAGGGATCTGGACACCTCCGCCGCCCGCGAAATTCGCCGGTTTATCCGGGGGTTCATGAAGGAAAACGCTGAAAACTGAAATCACGCCGGGCGGCGCAGAACCGCTGTGGCGATGCCCATTCCGATCAGGGTCAACCCTCCGAACCGGGTCATGGTCGTGATGACATTCGCGCGTCCGATCATCCGGCGCAGCTTGTCCGCCAGCAGCGCATAGGCCAGCGCGTTCAGCCCCGCGAGACCCACAAATGTTGCGATCAGGATCGCGAATTGCGGACCCAAAGGCTCGGCTGGACGCAAGAATTGCGGTACGAAAGCGATGAAGAAGGCAATGGACTTCGGGTTCAGCGCGGTGACTGCAGCGGCATGGCCAAAAACACTGCGGGCGGTCACGTCACGTTCGGTTTCAATTGCTTGCAGCCCGCCCGACGGCGCGCTGCGCAGGAGTTTGACACCAAGCCAGACAAGATAGGCTGCCCCAACCCATTTCAGCACGGCAAACAGTGTGGCAGAGGCCAGCACCAGCGCCCCCAGCCCCAGCAGCGACGCGGTCATCGCCACCAAATCCCCCAATGCGACCCCAGTGGCCGAGGCAACCGCCACACTGCGTCCTTTCGACAGCGCATAGCTAAGCACCAGCAACACGGTCGGGCCTGGGATCAGCAGCAGCGCGGTCGAAGCGGCCACAAAGGCCAGCCAGATTTCAATGGACATGGAGTATCCTATTAGAGTGTTTCCCATAGCAAGCCTTGGCACGACGTATTGGTCAAGGCTTTGCGGGCACATTCTCGTGGTGAAACACCGTCTCCAACGGGTTGGCGTTCGGATTTGCGAAGCCGGGGTCGCCTAAATACCAAGGACATGGGGCAGGGAATTCAAGCGTGCAATGCGGTCTGGGATTGCCGCAACAGGTTTAAGATTGGATGAAGCTTGGCTTATGCATCTTGAAACGCCTCCAATGTACCCCACTCTCGCAATGCGACCCAAAGGAGGGAGCCATGGTTCAAACCCAACACGCTGAGGCCGATACCGGCCGCGCCAGATCCGGTGTCGAGCGCCTCAAAAGCATCTTGGTAGGACTGCTGTTGGCCGCGGCGATCTTGTATGCGGGCGTCCTCGGATACATGTTTTTCAACCAGCAATCTCTGCTGTACAAACCCGAAGGTACGTTACCGGATCCGGCTTCGGTGGGGTTGGCGGATGTTGATGCGCTATCGCTGACAATGGCTGATGGTACTGCCCTGACGGTCTGGGCAGCACCCGCTGCAATCCCGGATGCACCGACCGTCCTATTCTTCCACGGCCAAAGCGGCAATCTGGGGGACCGTGCTGAACGGCTGCGCGAAATCCTAAACTCGGGCTATGGGCTGCTTGCCCCCAGCTATCGCGGCTTTCCGGGCAGCGAAGGCGAGCCCTCGGAACTGGCGCTGATCTCTGATGGAGTTCAGCTCTATGACAGGCTGGCGGGTCAGGGCAAAGCTGTGGTGCTGCACGGTCAGAGCCTCGGCACCGGCATTGCTGCCGCTGTGGCAGCCGAGCGTCCCGATGCAGAACTTCTGGTGCTTGAGGCCCCGTTCACTGCAACCGTTGATGTCGCGGCGGAACGCTATCCTTTCCTGCCGGTCTCAGCCTTGATGAGGGATCAGTTCGCCACACGTGATCTTATCGAACAGATCTCGGTGCCGACGTTGATTTTTCACGGCACCGAGGATGAAACTATTCCACTGCATCACGGAAAAGCTCTGGCCGAGATGTCCGATACCGCGCAGATTTACGTGATCCCCGACGGTACCCACAACGATTTGTGGTCGCATGGCCTATGGGACGAGGTGCAAAAGAAACTGTCGCAGTACTGAGTTTATAACACCCGCCCAGCCACAGCATCCAGCTTGGCCAACAATTCCGGATCGCGCTTTTCAGGCGCGGTCAGGATGGCATACTCCAGCGCCTGGTCGCAGCCATGCGGGCAGGGCGCACGGTCGGTCCCCAGCAGAGTGGGCAGACCTTTGACCAATGCCCGGCCTTTTTCCGCATTACCGGTCAGCGTGGCGATGATCGCGGCCACGTCGACTTCACCGTGATCAGGGTGCCAGCTGTCATAGTCGGTGACCATGGCGATTGAGGCATAACAAAGCTCGGCCTCGCGGGCGAGTTTCGCTTCGGGCATGTTGGTCATGCCGATCACGTCGCACCCCCATTGTTCGCGATATAATTTGGATTCCGCCAATGACGAGAATTGCGGTCCTTCCATCGCCAGATAGGTTCCACCTCGGTGGATGGTGATGCCAGCCGTCTTGCCAGCAGTCTCGCAAGCGTCCGACAGGCGCGGGCAGGTCGGATGCGCAACACTGACATGGGCGACGCAGCCAGTCCCGAAAAAGCTCTTTTCACGGGCAAATGTTCGATCGATGAACTGATCCACGATCACGAAATCACCCGGCGCCATATGTTCGCGGAACGACCCGCAGGCCGAGACCGAGATCACATCCGTTACGCCAAGCCGTTTCAACGCGTCGATATTGGCGCGATAGGGCACCTCGGTCGGCGAGTGCACATGTCCGCGACCGTGACGCGGCAAGAAGGCCATTTCGACCCCATCCAGCGACCCGGTCAGGATCTGATCCGACGGATCGCCCCATGGCGTTTCTACTGTGACCCACTCGGCATTCTCCAGACCATCGATGTCATAAATGCCCGATCCTCCAATGACGGCGATTTTTGTTTGGGTCACGAGTGCTCTCCGTTGAAAATTCCTGCTGTGTGAGTTCTGCGGGCCACAGCTTCATTTGACAAGTGGGTTCAACGGTTTGTGTGCGCTTGGGTCAAGCTATGCGCAGGGCGCATATCAGGGTCCCGCCTGGCGCGGTATCTCAAGACCGGTTTGACCGCTAGAAGGCCCCTTTCGCGCGAACAAAACCGACCAACAGGACCGATCCATGCCCCGAGCCATGCTGGCAAGCTTTGCCAATCGTATAGCCAAACCCGATTTGCGCTGGGTCCCGGATGAGGGATTGACCTTTTCCCGCCTGCGTATCGAGTTGCTGTCCGGTCTCACCGTCGCCTTGGCGCTGGTCCCCGAAGCCGTGGCCTTTGCCTTTGTCGCCGGGGTGCACCCTCTGGTCGGGCTTTACGCAGCGTTTCTGGTCGGTCTGATCACTGCTTTGATCGGCGGTCGCCCCGGCATGATCTCGGGCGCGACCGGGGCGCTTGCGGTTGTCATGGTCGCACTGGTCGCACAACACGGGGTCGAATACCTGTTCGCAACGGTGGTGCTGATGGGGATTATGCAGATCATCGCAGGTGCGATGCATTGGGGCCGGTTCATCCGACTTGTGCCGCATCCGGTGATGCTGGGCTTTGTGAACGGCCTGGCGATTGTGATCTTTCTGGCGCAGCTGGGGCAATTCAAAGTGCCCGGAACCATGGAAAATACCGGCCACGGCATGGGCGGTGGCGAGTGGCTTTCGGGCGTTCAGCTCTACACAATGCTGGGTCTGGTTGCGCTGACCATGGCTGTGATCTGGATCATGCCCCGCATCACCCGCGTCATCCCAGCGCCTCTGGCCGGGATTTTTGTTGTCGCTGCTTTGGTCATTGGCATTGGGCTGGACGTCCCGCGTGTCGGTGATCTGGCTTCGATCGAAGGCGGCCTGCCCAGCTTCCATATACCTATGGTGCCGCTGAACTGGGAGACCTTTGAAATCATCCTGCCCTATGCCCTGATCCTTGCCGCAATCGGTCTGATTGAATCCCTGCTGACGCTAAACCTTGTGGGTGAGATCACCGGCAAGCGCGGTGGTGCTTCGCAGGAATGTATCGCGCAGGGCACAGCGAACGTAGTCACCGGTTTCTTTGGTGGTATGGGCGGTTGTGCGATGATCGGTCAGTCGATGATCAACGTGAAGTCAGGCGGGCGCACGCGTATCGCAGGTATCGCTGCAGCGCTGTTTCTGTTGCTCTTCATCCTAGTGGGTTCGCCTCTGATCGAGCAGATTCCACTGGCCGCACTTGTCGGTGTGATGTTCATGGTGGTGATCGGAACCTTCGCCTGGAATTCGCTGAAGATCATGCGCAAAGTGCCTTTGATGGATGCGTTCGTGATCGTACTGGTGACAGTCGTCACCGTGATGGAAGACCTTGCGGTGGCTGTTGTGGTCGGTGTGATTGTCTCTGCCCTGGCTTATGCATGGAATAACGCCAAACGCATCCACGCGGTTACGCGCGACTCGGAAACGGAAGAAGGGGCGAAGGTCTATGAAATTCAGGGCCCGCTGTTCTTTGGTTCGTCCGAGGGCTTCGTGGAGCTGTTCGACGTAAGAAACGACCCCGAGACCGTCATCATCGACTTTGCAGCCAGCCGTGTGGTGGACCAATCCGCGCTGCAGGCTATCGAAAACATCGCCGCCAAATACGAAGCGGCTGGCAAACGCGTCATGCTGCGGCACCTGAGCCGTGACTGTCATACACTGCTGAACAAGGCCGGCCATCTGATGGTCGACAGCGATGATGACCCGGATTACGAACTGGCTGTGGATTATTCGGTCCGCACCGGTATTCTGGGCGGGCACTGAATACGCGAAAGGGCGGCCGGATTGGCCGCCTTATATCTCAGAAGCAATGCGCTCCAACGCATCGATATTGCCTGAAAGCAAGGCATCTTCGGCCCGAGTGATGGTTTCTGCGGGCCAATCCCACCATCGCAAGTCTTGCAGCCTTTCAATCACATCGCGATCAAAACGATAGCGCCGGACTTTTGCCGGATTGCCGGTAACGACTGCATAGGGTGGAACCTGACCCCGCACGACCGAGCCTGCGCCAACAATCGCGCCATTTCCGATCTGCGCTCCGGGTAAAATCAAAGCTCCGTAACCGATCCAGACATCGTGCCCGATAACGGTATCACGTGTATCAGGCTGGTAGCCTGACATGCGATCCGGATCGAAGATTGGAAATGGAAAGCAGGTCAAGCCATCGGTCGCGTGATTTGCGGAGGCAGTGATAAACCTTACTCCATGAGCGATTTGGCAGAACTTGCCCAGCATCAGCTTTTCTTCTGAAAAGGGAAACAGATACGGTGCAAGCCGCTGCGCCCAGTCCTTCGGTGCATCGAAATCCGACGCATAAGTGTAAGCTCCTGCCTCAAAGCGGGGATGATCGATGGCCTGAGACAGAAACACTGTTCCGTTGTGGCTAGAGCCGTCGGGCAGAACAATCGGATATCTGCGTGTACGATCAGGCAGTGGCATTAGTCATCCGGGCGTGAAAGGCTGAACAATTCTGTCACCACAGAATAGTCCCGATAACCCAACCGCGCGAGCGGGTTGAATGAGGTCACGTCAAGTTTGCCGTCACGGATGTGGTCATCGTGCAGGTGCACACCAGTGACCTCTCCGAACACCACCCGATTGGACTCACCCGGCAGAGTTACGATCTGAGTAAGTTTGCATTCCAGCGCTGCGGGCGCTCCCTCGACCCGAGAGCAATTTATGGTTTCGCATTCAACTGGTGTCAGCCCAGCATGAGCGAACTCGTCGACGTGCTTTCCCAAACCCTCTGAGCTGGCATTCATTGCGTCGCGATGCGCATGGGCTACCACGTTGACGCAGAATACCTTCGTGGCCTCGATATTGGCGATGCTGTCCTTGTCGCCATCCTGATCGTGTTTGGAGCCGGTTGAGGCGAACATCACCTGGGGCGGTGTATAAGCGACACCATTGAAGAAGGAATACGGGGCCAGGTTGTTGATCCCGTCAGCATCGCGCGTCGAAATCCAGCCGATCGGGCGTGGGGTTATGATGGCGTTGAAGGGGTTGTGCGGCAGGCCGTGGCCGTCTTCGGGGCGATAGAACATATGGACTCCAAGCGTTTGCCCAAGGCCTATCGAAGTGCTAGGGCGATTTCCAGCAAGGATAAGAGGGCGCGCGTGCAGCAATTCAAGATCAGGCCGGAAGAGCCGGAAGACTGGTGGGAAGTCGAAGCGCTCTATGACCTGTGCTTTGCTCCGGGGCGCGAGGCGTTATCGTCTTATCGTCTGCGCGATGACGTGCCGCCTGTCGCTGGCCTGTCGCAGGTCGCGCGCGATGGGCAGGGCATTCTGGCTGGTGCAATCCGGTTTTGGCCCGTGCATGTGGGTGAACATGACGCGCTGCTGCTAGGTCCAGTGGCGGTCCACCCGACCCATCAAGGCGAAGGGTTGGGCGGATATCTGATCCATCAGGGGGTAGAGGCCGGGCGCGCCAAAGGGTGGGATCGCGTCATGCTTGTGGGCGATGCGCCCTATTATGCCCGGTTCGGGTTCACCCCGCTGCCGGGTGTCGAAATGCCTCCGCCCACCAACCCTGATCGCATACTGGGTTTGGAACTGACCCCCGGAGTTTGGTCCGAAATTCAGGGGCTTGTTAGTCGCTGGACCCGTTGACCCATTGAAAACCCGCTGCAAAGTCCCGATGTTTTCAGGACAGGAGGGCACAGATGCAGGACGTGGTTCTTGTCGAAAAACTCGATCCCGAGGCCGAGCTTGATCGGCTTGCGCAGCTGTACGGTGCGGCAGGTGGCGCAGGAGTGAATCTGCTGAACAAGCTTGGTGGTTCGGCGGAATCCTTATTGGATCAGTTACCTAAGCCGGTGCGAGAAGGTCTGACCGAAGCAACCGAACAGGCGCTTTGGCTTGCCATGCATGCGGCCGAAGGCTCTCGGCGTGCCGTGCCGGACCAGAAACCATGGGTCAACACAGCCTTAACTACTGCCATGGGCGCAGCCGGAGGTCTGGGTGGAGTGTCCACAGCACTTGTCGAGCTGCCCGCGACAACCGCCATGATGCTGCGCGCGATCCAAGGCGCAGCGATGCGGGAAGGATTTGATCCGACCGCCGAGAACGTGAAATTCGACTCGATCCGAGTGTTGTCAGCCGCAGGTCCTTTGGCCGAGGATGACGGGGCTGATCTGGGCTTTTTCTCAATGCGCATGACCCTGACCGGACCGACCATGCAACGCCTCATTGCGATGGTGGCGCCGCGCTTGTCCGTAGTGCTGGGCCAGAAGCTGGCGGCGCAGTCTGTACCGTTGCTTGGGGCGCTTGCCGGGGGCGGTACAAATTTTGTCTATACCCGCTACTACCAGCAGATCGCGCATGTGCATTTTGGGCTGCGTCGATTGGCGATTGATGCCGACATCCCTCATGACGAGCTGGTGCGGCGTTTGTCGGGGCGGATGGCTCTGAACAAGGGGGCTTTCCCGTAAAGCTTGGCAGACTCTGCCGGATATGATAAATATCACTTTATAAACCGCAACATAAGCGGAGCGAGCAGTGGATATGAACCGTGTTTGACGGGCGCAGTATTGATGCGATTGCCGGGCTTTCGGCAGAAAACCTCTCCCTTTCCGGGGCGCTGCCTGTTTATGCACAATCCGCTGCGCTTTGCTATCGAACCAATGATGACCTGCCAGAGATTTTATTGATCACAACGCGCAGGGCACGGCGCTGGATCATTCCCAAGGGTTGGTTGATCAACGGGCTGACCCCGTCTGAAACAGCCGCCCGCGAGGCCTGGGAAGAGGCTGGTGTTTTGGGGCAGTGCGGAAGCGAAAGCCTTGGTCGGTTTGCCTATATCAAGAACCGGCCTGGCAAGCCATCGGCGCTGTGTCTAGTTGATGTGTTTCCGCTGCATGTGCAGCGATTGGAGGCGCAGTTTCCCGAAGCGGGTGAGCGCAGGCGCAAATGGGTTTCGCCCAAAAAGGCATCGTTGAAGGTGTCGTCGCCCGATCTTGCTGCGCTTTTGGGCGGATTCGGGTTGCATCGGCAATAGCGGGCCAAGATCAAGACTTGATATTGCCATGTTGGTCGGTATCTATTCGCCAACCGGACTTTGGATGTGATATGATTCAATACGCATTGAAATGCAGCAATGACCACAGCTTTGACAGTTGGTTTCAATCCGCAGCCGGCTTTGACAAACTGTCAGCGGCCGGGTTGGTAACCTGCGCGGTATGCGGCTGCGACAAGGTGGAAAAGGCGGTGATGACACCGCGTGTCCGGCCTGCGCGCAAGGCGGTGACCGAGGTTGCACCAGCGCAGCCTTCTGCGGATGAGATCAGCATGGCAACACCTTCGCCCGAGATCGCTGAGGTCCTCAGCGAACTGCGTCGAAAGGTCGAGGAAAACTCGGACTATGTGGGCAAGGATTTCGCCAAAGAAGCCCGCAAAATCCATCTGGGGGATGCGCCCGAGCGCGCGATCTATGGTGAGGCCAAGCCCGAAGAGGCGCAATCGCTGATTGAAGACGGCGTGCCGGTCGCACCGTTGCCGTTTGTTCCTAGCCGCAAGACCAACTGACCCATGCACATCGTTATTACGGGCACGAACCGAGGGATCGGGAAATCCATTGCGGATCAGTATCGTGCAGAAGGTCATGAAGTGACCGGAACTGCCCGGGACGGTAGCGCAGATATCGTGCTGGATGTCACGGACCCAGAACAGCACGCTGCAATGGCCGAGCAACTGCGAGGCCGCCAGATTGACCTGCTGATCTGCAATGCGGGCGTTTATCTGGACAAAGGACACGACATTAGTGGCTATCCCGCCGAGATGTGGGCGCAAAGCTTCGCCGCCAACGTGACAGGCGTGTTTCTTACCATCCAGTCCTTGTTGCCGAACCTGCGAACCGCGCGGGGCCGGATCGCCATCGTTTCGTCTCAGATGGCGTCACATACGCGCGCGCCGGGTGGCAGCTATATCTACCGTGCGTCAAAGGCGGCGGCGCTGAATTTGGGCCGCAACCTGGCGACTGACCTACAGGCGGATGGCATTGCGGTGGGAATCTACCATCCGGGCTGGGTGCAGACGGACATGGGCGGAGCTGCGGCAGAGATCACGGTCGATCAGGCGGCAAACGGCTTGATCGAGCGATTTGCGGCTCTCTCGCTCGATACTACCGGTTGTTTTGAAACTTGGGATGGTCGGGCGCACCCTTACTGAGAGTTCAGGGCCGCGTTGGGGATTTCGTAGACTTCACCGGGATCAATGAAGATCACCATGATATCACCGCGTGTCTCATAGGTCAGTTTCGATGTCGAACTGCTGGAATCCGGCACACCTTTGGTGAAGTAAATCCGCCGAACCTCGCCAGTGTTCAACTGAACCGCCAACGTCGCCGTTCCATCTTCGCGCTTCCGCAATTCGGCCGGACAACTGGCCAGTGTATCACCTGCCAATGCAGCGCATGGAACGGTGCCTAATGAGTTCTCGCCATCCGTTCCCGATAGGGTGGCCACTTGGGCATTTGCGGCAGTCGAAACCAGGCTTAGGGCAAGGGCAAAGCGGAACATTGAAATCCTCGTGGAATAAGACTTTGACCGAACGCTTACACCACGCACGACCAAAGTAAAGCACTGCGGTGCAGACTTTGCCCACTTGCCCTTGCGCCCCCCCTCGCATAAGAGGCACGGGATCAGAAATTCAAGGCGCGGAGACACTAGCCCCCATGCCCGTACTCGTGATGAAATTCGGCGGCACATCGGTCGCCAATCTGGACCGGATCCGCCGTGCTGCCAAACGGGTTGGTGTCGAGGTAGCCAAAGGCTATGACGTCATCGTCATCGTTTCGGCGATGTCCGGCAAGACCAACGAGCTGGTGGGCTGGGTCGATGAAATCTCTCCGCTCTATGACGCGCGCGAATATGATACCGTTGTCTCCTCTGGTGAAAACGTTACAGCTGGCCTGATGGCGCTGACCCTGCAGGAAATGGACATCCCGGCGCGCAGCTGGCAGGGTTGGCAGGTGCCGCTGATCACCAACGGTGCCCATTCAGCGGCCCGGATCGAAGAAATCCCGCCCGAGAATATCAACCAGAAATTCGGCGAAGGGATGCGCGTTGCGGTGGTCGCGGGCTTCCAGGGCATCAGCCCCGAAGGACGCATTACCACGCTGGGTCGGGGCGGATCGGACACCACGGCTGTGGCTTTTGCCGCCGCTTTCGAGGCCGAGCGCTGCGATATCTACACGGATGTGGACGGCGTCTATACGACCGACCCGCGCATCTGTGAAAAGGCGCGCAAACTGGACAAGATTTCGTTCGAGGAAATGCTCGAACTGGCCTCGCTGGGGGCCAAGGTGCTGCAGACCCGCTCGGTCGAGCTGGCGATGCGCTACAAGGTGAAACTGCGCGTTCTCTCAAGCTTTGAGGAACAATCCGACGAGGCTGGTACGCTGGTCGTCGACGAGGAGGAAATCATGGAATCCAATGTAGTCTCGGGCGTGGCCTATTCGCGGGATGAGGCAAAGATGACCGTTGTCTCGGTTGCCGACCGTCCCGGCATTGCCTCGATCATTTTCACCGCACTCAGCGATGAAGGCATCAACGTTGACATGATCGTCCAGAACATCTCGGACGAAGGGCGTACCGACATGACGTTCTCCTGCCCGACCAATCAGGTGGCACGCGCCGAAAAGGCACTGCTGGCGATCAAGGAACAGGGTGAGCTGAACTATGCCGAGCTGGTTGCGGACGAAGACGTCTGCAAGGTGTCGGTTGTGGGGATCGGTATGCGCTCGCAATCCGGTGTTGCGGCCAAGATGTTCAAGATTCTCTCGGATGAGGGGATTAACATCAAGGTCATTACAACCTCCGAGATTAAAATTTCCGTCCTGATCGACAGGAAATACATGGAACTTGCGGTTCAGGCACTGCATGATGCTTTTGAACTGGACAAGGCGGCCTGAGCATTCAGCCACGTGTCCCGTCTGAAACCGTAACGTGGGTGGGCCATGGCGGAAGGCACGGAAACAGAATCCCGCAAGCTGCTTGGGCGGCTGCGCGAAGAGATGGCGAGCGAGGCCGCCGGTCAGGAACGTCTTGACCGGATCACGCATCTGATTGCCGACAGTACCGCGCGCGAGGTCTGCTCGATCTATCTGTTCCGGGATGAAGATACGCTCGAGCTTTGCGCCACCGAAGGTCTGTCCCCCGAGGCGGTGCACAAGACCCGGATGCGTATGGGCGAAGGGCTGGTCGGTCGCGTCGCCAAATCCGGCAAGGTGGTAAATACGGCTGATGCGCCCTCGGCCAAGGGCTTTCGATACATGCCGGAAACCGGCGAGGAACGGTATTCGTCGTTCCTGGGTGTTCCGGTGCAGCGTCTGGGGCAGAAGCTTGGCGTACTGGTTGTGCAGTCACGGGACGCGCGTGAGTTTTCAGCGGATGAGGTCTATGCGCTGGAAGTGGTCGCGATGGTTCTGGCTGAAATGGCCGAACTGGGCGCGTTCGTGGGCGAAGGCGCAGCCTTGTCACCGCTGCACCAGCAATCGGTGCAACTTACCGGTGGCCCGGCGCAGGAGGGATCTGCTGAAGGCCATGTCTGGCTGCATGAACCTCGTGTTGTTGTCACCAATCCCATTGCCGAAGACCCGCATCGTGAGCGTGAGCGGCTGACCGAGGCCGTTGAAGAGCTACGCGTCGGCGTCGACAAGATGCTTGAGATTTCTCAGGGCGGCGACAAAGAGCAGTTGCAGGTTCTGGAAGCCTACCGGATGTTCGCCAACTCCAAGGGTTGGATGCGCCGGATGGAGGAGGACATCGCTCTTGGTCTCAGCGCAGAGGCGGCGGTCGAGAAAGAACAATCTCAGGCGCGGGCCCGCATGGGGCAGGTCACCGATCCGTATTTACGTGAACGGTTGGCCGATCTGGACGACCTCAGCAATCGGTTGCTGCGAATTTTGACTGGACAGGGCAACGGCAACGGGGCTGACCTGCCGCCCGATCCGATCCTAATTGCGCGAAATATCGGCCCCGGTGATCTGCTGGAATATGGCCGTTCTCTCAAAGGGATCGTATTGGAAGAAGGCTCGGTCGGAAGCCATGCCACTATCGTGGCGCGCGCGTTGGCGATCCCACTGGTGGTGCATGTAGGCCGCATCACCACCGAAGCGCTGAATGGCGATCACATATTGGTGGATGGGGATAGCGGTGTCGTACATCTGCGCCCCGAGGACACCGTCGTCAGCGCGTTCCGCGACAAGATCGCGATGGAGGCCAAGGCGCAGGAACGCTACGCCTCGATCCGTGAAACGCCCACCGTCACGCAGGATGGTGCGCGAATCAACATGGTGATGAACGCGGGCCTGATGGCCGATTTGCCCTCTCTCAGTACCTCTGGTGCCGAAGGGGTGGGCCTGTTCCGCACCGAGTTGCAGTTTCTGATCCGCAATCAGATGCCCAAGCGATCCGAGCTGGTGACGCAATACAAACGTGTCCTGGATGCCGCGGGCGAAAAGCGCGTGGTGTTCCGTACACTCGATATCGGGTCAGATAAGGTTCTGCCTTATATGAAACATGTGGAAGAGCCGAACCCGGCGCTGGGCTGGCGGGCGATCCGGGTGGGTCTGGACAAGCGCGGCGTGATGCGGATGCAGTTGCAGGCGCTGATCCGCGCAGCTGATGGCCGCCCGCTGACGATCATGTTCCCCTTCGTGGCGCAGGCTGACGAGTTTCGCGAGGCACGATGGGAGGTCAAGAAAACGATCGAGCGTGAACGGCGTCTGGGCCATGTTCTGCCTGAATCGCTCGAAGTGGGGGCGATGCTGGAAACGCCTTCACTTGCCTTTGCGCCGCAGAAGTTCTTTGACGAAGTCGGCTTTATCTCGATCGGTGGGAACGACCTGAAACAGTTTTTCTTCGCCGCCGACCGCGAAAATGAACTGGTTCGCCGTCGCTACGATACGCTGAATGTCAGCTTTCTGAGTTTCATTGAACGTATCGTTGAGAGATGCTCGATCTCGGACACACCGCTCAGCTTCTGTGGCGAAGATGCCGGTCGCCCGGTCGAGGCGCTGTGTCTCGCGGCCATGGGCATCCGTACCCTTTCGATGCGCCCGGCCTCAATCGGGCCGGTCAAAAGCCTGTTGTTGCGGTCGAACCTTCAGGATGTGCGTAAAATTATCGCCGATGCCCGCCATCGTGGGGAACAATCCGTGCGTCCGGCGGTGATGGACTGGCTGCGGACGCAGTCCTGACTGATCTTCCGCGATGCCCGCTGCAAATCCGCGCTTGATTTTTGCGCTCAGGTTTTCTATTCAGCCGGTGAATGTTAGCGATAACATAGCTAATGACGCACATGCGTTTTAATCCCGGGCTGAAACCTTGCTTATGCTGGCGGGGAATTCGAAAGGAGCCTTGCAATGGTCTCACGCGTAATTCCGGTAGATCCGTTCGACCTTGTGTTGTTCGGCGCGACAGGCGATCTGGCGCAGCGTAAAATCCTACCGGGCCTCTATCATCGCTTCGAAGTCGGCCAGATGCCTGAGGATGCGCGCATCATTGGAACCGCCCGATCCGACATGGACAGTGACGGGTTCCGTGAACAACTGCGTGCGTCGATGCAAGAGTTTGCGCCGGGTTTCAAAAAGGATACGCTTGATCGCTTTCTGTCCCGCGTCGAGTATGTTCCGGTAGATGCGCTTGGCGATGCGGGTTGGTCTGACCTAGCGAAAACGCTGCGACCGGATGTGGTACGCGCCTTCTATCTGTCAGTAGGCCCAAGCCTTTTCTCGGGCATCGCCCAACGTCTGAACGAGCACGGCCTGTCCACACCTGACAGTCGTATCGTGGTCGAGAAACCCTTTGGTCACGATCTGGCATCAGCCAAAGCGTTGAACGAAGGGCTGCGGGCCTGTTTTGAAGAACATCAGATTTACCGGATCGATCATTATCTGGGCAAGGAAACCGTGCAGAACCTGATGGCGCTGCGCTTTGCCAACTCGCTTTTCGAACCGCTCTGGAACGCCACTCATGTTGATAACGTCCAGATCACCGTGGCCGAAACCGTGGGCGTCGAAGGGCGCGGTGCTTATTATGATCAGTCCGGCGCGATGCGCGACATGATCCAGAACCATCTGGTTCAATTGCTGTGCCTGACGGCGATGGAACCGCCTTCGAAATTCTCACCCAACGCGGTGCGCGATGAGAAAGTCAAAGTGATCGAAGCGCTGGAGCCGGTGGAACCCAAGGATATCGCTCGTGGTCAGTACCGCACTGAAAAAGGGGGCGATGGCTATCTGGATCACGTCGGCAACCCCGCCAGCCGTACCGAAAGCTTCATTGCGCTGAAGGCGCATATCGGCAACTGGCGCTGGGCCGGTGTCCCGTTTTATCTGCGGACCGGCAAGCGCCTGCGCGCACGTGAATCCGAGATTGCAGTGTTCTTTCGCGATCCGCCGCATACGATTTTTCCGAATGTCGGACCATTGCATGGCAACGTGCTGGTGATCCGCCTGCAACCGGACGAAGGCATCACGCTACGCACCACCATCAAGGAACCGGGGCAGGGCGGGTTCCGCCTGTCCGACGTTGCACTCGACATGAGTTTCGCTGATGCGCTGGGCGATGACGGCCAATCCCCGGATGCCTATGAACGCCTGATCATGGATGTCATCCGCGGCGACCAGACTTTGTTCATGCGCGGCGATGAGGCCGAGGCCGCATGGGCCTGGGTCGATCCCATCATTCACGGCTGGGAAGAGCGTGGAGATAAGCCCGCGAAATACGATCAGGGCAGCTCGGGGCCTGAAGAAGCATTGATGCTGATGCATCGCGATGGACGCCGCTGGCGTCAGATCGGAGGGTAATCATGGTCAACACAGTTATATCCGACGTCACCAAACGCATCATCGACCGCAGCGACGATCTGCGTGGCCCGCATCTTGAACGAATGGAGCAGGCCAAATCCAAGGGCCCTGCGCGTGCGCACCTGTCCTGCAGCGGGCAGGCCCACGCCTATGCCGGGGCGGGCGAAGATCAGGACTCCATGGCCACCGGCACGGCTGGCAATCTGGGGATCGTTACCGCCTATAACGATATGCTCTCGGCCCATCAGCCTTTCGAACGCTACCCGGCCCTGATCCGCGATGCGATCCGCGCAGCAGGCGGCACAGCGCAGGTTGCAGGCGGCGTGCCAGCCATGTGCGACGGCGTCACGCAAGGCGAGGCGGGGATGGAACTCTCGCTGTTCTCGCGCGATGTGATCGCGCTGGCGACCGGAGTGGCGCTAAGCCACAACACTTATGACGCCGCCGTTTTCCTGGGCGTCTGTGACAAGATCGTGCCCGGCCTGATCATCGGCGCGCAAGCCTTTGGGCATCTTCCTGCCGTCTTCCTGCCTGCAGGTCCGATGACCAGTGGCCTGCCGAATGACGAAAAGGCCAAGGTCCGCCAAAAATTCGCTGCCGGAGAAGTCGGCCGCGATGAATTGATGAAGGCCGAGATGGCCGCTTATCATGGCCCCGGCACCTGCACCTTCTACGGCACCGCCAACACCAATCAGATGCTGATGGAGTTCATGGGTCTGCACCTGCCGGGCTCCAGCTTCGTCAATCCCAACACGCCCCTGCGCGATGCGCTGACCGAAGAAGGTGCGCGCCGCGCCCTTTCCCTTAGTGCACTAGGCAATCACTACACACCGGTCTGCCAGATCCTTGATGAGCGCGCTTTCGTGAATGGCATCGTCGGCCTGATGGCCACCGGCGGTTCCACTAACCTACTGATCCACCTGATCGCCATGGCGCGTGCCGGTGGTATCGTGCTGGACTGGGAGGATTTTTCCGACATCTCCGCTGTCGTGCCTTTGGTCGCGCGCGTCTATCCCAACGGTCTGGCAGACGTGAACCACTTCCACGCTGCGGGTGGCCTGGGCTTTGCCATCGGCACGCTGCTGGAAGATGGCTTGCTGCACCCCGATACGCTGACTGTCGCGGGGCAGGGCCTGCACAACTACACCAAAGAACCCAAGCTGAAAGACGGCGAGTTGGTCTGGGAAGAGGGCGCGGGCCACAGTCTGAACGAAAAGATCGTTCGCCCGGCCAAAGACCCGTTCCAACCCACGGGCGGGCTCTCTCGCTTGACAGGCAATCTGGGCACAGGGGTCATGAAGGTGTCGGCTGTAGCACCTGAACACCAAGTGGTCGAAGCGCCCGTGCGTGTATTCCACGACCAGAACGCCGTAAAAGCCGCTTTCAAAGCCGGAGAATTCACCGATGACGTCATCGTTGTTGTTCGCTTCCAAGGGCCAAAAGCCAACGGTATGCCTGAACTTCATTCGCTGACGCCGATCCTGTCGATCCTGCAGGGCAGGGGGCAGAAGGTGGCTCTGGTCACCGATGGCCGTATGTCGGGCGCATCCGGCAAAGTGCCCGCCGCCATCCATGTCTGCCCCGAGGCGCTGGATGGTGGACCGATCGCCTATCTGCAAGACGGTGACCAGTTGCGCGTTGATGCGGTCAAGGGCGAGTTGGAAATCCTGACCCCCGGTGTTCTCGACCGCAATCCGGCCACCGCCGACCTTACGGCAAACCAACACGGCGTTGGCCGTGACCTCTTCGGCGCCTTCCGTCAGAATGTCGGCTCAGCCGACACCGGCGCCAGCATTTTCGGAGTGTAACCCAATGTCCAAAACCCAACGCACCCGCGAGATCTGCGCGCTGGCCCCGATTGTTCCAGTCCTGGTCGTCGACGACGCGGCCCATGCGCGCCCGTTGGCCGAAGCTTTGGTCGCAGGTGGCCTCCCGGCGCTTGAAGTCACCTTGCGCACTCCCGCCGCGCTCGCCGCGATCCGCGCCATGGCCAACGTCCCCGGCGGTGTTGTCGGGGCGGGTACACTGGTCACGCCCGAAGATGTCCGCGCTGCCAAAGAGGCTGGCGCTCAGTTCGGCGTCTCCCCCGGTGCGACCGATGCCCTGATCGCCGCCTGCGAAGCCGAAGGTCTGCCCCTTCTCCCCGGTGCGGCTACTGCAAGCGAAGCCATGGCTCTGCTGGAAAAGGGCTATGACATGCTGAAATTCTTCCCCGCCGAGGCCTCAGGAGGGGCTCCCGCCCTAAAAGCCATCGGCGCACCGCTACCGCAGATCACCTTCTGCCCAACTGGTGGCGTATCGCCGTCAAATGCCCTCGATTACCTGTCGCTGTCGAATGTTGTCTGCGCCGGCGGCAGCTGGGTCGCGCCCAAGCAGATGGTTCAAAACGGTGATTGGTCCGGGATCGAAACACTTGCCCGCGAGGCCGCCAGTCTGCTGGATTGACGCCGCAGGGCAAGACGCTAGGGTAGGCCTCAATTCAAACAGGTTGCCCTCATGACAAACCAAACCTCCCTCGCGCATGGGCGCGAGTATCTGGCCATCCCCGGCCCTTCGGTCATGCCCGATACGGTGCTGCAGGCGATGCACCGTCCGTCGCCCAATATCTATGACGGCGAATTGATCGAGATGATGCCCGCGCTCACCCGAGACTTGAAACGCGTTGCCGGAACCCAGCACAACGTCGCCATCTATATCGCCAACGGCCACGGTACATGGGAGGCTGCGCTTTGCAACGTCATTGCACCCGGTGAAACCGTGCTTGCCCCGGCCTCTGGCCGCTTCACCCACGGTTGGGCCGAGATGGCCGAAGGAATCGGCGCCAAGGTTGACCTGATCGATTTCGGAATGTCCTCGCCCTGGGATCTTGACCGCATCGCCGAGGCCCTGCGTAACGATACCAGCCACAAGATCAAAGCGGTCCTTGCGGTCCACGTCGATACGTCCACATCGATCCGTAACGATATCCCGGCCTTGCGAGCGTTGCTCGACGACCTTGACCACCCAGCCTTGCTGATGTCTGACTGCATCGCGTCGATGGGCTGCGACCGGTTCGAGATGGATGCCTGGGGTGTCGACGTCACTGTCACGGCTTGCCAAAAGGGACTTATGACCCCGGCGGGCGCCGGCTTTGTCTTCTTCAACGACAAGGCGCAAGCCAAGCGCGCCACAATGCCCCGCGTCTCGCATTATTGGGACTGGCAGCCACGCGCCAATCCAGATCTGTTCTATCAGTATTTCAACGGCACCGCGCCAACCCACCACCTGTATGGCCTGCGCGCCGCACTCGACCTGATCCATGGCGAAGGGATCGAACAGGTCTGGGCCCGCCACGAACACCTGGCAACGGCCATCTGGGCCGCCTGTGAAATCTGGGCGCAAGGTGGCGCGCTGCATTTCAACGTCGCCGACCCGGCCCATCGCAGCCACGCGGTCACTGCCCTCCGCCTGACCGAGGGGCGGGGCACGCCGCTGCGCAGCTATACCGAAACCCAACTGGGTCTGACGCTGGGCATCGGTCTGGGAATGGAGGATTGGGACGGCTGCTTCCGCCTTGGCCACATGGGGCACGTAAACGCTCAAATGGTCATGGCCATGCTGGGTGGCGTCGAAACCGCTATGGCTGCGCTCGATATACCCCGTGGTCAGGGTGCGCTCGAAGCCGCCGCCGCGACGCTGGCCGGATAAGCCCGATCCGCCTCTTCATCTGGCTCGAAATACCTTCGGGGGAAATCGCGCATGGGCGCGATAGGGGGCAGACAGCCCCCATTACGAGGCTCGGGCTTTTGCCAGGGCCGTGGGCAGAGCAGCTTCAAACGCCGTCATTTCCACCTCACCTCCGCAGCTGACCCGAATGCACCGGTTCTGGGGCGCGGCAAATGGCATCCGCACGAACACGCCTTGTTCAACGAGCGTGTCCAACACGGCCTTGGCAAACACCCCATCGCGCCCACAATCAATCGCCACAAAGTTTGTCGCAGACGGCAAAGGCAGCAGACCATTCGACCGTGAAATCTCTTCGATGCGGTTCCGGGACCCGGCAATCCTTTGCTGCACATGCGTCAGCCAATCTTCATCTTTTAGCGCGGCCAATGCCCCTGCCTGCGCGGCTCGGTTCATGCCGAAATGGTTGCGCACTTTGTTGAAGCTCGCAATCAACTCGGATGAGCCGATAGCATAGCCTACCCGCGCCCCGGCCATGCCATAAACCTTGGAAAACGTTCGCATCCGGATCACACGTGAATCATCAGCAGCGACAGGTGCAGCGGTCCCCTCGGGCGCGCATTCGACATATGCCTCGTCAAGAACCACCAAACAGCCCTCTGGCAAAGCCTCCAGAGCGGACACGATATCCTTACCTGCATGCCATGTTCCCATCGGGTTGTCCGGGTTGGCCAGATAGACCAACTTGGCGTCTACCTCCGCCGCTTTGGCGAACAGCGCCGTCGGGTCCTCGTGATCGTCGTGGTAGGGGACCTTGTGCAATACCCCACCAAACCCGGCCACGTGGTAATTGAAAGTCGGATAAGCTCCATCCGAAGTCACAACTGCATCGCCGTGACCAACCAGCAGGCGCACCAGATAGCCCAGCAACCCGTCAATGCCTTCGCCAACCACGATGTTTTCAGGCGCGACCCCATGATGTACCGCCAGCGCATGGCGTAGTTCGTAATTCTCGGGATCGCCATACATCCATATCTCGCCCGCGGCCCGTTGCATTGCATCGATGGCGCGCGGGGACGGGCCAAACACGCTTTCATTCGCACCGATCCGGGCCACGAAGGGCGCGCCACGTTGGCGCTCCTGCGTTTCGGGGCCGACAAAAGGCACGGTCGCGGGCAGCGTGAGGGCAAGCGGGGTATAACGAGGACCAGTCATGGCCGCAGATAAGCGCAACCGATCAGGCGGGGCAAGCCTTGCCAGAAGTTCAAAGGAGGCTTCGGATGCGCGGTTTGCCCTGACGTCGCTGTGGTGCTGCTGGCGTCTTGCTGGCATGTTTATACAGCAAATCACGCCCCGGAGGTCCCATGTCCCGCGTATCCATCGAATACAAAGACCACATCGCACGTGTCACGCTGACCCGTGGCGACAAGATGAACGCGCTGGACGATGCGATGATCAAGGCGATCCTTTCGGCCGGTCAAGAGGTCGCCGCAGCCGACATCCGCGCCGTGGTGCTATCGGGGGAAGGCAAAAGCTTTTGCGCTGGGCTCGATATGGCCAGCTTTGCCAGCATGGCGCACACAGACCCAACCGAATGGCTGATGACCCGCAGCCACGAAGATGCCAACGAAATGCAGGAACTTGCCTTGATCTGGCGGCGCGTCCCGGTGCCGGTGATCTGCGCTATTCAAGGCGTCGCCTATGGCGGTGGGCTACAGATCGCGCTGGGTGCCGACATCCGCATCGCGCATCCCGAAGCCAAGCTGGCAGTGATGGAGATGAAATGGGGCATTATCCCCGACATGGGCGGCATGGTTCTGCTGCCAGAGCTCGTGCGCTCGGACGTGCTGCGCCTGCTGACCTATACCGCCCGCCCTATCGGTGCGCCACAGGCGGCAGATTGGGGGCTTGTTACCAAACTGTCGGATGATCCCCTGACCGAAGCGCTGGCGCTGGCCGAGGACATCGCGGGTAAAAGCCCGTCCGCCATCCGCGCCGCCAAACGGTTGATTGATGTGGCAGAAACCCGTGACCGTGCTGATGTTCTGTTGGCCGAATCTACCGAACAGGTCGACCTGATCGGTAAGTCGGATCAAATGGAAGTTGTCATGGCACAGATGCAGGGCCGAAAGCCCGAGTTCAAATGATCACCGCATGAATGCGCGCCGTGCATCGCGGGCCATGTTGTATCGCATCTCAAGATCAGCAATCTTTTTCATTGCTGCCCTGCGGTCCTGATTGTCAGTCAGCGCTGCAAACTCCTTGCGGGCGGCGTCGAGCTGTTTCTTGATGTCGAACTCCTCGGGCAGAACTCCGGCCTGCGCCATTATCCGATGACCCGCAGCAATGACGGGATCGCCTTGTGCCTCGCCCGAGCGGTCGGGTAACGGGGCACCTTCGCCTTCAAGACCCTGCAGTTGGCCTTCGGCCTGCGCCTTTTTGATCTGGCGTTCAATCAGTTTTCCAAGCGATCCGAACATGCACTTATTTTACCGCCTGAGGGGTTCTGATGAAAGGGCTCAGCGCACTCGGTTTGTTGCCAGATATGCGATACCCCCAGCCAACAGCCCCCAGACTGCCGCGCCCAACCCAAAAACCGTTATTCCAGAGGCTGTGATGGCCAGTGTCAAAATAGCCGCTTCGCGCTCGACAGGGACGTCCAGTGCGGCATGCATGGCATTGGCCAGGACCCCGATCAGGGCCACACCTGCCAGAGTGCCCATAAGCAGCGGGTCGGCATAGGCGGCAAAACTGGTGATCGCCACGGCAAAGATACCGAAGAGGCAGTAGAACACGCCCCCCATGATTGCCGACCAATTACGCTGCGCCGGATCGGGGTGGCTTTCCTCGTTGGAACACATCGCTGCGGTGATTGCGGCCAGGCAGGTTGCAGGCGCCCCGAAAGGGGCCGAAAGCATGCTTGCGCCACCGACGGATGAAAACAACCGGCCGGGAACAGGATCAAAGCCAAAGCTGCGCATCACCGCGACGCCGGGGATATTCTGTGTCGGCATCGTGACGATAAACAGCGGTACGCCGATCCCGATGGCCGACGCGACCGAGAATGATGGCATGGTCCAGATCGGAGCCGCGATCAAACGATCCGGCATCAATTGGGCATCTCCTGCGTTCAGCGACACAATGATAGCCGCCGCGACCACAGCTGCCGGAACCGCGATCAACCGATTGAAACGGCCCGCGACAAACCACGTCAGGATCACCGGCAACGCCTGCCATGGAATCTCGACCGCCGCCTGGAAGGGCACAAGGCATAGTGGCAAGAGCACGCCTGCCAGCATTGCTTGCGCCAGTGTTGTGGGAATTGCTGCTGCCAACCGTCCCAGCGGCTTCCACAGCCCTGCCAGAACCGTTAATGCTCCGGCGCACAGGAACGCACCAATCGCGCCTGAAAATCCCTCGACCGGGGTGGCCGAGACGGCTAACAGAGCGGCCCCCGGGGTCGACCACGCAACGCTGATCGGCATTTTGTACCGCAGGCTGAGGACGATGGCTGCAAGCCCCATGGCAATCGCCGCACTCATCAGACCCGAGGCGGCTTCCTGCGATGAAGCTCCCATTGCGCCCAACCCTTGCAATACGATGGGAAACGAGCTGAAGAACCCGACAATGGCCACAACCAACCCGGTTGAGACGGTCTGCATCGGAGGGAAAGATCGCATCGTCAGTGCCTCGCCAGGTTGTGTCGCCGAAGTGCTAACAAGCGGGGCGTGGCGTGAACAAGGGGAAAGCTCTGAGGGTAAAGAAAAACCTCACCGCCGGTTGGGTGGTGAGGTTCGATTTCAATATATCAGCAGCAGGAAAAAGATCAGGCAATTTCAGCCAAACGGGCGAGAGCTTCGTTTAGCTTGGCTTCTTCTTCTTCGCGGGCGGCAAGGTTAGCTTTGGCTTCCGCAACAACCTCTTCCGGGGCCGATGCCACGAATTTCGGGTTGTTCAGGCGCCCGCGCAGACCGCCGAGTTCCTTGGCCAACTTGCCTTTGGCTTTTTCCAGCCGTTCCTTTTCCGCACCAATGTCGATGATGTCCGCCAGTGGCAGGCCAAAGGAGGCACCGGGGGCGGCAATCGAGATCGTGCCCTTTGGCAGTTCATCCTCCTTGGTCAGGCTGTCGATCCGCGCCAGACGTTTGATCAGCGCTTCGTTGCGGTCCCATGCAGCTTGGCCGTGCGCGTCAATCTCAGTCACCAGCATCGGCACGTATAGGCCAGCAGGAACTCGCATCTGCGCGCGGGCCGAGCGGGTGTTTTCGATCACCGAGATCACCCAGTTCATCTCGCGATCCGCATCCGCGTCGATCAGGTTAGCCGCCGTATAGGTTGGCCAATCTGCGTGTACGACCATTTTGGCACGCTTACCGGTCAGGCCCCACAGCTCTTCGGTGATGAAAGGCATGATCGGGTGCAGCATGACCATGCACTGGTCCAGAACCCAGCGCATGGTGGCGCGGGTCTCGGCCTGTGCCTCGGCGTCATCGCCTTGCAGCAAGGGTTTAGAGAGTTCCACGTACCAGTCGCAGACCTTGCCCCAGACAAAGGCGTAGAGCCCGTTGGCCGCGTCGTTGAAACGATAGCTTTCCAGCGCCGCGTCGACCTCTTCCCGCACACGGGCGGTTTCACCGATGATCCAGCGGTTCACGGCGGCTTTGGGTTTCAGGTCAGCCACGTCCAGTTGCGGGACAGCGTCGGTGAAGACCTCATTCATCTCGGCAAAGCGGACGGCGTTCCACAGTTTGGTGCCGAAGTTACGGTAACCTGTGATGCGCTCGCGCGACAGTTTCAGTACCCCGCCAATAGCCGCCATCGAGGCATTGGTAAAGCGCAGCGCGTCAGCACCGAATTCGTCCACGATCTCCAACGGGTCGATCACGTTGCCGGTGGTTTTGGACATCTTCTTGCCCTTCTCGTCGCGGACGAGCTGGTGCAGATAGACGGTGTGGAACGGGATCTCGTTCACTACGGCCAGTTGCATCATCATCATCCGCGCGACCCAGAAGAACAGGATGTCAAAGCCGGTGATCAACACATCGGTTGGGAAATAGCGCTCTAACTCTTCGGTCTTTTCGGGCCAGCCCAGCGTGCCGATAGGCCAGAGGCCGGAAGAGAACCATGTGTCGAGCACGTCGGGGTCGCGCCAGACCGGGTAGACCAGCTTGGTCGGGTCTTGTTCGACTGCGTATAGGGCAAGGCTTTCGGCGAACTGATGGATCGCTTCCTGCTTATCGGCAACTTCGATGACCGTCGCGTGGCTCAGCGGGCTGGGTATGTTGGCATTGTCGTCGAGGAATTTCTCTGTAACTGCCTCAAGGCTTGCCGCGCATTCCATGACATTGCCACGATGCAGCATGCCGCCTTCGTTCAGCAAACGACCCAATTCGACCAAATCAAGGTCGCCGTCGTTTTCGTCGTCCTTGAAATTCTCAGCCGAGAGATCGAGGCCATACCAAACCGGTATCTGATGCCCCCACCACAGCTGGCGCGAGATGCACCAGGGCTCGATGTTTTCCAGCCAGTGGTAATAGGTCTTCTCGCCCGATTCAGGGATGATCTTGACCGTGCCGTCCTTGACCGCGTCCAGCGCAGGGCCGACGACCTTGGCGGCGTCGACGAACCATTGGTCGGTGAACATCGGCTCGATGACGACTTTCGAGCGGTCGCCGAAGGGCTGCATGATCGGTTTGCTTTCGACCAGCGGCACCAGCTTGTCCGCGCCTTCGTGTTCCGGCTTTAAAGCGGTCGAACCCAGACGTGGATCATCGGCGCGAGTCATGACAGCCAGACCGTCTGCAGTGATCTCCTCGACGACCTTCGCACGTGCCTCGAACCGGTCGAGGCCGCGCAGATGATCAGGGATCAGGTTGATCGCGTCGATCTCGTTCTCGGTGAACTCACGCCCGCGCGCGTATTCCTGCGCCTTGTCCGCCTCTTCGGCATAAGGCGCACCATCGGCGCGCATTGCGCCTTTGGTGTCCATCAGGCGATACATTGGAATGCCGCCGCGCTTGGCGACCATATTGTCGTTGAAGTCATGTGCACCGGTGATTTTCACCGCGCCCGAGCCGAAATCTGGATCAGGGTAATCATCGGTGATGATCGGGATCTGACGGCGATGCTCTTTCGGGCCAACCGGGATTTCGCAAAGTTTTCCGACGATGGGCGCATAGCGCTCATCCGATGGGTGAACCGCAACTGCGCCGTCGCCGAGCATGGTTTCGGGGCGAGTCGTGGCGATCGAGATATAGTCGCGCTCTTCCTCCAGCACGATATTCCCGTCCTCATCTTTCTCGACGTAGGTATAGGTCTCACCGCCCGCCAGCGGGTACTTAAAGTGCCACATATGGCCCGCAACTTCGATATTCTCGACCTCAAGGTCCGAAATTGCGGTCTCGAAATGCGGGTCCCAATTGACCAGCCGCTTGCCGCGATAGATCAGGCCCTTTTCGTACATGTCGACGAAGACCTTGATGACCGCGTCGTGGAAGTTCGGCGAGTTCTCATGACCTGTACGCGGGTCGCGCGGCGCACCTGCCATGGTGAAGGCATTACGCGACCAGTCGCAGCTGGAGCCCAAACGCTTGAGCTGCTCGATGATCGTGCCGCCGTATTCTCCCTTCCATTCCCAGACCTTGTCCAGAAACGCCTCACGTCCCAGCTCACGACGTCCCGGCTGCTGGGTGTTGGCCAACATCTTTTCCACCTGCATCTGCGTAGCGATACCAGCGTGGTCCTGACCGGGCTGCCATAGCGTGTCGAACCCGCGCATCCGGTGCCAGCGGGTCAGAATATCCTGCAGTGTGTTGTTGAACGCGTGGCCCACATGCAGCGCACCCGTCACGTTCGGTGGCGGGATCATGATGGTAAAACTCTCGTCGCGCGATTTGTTCGCGCCTGCCTTGAAGGCTCCGGCCTGTTCCCAGGCCTCGTAGATGCGGGCCTCGGCCTCGGCCGCGTTGAATGTCTTTTCCATCGCCATGGGATGCGTCCTGCGTCGTCTATCTTGGGTCAGCGCCTGCAATAGCGAATGGACGCAGGAAGGGGAAGGCCTTGCGCGGCGGTCCTGCGCTGATCAGCCGGGATTTGACGGAGCGGGCGCGTAAAGATCCAGCTTTTCGCTGGCACCTTGTCCCATCGCCTTGGCCTGATCGCTGCGGATTTGTGCGTGCAGGTCCAGCGCCTCGGGCGCAAACAGCTCGGTTGGCTCAGGGATATGGATGAAATTTCCCACCCGATCCTCGCCCCGCGCCAGAATGGCATAGTCGCGATCCGCCACTTTCTGCTGCGCATTGGGGTTGAGATAGCGGATGGCGAGGCCAATTCGACGATCATCCGACACGTTCGGCCCTGACCCGTGAATGGTCAGACCGTGATGCAGCGACATCTGGCCGGGCTGCAGCTCGATATGGGTTTTGTCTTCCTCTGTGACATCGACCGCCACCTCTTGCCCACGCGACAGCAGGTTGTTGTCGGAAAACGTATCATTATGCGGCAGGATCGGGTTCTTGTGGCTGGCCTTCACGAAATCCATGCAGCCACTTTCAACCGTCGCAGGGGACAGGGCGATCCAGGCGGTCAACTGGTCCGAGGTTTCACCCATACCCCAATATGTCAGGTCCTGATGCATGCCCACCACTTGCGTCGTGCGCGGTTCCTTGATGAACAGCTCAGCTGACCACAGCAGCAGGTCTGGGCCCAAAACACCTTCGACAACGTCCAAAACGCGCGGATCCAACGCGATGCGAGTGGCAAATGGCATCACCACATGCGCGTTGATGCGTTTGTACATGTTCAAGGGTAGCGGCAGGTCAGCCTCGCGCCAGCTGGCCTCGACATCTTCCAACTCGGCACGGTACCCGGCGGCTTCTGCGGCAGAGAACACGGGGATCGGAAATATAAACCCATCATCCCAATAGGCCTCGGCACTTTGGCTGTCCAATCGGCCATTCGTCAGCTTGATTTCTTTGGGCATGGAAACCTCCACTCGACTGAGTTTAGGTTCAGCCTAGGCGCGGCCCAGATCGGCGCGCAACGCTGTTTCTAGACATGAATGTCGCTTTCAGACCGTGCGGAGTTAATTTTCTCAGCCACTGGACAAGGTCCTGCTTCACGCTAGGGTCGCGCATTCAGGCAGCCAGAGGATCATCCCATGGAAAAATTCGGCAAAAGCCAGCCCATCAAACGGACCGAGGACCAGCGGTTTCTGACCGGGCAGGGGCAATACATGGACGATTCTGTGCCCGAGAATGCGCTGTTCGCAGCATTCTTTCGCAGCCCGGTGGCGCATGCCACGATCACGTCGCTGGACCTTGAAGATGCACGTACAGCGGATGGGGTGCGCTTGGTCATGACGCTGGAAGATCTGACTGCTGCCGGGATCGATACGGTGATGAACGCGACTACAGTCGCCAACCGCGACGGCAGTCAAGGCGCTGCGTCCGAGCGGAACATGCTGGCCAAGGACCGCGTGCGTTTCGTCGGAGAACCCGTTGCGGTCGTCATTGCCGACTCGTTGTTACAGGCCCGCGATGCAGCCGAATTGATCTGGATGGAAACCGAGGACCTGCCGGTCAAGACGGATGTCGCTGCGGGTGGGGAACCTTTGCATCCACAAGCCCCCAACAACCGCGCCTTTAACTGGGGCTTGGGTGATGAGAAGGCGACCAATGCCGCCTTTCATGCAGCGGCGCGCACCGTCGCGCTGAACGTGCATGACAACCGGGTCATCGTGAGCTCGATCGAACCGCGTGGCTGTCAGGCCGATTGGTCGGATGGCCGTATGCATTTCTCATATGGCGGGCAGGGTGTCTGGGGGATGAAAGCGCAACTGGCACAAAAGCTGAAACTGGACCCCGAGGCGATCCGCGTCACTACGCCAGATGTCGGCGGCGGATTTGGTATGAAGGCGATGCCTTATCCCGAATATTTCACCGTTGCTGTTGCTGCCATGAAACTGGGCCAGCCGGTGCACTGGATGTCGGACCGGTCCGAAGCGATGTTGTCCGATCACCACGGCCGCGACCTGACCTCACTGGCGGAGCTCGCCTTTGATGCCGATCACAAGATCACTGCTTACCGGGTCCACAGCAAGATCAACCTTGGCGCTTATAACAGCCATTTCGCGCAGGCGATCCAGACCAGCCTGTTCAGTAAGGTTTTGATGGGTGTCTACGATGTTCAGACCACCTACTTGCGGGTCGAAGGATTCTTCACCAACACCACGCAGGTCGACGCCTATCGCGGTGCCGGGCGACCCGAGGCGATCTATGTGCTGGAACGCGTCATGGACCGTGCTGCGCGTGAGTTGGGGATTGATCCGTGGGAGTTACGGCGCAAGAATTTCATCCGACCCGAAGCTTTCCCCTATAAGACCGCAACCGGCGAAACCTATGATGTGGGTGAGTTCGACATGGTCCTCAGCCGCGCCGCCGAACAGACTACGGGCTTTGAGGCCCGCAAGGCGGCGGATGCCGAAAACGGTCTGATCCGGGGGCAGGGGCTTTGTTACTATATCGAAAGTATTTTGGGAGACCCTTCCGAAGGCGCGAAGATCGAGTTTTGCGAGGACGGAACGGTGAACCTCTATGTCGGCACTCAGTCCAATGGGCAAGGGCACGAGACCGTCTATGCCCAGTTCCTTTCGGACCAGACAGGGATTCCTTCGCACCTGATCAATGTTGTGCAAGGCGACACGGACAGGCTGGCGCAGGGCGGCGGGACTGGCGGTTCACGCTCGGTCACGACCCAAAGCAACGCGACACTGGTCACAGTTGATACGATGATCGCCGCATTCACGCCCTATCTTGCGGATAAGATGGGGGTCGAGGAAAGCGATGTGACCTTCGACCATGAAACCTTCCGCGCGCCGGGGTCCAACCTGACCCCCACGCTGACCGAGGCGGCCGAGATGGCGCGCGCGGACGGACGCACGGATCTGTTGCATCACGAAGCCCGCGCCACGCTAGATGCACGCAGCTATCCCAATGGTGCACATGTTGCCGAAGTCGTTATCGATTCTTTCACTGGTGAAACATGGGTCGACCGCTACACGGTGGTGGATGATTTCGGCAATCTTATCAACCCGATGCTGGCCGAGGGGCAGGTGCATGGCGGCGTAGTGCAGGGTATCGGCCAAGCACTGACCGAGCATGTTGTTCATGATGCCGAGGGGCAACTGCTCACGGCTTCGTTCATGGACTACGCCTTGCCCCGCGCTGCTGAGATACCCATGATAGAGTTTACCTCGGCGCCGGTTCCGTCAACCGCCAACCCGATGGGGATGAAAGGCTGTGGCGAGGCAGGCACCGTGGGCGCACTGGCCGCAGTGGCGAACGCGGTACAGGATGCGCTCTGGGATCACGGGGTGCGGCAGGCGGATATGCCTTTCACACCTCACAAAGTTTGGGAATTGTTGACGCATGGTTCTGTCGCGGCTGAGTAGAAAGGTACTGGGATGGCTCGGACGGCCTCTGCGGTCCGAGCACTCGGCCGAAACGCGCCACCGCGAACCTGTCAGCCATGTCATCATTCTTGACGGTACCATGTCGACGCTGGAAGCAGGGCGGGAAACCCACGCGGGCCAGACTCTGCGCCTGTGCTGCGAGATGGGCAGCCAGGTTTCGGTTTTCTACGAATCCGGCGTGCAGTGGGAAAGCTGGAAGTCGACTATGGACGTGATGATGGGGCGGGGTATCAACCGTCAGATTCGTCGGGCCTATGGTTATTTGGCTTCGCGTTACAAACCCGGTGATAAGATCTTTTTCATCGGCTATTCACGCGGCGCATACGGGGTCCGCAGCCTTGCGGGCGTGATCGATGCTATCGGGTTGCTCAAGGCCGAACACGCCACTGTCCGCAATATCAAACAGGCCTATCGACACTATGAATGTAACGCCAATGGCGAAGCGGCGGCGGTCTTTCGTCGGGAGTTCTGTCACGAGGATGTCGCCATCGAGATGGTCGGCGTCTGGGACACGGTCAAGGCGCTGGGCCTGCGCCTTCCGCTGCTCTGGCGCTGGGCCGAGGAACGCCATGCCTTCCACAACCACCAGCTTGGCCCTGCCACCCGCCACGGCTATCACGCCATGGCGCTGGACGAGACCCGCGAGGTGTTCGAGCCGGTGCTGTGGAAATGCACGCCTGACTTCAAAGGCCATATCGAGCAGGTTTGGTTCCGCGGCACCCACGGCGATGTTGGCGGCCAGCTGAACGGGTTCGAAGAGGCCCGCCCCCTCAGCAACATCTCCCTGATCTGGATGCTCGACAAGGCCGAGCTGCACGGCCTGCCCCTGCCCGAAGGTTGGCGCGACCGTTTCCCTACCGATCCGCATGCGCAATCCGTGGGCACCTGGCGTGGCTGGGGTAAGATTTTCCTGCTGCGCAAGCATCGCAAAGTAGGGCGTGACCGGTCAGAGAAACTGCATGTCTCGGTTTCGCCTGAGGAACTACCCCGATGGGTGCCGATGCCAAATCTGCCTTCGCATCCGGCGCAGTAACAGAAGCAACAGCTTGCCTTCCTATGAAAGTTGTATCAACAGCAGCCACAGCATTTCTGTCCCGTCAGTGCCGGGTGGACGTCTTAGCATCATCGAAAGACATGTGATTTATGCCGGATCCATACTTTTCTGAGCTCAAATACTTAGGTGGCCCGACCCTGGATTTTATTGAGGTCGCGGTTGACGCTGGTACGGATGTCTCGGGGTTGGTCGTGACGATCTATTTGAGCAATGGCTCGATCCGAACCACCAATACTCTGGCCGGTATCACGCCGACAACGGTTGCCGGTCGCGATATCTATGTTATCGACACGACAAGTTCCGGGACATTTAACGGATTGGGTAAAACCAATGGTATCTCGCTCTCCGAAGGGACAACGGTTTATCAGTTTAATTCTTTCAGCGATCCTCCAAGTCCCGGCCCGATCACTGCGAACACTGGCCCGGCCAACGGTATGCAATCGACAGTCATCGGGCAGGCCGGCGCTGGCGATTCGCTGGTCTCGACCGACAATGGCGGCACATATACAGTCAATACCGATCCGACCCCGGGCAGCATCCCCTGTCTGACTGCGGGAACACTCGTATCCACTGATTTGGGTCCGGTGCCGGTAGAAGATCTGAAGCCTGGCCAGCTGCTTTTGCTGGCGCGGGGTGGCAACCAGCCTTTGCTGCAGATCTTGCGCCGTTCACTCACTGCGCGCGAGTTGCGCCGCAATCCGAAACTTTATCCAGTGCGAATTTGCGCGGGCGCACTTGGACAAGGCCTGCCCCGACGTGATCTGCTTGTCTCGCGTCAGCATCGCATGCTGGTGTCCTCGGCGATTGTGAAACGCATGTTCGGTCGTTCTGAGGTTCTGGTCGCCGCGATAAGGCTGACCGATCTGCCGGGGATTTATGTCGATGAAACCGTAGACAGCGTCACGTATTTCCATCTGGTCCTGGCGACGCACGAAGTGATTATCGCCGAGGGTGCCCCGACCGAAAGCTTGCTGATAGGACAGGAAGCGTTGAATTCACTCCCTCCTGCAATGGTCGAGGAACTTACTGTATTGTTTTCGGGCATTTCGACCGGGGGCCTCTCGGATACCAGTTATCTGGTGCCGGACAACGCGCGTCAGAAACAGCTGGTGTCGCGCCACGCTCAACACGCCCGATCATTGCTATCCGACTATACGGAAAGCACCCGTTCCGCAGACTAATGTCGATCGGGCGCTGGCCAATCAAGGCCAACCCCCGCTGTCATGTCTAAGAATTACCGCCGCCGATCTCTGCGCGAACTCATCGGCTGGAACGCCACGCCCACATGCGCTTCGCAATAGGGTTTGCCTGCCTCGACGGGCAGGCCGCAGAACCAGAAATCCTCGGTCGCGGGGTCGCCGACAGGCCATTTGCAGGTCTTTTCGGTCAGCTCCATCAAAGACAGCTTCTTGGCCTTCTTTTCAATCTCGTTGACCTTGGCCAAAGCCTCGGGGCTGATCTCATTGGCCGACGGTTGCGGAGGCAGCGGCTGGCCGGCGGGTATGATCTGGCGACGGGCCGGGGTGACCGGTTTGGCCTCGGGGGCTGGCACCGGGCGGGCCGGTTCAGTCTTGGGTGCCGGTTTCGGTTTGGCCTCGGCCTTGGGCGCGGGGGCCGGTTTTTCCTTAGGCTCGGCCTTTGCCGGGCTTGCACCGGTGGCGCGGTTCGACAGGCCCAGACGGTGAACCTTGCCGATCACCGCATTGCGGGTCACGCCGCCCAGTTCCTTGGCGATCTGGCTGGCCGACTGGCCCTCGCCCCACATCTTTTTCAGCAGCTCTACACGCTCGTCAGTCCAGGACATCATTTGCCTTTCAAAAGCGGAAAGCGGCCCCGGATTCGGGCCGCCTTGGGAAATCATCTCAGCGCCCTATTCTAAACACTGCGGCCCGAGTTACAAGCGGTCTTCGAATCAGGTATGGGGCAGAGCATGCATAATCTCATGGATCACGACGCACGCCGCTTTGGCGCGGTGAATTGGATGGGCCTCTATACACTGGCGCAGCGCGAAACCCTGCGCTTTCTGGCCGTGTGGACGCAGACCCTGCTGGCACCGCTGGTGACGGCAGGCCTGTTCCTGCTGATCTTCAACATTGCCATTGGCCCCAGCCGACCGGATGTGATGGGGGTGCCGTTTCTGACCTTTCTGGCACCGGGCATCATGATGATGACCGTGATTCAGAACGCCTTTGCCAATACATCGTCATCGATGGTGATCGCCAAGGTTCAGGGTAATATCGTCGATACGCTGATGCCGCCGCTATCGCCGCTGGAAATCCTGTTGGGTTATCTGGCCGGAGGCATCGCCCGCGGTATCCTGATCGCCCTTGTCGTCGCAATCGCTCTGGCGTTGGTTCTGGGCATCGTGCCGCAGAACCCGATGATCGCACTGATATTCGTGGTTTTAGGCGGCGCGTTCATGGGCGCGCTTGGGCTTTTTGCCGGGATTTTTGCCAACAAGTTCGACCAGATGGCGGCTATCACCAATTTCATCGTCACGCCTTTGGCTTTCTTGTCCGGCACTTTCTATTCTGTGCAGGCGCTACCGCCAGTGCTCAATCGGCTAAGCCATGCGAACCCGGTCTTCTATCTGATTGACGGGTTGCGCTATGGGATGATCGGCGTGTCCGACAGCTCTCCTTGGTTGGGCATGGCGATCTGCGCCAGCGCGACATTGTTGGTTGGAGGATTGACCTGGCAGATGTTGCGCACCGGCTACCGGCTCAAGGCCTGACGGTGTATCGCCTCGCGCCAGACCAGAATCAGACCTCCGGTCAGGATGATGGCCGAGCCGATCAGGCTGATCCCATCCGGTATCACCTTGAATACCGCGAAATCGTAGAAGGCAGCGAAGATCAGCGTAGCGTAGCTGATCGGAGCCACAAAAGAGGCATCCGCCCGCGCCATTCCGTTGACGAAACAAGCCTGCGCACAGGCCATTAGCACACCAATCGAGGCCAGCGCCGCCCATTGCTGAGGCGTCGGCATCTGGAAAACGAAACTTACCGCGACTGTCGCAATGGTCAGACCCATCGCATTGTTGATCAGCAGAATCTGGATCGGTATTTCTCGGCCCGAGAGCTTTTTGATAAAGATCAGTTCCATCCCAATTATCACTGCTGCGGTCAGGGCCAGTAATGCAGCGGGTTGAAAGCTAGCGGGCGTTGGACGCAACAGAACCAAGGCACCGATCAAGGCCACGATGGCGGCCAACCAGCGCCACGGGCCGACACCTTCTTTCAGCAGCGGGATCGCCAACATCATGGCAAAGACCGGGTTCAGGAACGAGATCGCCGTCGCATCCGCAATCGGTATGAAAGCAACGGATGCAAACATCAGCGTGATCCCTAGCCAGCCGAAGCTTGTCCGTCCGATATGCAGACCCCAATGCGGGCGGCTCAGGCGGGGGCGCATGATGCCGACGGCTGTCACGATTACCAGAAAGGCAAACAGAAACCGTCCATGGCTGATCTGCATCGGATGCAGGGCGGGGCCAAGCACATCCGTCCCCAGTGCTTTCGCCAGCAATGTGGTCCCTGCGAGAAGGGCGCTGGCCGCAAGGATCAGCAGGGCCGCAAGGGCAGGATTCTGACGTATCGGTGTCATGGTTCAGCCGTGCGCCAGCGTCGGGTAAATGACAAGCGGTAAATCCCAGTCTCAGAATGATTTTTGCCCCGATCGCAAAAACGGGGTTTTCAGACCCGGTGCACCCCGCTATACGGCCTCACATGATCAATACCGCACATATCCTGCGCCTCCGACGCCGACGCCTGACCGCATAATCGGCCCGTTTGATCCATTTGCGCTGTCCAAATCCGCGCAAACCCCACCAAATCAGTTGACGACCATGGCCCCAGTGTATCACTCACAGGGCTCAAGCTATTCGAAAAGGATGATCCGATGATCCCGTCCGTTCTGCCGACCTATAACCGCGCGCCCCTGACATTCGTGAAGGGCGAAGGCGCCTGGCTGACCGAGGCGGATGGCCGACGTTTTCTGGATCTGGGCGCGGGCATAGCGGTGAACGCGCTGGGTCATGCGCATCCGGCGCTGGTGGCGGCCCTGACGGAACAGGCGCATGCGCTGTGGCATGTTTCAAACCTCTATAACATCCCGCAACAGCAGGCACTGGCGGACAAGCTGGTGGAACACACCTTTGCCGATACGGTGTTCTTCACCAATTCGGGCACAGAATCCTGCGAATTGGCCGTCAAAATGGCCCGCAAGTATTTTTATGACAAAGGTCAGCCCGAGAAGGTCGAGATCATCACCTTCGACGGCTCATTCCATGGCCGGTCATCGGCGGGTATCGCCGCCGCCGGGTCCGAGAAGATGACCAAAGGCTTTGGACCGCTGCTTCCCGGCTTTGTGCATCTGACATTCGGAGACCTCGACGGTGTCACCAACGCCATCACCGACACCACGGCAGCCATCCTGATCGAACCGGTTCAGGGCGAAGGCGGCATCCGCCCCGTTCCGGATGCAGAGCTGAAAGCCTTGCGCCAGATTTGCGATGATAACGGCCTTTTGCTGATCCTCGATGAAGTCCAATGCGGCGTGGGGCGGACCGGCAAACTCTTTGCCCATGAATGGGCCGGCATCACGCCGGATATCATGATGGTCGCCAAAGGCATCGGCGGCGGTTTCCCTCTGGGTGCGGTTCTGGCCACCGAAGAGGCCGCCAGGGGCATGACGGCAGGCACCCACGGCTCGACCTATGGCGGCAACCCCTTGGGCTGCGCTGTAGGCTGCGCGGTGATTGATCAGGTCGCTACTCCGGCCTTCCTCGAAGGTGTGAATCGCAAGGCAGGCCTGCTGCGTCAGAAGCTCGAAGGCCTGATCGCGGACCACCCCGAAGTATTCGAGGAGGTGCGCGGCTCAGGCCTGATGCTAGGCCTGAAATGCAAGCCCACCAATATCGACGTGGTCAACGCTGGCTATGACAACGAGGTCATAACGGTTCCCGCCGCAGATAACGTGATCCGCCTGCTGCCGCCGCTGACCCTCACCGAGGATGACATCGCACAAGCCCTGATCCGCCTCGAGAAAACTGCGGCACAAGTCGAAAACGCAATGGCTTCGGCCTGAACTCGCCTGATTAAAAAGTGAATTAAAATGAACCACTTCCTTGATATCCACAAAACTGACGCAGGTGATCTGCGGAACATGATCGATCAGGCCAGCGCGATGAAACAGGCGCGCCTTGGGCGTCCCAAAGCCGCCCCCGACGACGAGCAGCCTCTGGCAGGCCGCATGGTTGCGCTGATCTTTGAAAAGCCATCAACGCGGACCCGCGTGTCCTTCGATGTTGGCGTGCGCCAAATGGGCGGGCAGACCATGGTGCTGTCCGGCAAGGACATGCAGCTGGGCCATGGCGAGACCATCGCCGACACCGCCCGGGTCCTGTCGCGCTATGTCGACATGATCATGATCCGGACCTTTGATGAAACCATCCTGACCGAGATGTCCGAATACTCGGACGTTCCCGTCATCAATGGTCTGACCGATCGTACACATCCCTGCCAGATCATGGCCGATGTGCTGACCTATGAAGAGCATCGCGGCCCCATCGCAGGAAAAAAGGTCGTTTGGACCGGCGACGGCAACAATGTCTGCGCTTCATTTCTGCATGCCGCCGGTCAATTCGGTTTCGACCTGACATTCACCGGCCCGGCGCAGCTGGACCCGGAAGAAGAATTCATGGGGCTTGCACGTCAGAAGGGCTCGAAAATCGTGATCGAACGGGACCCGCACAAAGCTGTTGAAGGGGCCGACCTCGTGGTCGCCGATACTTGGGTCTCAATGCACGATTCTCAATCCGCGAAGGAGCGCCGCCACAACATGCTGCGCCCCTATCAGGTCAACGCCGAGCTGATGTCGCATGCCAAGCCAGACGCGTTGTTCATGCACTGCCTGCCTGCGCACCGCGAAGAAGAGGCCACATCCGAGGTCATGGACGGCCCGAACTCGGTGATCTTTGACGAGGCCGAAAACCGCCTGCATGCGCAAAAAGCCGTGATGCGCTGGTGTCTGGGCGTCTGAGGCCGACAGCAATCTGGGAGAGCGATAGATGGCTCTCTTAAATCTCGGAGCAACCAATGCCACACATCACTCTGGAATTCTCTGCCGGGCTCGAAAAAACTCATGATTTTCAAGCCATCTGTGAGCAGCTCTATTCCGAGCTCGCCGCGCATGAAGTATTCGATGCCCCAACACTCAAAATCCGTGCCACCTCGTTTCCGTATTTCCGCATCGGGACCGAACCGCAGACCTTCATTCATGCCACGCTCTTGTTGTTGCAAGGCCGAGATGAGGCAACGCGCGCCGAGTTGAACGCGATCATTCTGAATGTTCTGGCTGCGTCTGCGCCCACGGTCGGCAGCATCACCGTGCGGGATGTTGAAATAGATCGCGCGACCTATGCCAAACGCCTGTCAGCCTGACGCGGCCCCGGTATGCGTATGGGAGGACTAAACGCGTCGGGACACTTCCCAGACCCGTAATCTGGCGAGCGTAGCGACGCACGCCAGAACTACCAGCACACACAATGCGATCTTGGTCATGATCTCCATCGTGCCCTCAATCAGCAGGGCGTGTACGACACTGCCCAGAATGGTTACCAGCGCCAGTCCTGTGTGCCCCAGACGCCAGAGCCGAAATCGCAGGTTCAGGCGTAGGCGCAGAACGCCCATCGTTGCTGCAGCAAAACCCGTCCACATCGCGATCACACCCCAGACGGAAAAGGGTGTGGCTGATACGAATAGAAGCGCGTCCACGACATCCGGCGGGCTCGTAATCCACAAACCGCCCACATGGATTACGATCGCTGCGACAAGGGCCAGACCGCACCGCCTGTGCCATAAGCGGCTGCGCACAGGTGAAAGCCCAGGCAACCAGCGTCCGGCCAGCAAGGGTTGCATCAGCAGAAGGCACATCCCGACGATGCCCGCAAACCCGGCAAGGATGTAGATCGGCTCGCGCCACGCCAGATAAGGGCTGAATGCTGCCGCGATAACCGGCACCAGAAGGGCGACAATCAACGCTGCCCAGATCAGTATGCGCCTCAACACGTATCAGGCAGGCTGCAAGACGAAATGCGCGGCAAGCGTTTTATCCTTCGCGCTCGACATCACCGGGCGTAGGAAAACCGTTTCGAATTCGCCGCTGTCATAGGCCAGATGCCCGTGCGGTTGGCCAAAGGCGGGCACGATTTGTGGCATCTCAAGCCGAAATTCACCGTTCGCATCCGTCAGCGTCGCCCCATGGCTGCGCTGGTCGCGCTCGTGCCCCTCGGTCGTATGCGCCCAGATCTGGATACGTTGGCCGGGCAAGGGGGCACCGTCGCCTGCGCGGCGCACGGTGCCGGTCATCCAGAAACCTCCGCCGCCGATGCGCTGCACAATAGGGGCGCCGGGGCGATAGTTGTTCGATCCGCCCCGCATGGACGGGGTCGGTGCAACGCCCTGCGCCCGCGCGGGCGTGGTCAGCCCGGCCGTGCCTAGCGCTGCAAAACAGCCCGCCGTAACCAACGCGCTGCGGCGGGTAAGAAGAACGTGCGACATCGAGAGGGCTCCTTTCGATAACGGGCATGTTGTCTGGCCTGATACTCAATCTAGCACGTTTGTTGCGAAAGCCGAGTTAAGCTGGTCTGAAGATCGGGTCATTTCATCACCGTCACGTGAGCGTTGCCGCCGTTTCCGCCCATCGTGCACTGTATATGTGCACTCATGCGCTATGCCAGATAATAAATCATACTATATTCCACATTATCAAACATATTGAAGCCCAAGCCAGATCCTGACCTAAGGGAGAGCGAGAATGAGCTGGAATCCGACCCATACCCCCGACTGCCGGTCCGAGAACCCGGCGCTAGACAGCCTGATCATCCCCCGTGCCCGTGATCTGGGCGGGTTCGAGGTGCGCCGCGCGCTACCCTCGGTCAAACGGCAACTGGTCGGCCCCTTCATCTTCTTCGACCAAATGGGTCCGGCCGAATTCATCACCGAAGGCGGTATTGACGTACGGCCGCATCCCCATATCGGACTTGGTACCGTGACCTATTTATATCAGGGCGAGTTTGAACACCGCGACAGTCTCGGCACGCATCAGATGATCTATCCCGGCGAGGTCAACTGGATGGTCGCTGGGCGTGGTGTGACCCATTCCGAACGTACCAGTGACCAAACACGCGGCAAGAAACACAGCCTGTTTGGCATCCAGACTTGGATCGCCCTGCCCGAAACTCACGAAGATATGGCCCCCGATTTCGAACACCACAAACAGGGCGCGTTGCCCCATATTCAGGATGCAGGCGTCAGCGCCCGCCTGATCCTTGGTTCCGCCTATGGCGAAACCAGCCCGGTCACCATGCTGTCCGAGACCTTTTATCTCGACGTCCAGCTCGAACCGGGTGCCTCCTTCCCGCTGCCCGACAATCACGAGGATCGCGGTGTCTATGTCACCACAGGCTCGGTCGAGATCGCAGGCGACAGCTTCGAGGCGGGTCGCATGATGGTCTTCCGCCCCGGCGATCACCTGTCCGTGAAGGCCGGACCACTGGGTGCGCGGCTGTTGCTGCTGGGCGGCGCGACCTTGAACGAAGATCGTTACATCTGGTGGAACTTCGTCTCCTCTTCGAAGGAGAAGATAGAAACGGCCACACGCGAATGGAAAACTGCCGACTGGGCGGACGGCGCCTTCCACCTGCCGCCCGGTGATGATCAGGAGTTCATTCCGATCTCGGAAGACCTCGAACGCACCCGACCCAGACGCGCCCGCGTCTGACCTCACGTCACGCTGGCTCCGTTGAACGATCCCGGCGATCCTTGGAGGCACAGCGGAGGTAAGCCATGAATATTGTCATCGCCGGTGCAGGCAGCATTGGCTGCTTTTGCGGCGCATTGCTGGCCGCAGCGGGACACAGCGTGACGCTGCTGGGCCGCGCGCGGGTGCTGAACGCCATCCGGGGACAAGGGCTGACGGTGACAGATTTCTCGAACCTGCATCGCCACGTCGCCGCCGCACAACTCACGCTCAGCGAAAACCCTGCCTGTCTTGGGGATGCCGAGTTGGTCATCGTCACGGTAAAAACCGGCGCGACCGCCGAGATGGCAACGCTGATCGCCGCACACGCCACGGAAACGGCCCCGGTTCTGTCTTGGCAGAATGGGCTCGAGAACGCCCGCACCCTGCGCACCGCTCTTCCCGGACGCGACGTTCGGGCTGGAATGGTGCCGTTCAACGTGGTGCCGACGGGCCCGGCAACCTATCACCGCGCCACATCGGGCGAGATCGTCATCGAGCATGGCTCCCGGTTTCTGGCTGAACGCCTAAGCGCCCCAGATCTACCCGTCAGCGAAAGCGACCAGATCGAGGCAGTGCAATCGGGTAAGCTGGTGATCAACCTCAACAATGCATTGAACGCATTGTCCGGCCTGACCTTGCAAAACCAACTGCTCGACCGAAACTGGCGTCGCCTGATGGCTGATCAGATGGCCGAGGCGCAGCGTGTTTTGAAAGTCGCCGAGATCGAGGCCACCTCCACAACGCCACTACCCGCATGGATGACACCGCACATTCTACGTCTGCCAACGCCAATTTTTACACGAATTGCGGCAAAAATGCTGACCATCGACCCAAATGCGCGCACCTCGATGGCTTATGATCTGACGGCGGGTCGCCCGACCGAAATCGACAGTCTACAGGGCGAAATCATCAAACTCGGCCAACAGTACGCGATCCCAACCCCGATCAATAGCCGAGTCTCTCAACTCATCCACCAATCACCGGACACGCCGCTCACAGTCGACCAGATCATAACCTGATCCGTCTCTTCATCTGGCCTAAAATACCTCGGAGCGCGAGGCAGAGCCTCGCAAATTCCGATCAAGCGAACGCAGTCAAAACCCAGAAAATTAGCGCCGACATCACTGCCGCTGCCGGTACCGTGACCACCCAGGCCGCCACGATGGTCATGAAATGCGACCGCCGCACCAGCTTGCGCCGCCGCCGTTCCTCGCGCGCCAGTCGCAGCTCCGCCGGCCGCTGGCGGTTCGAGTATTTCCACCGCCGTTCTGCATGCCACTCCCGATAGAAGCCAACACCAAAGACGGCCCCAACCGCGATATGAGTCGAACTGACCGGCAGACCCAGCCAACTGGCGACGATGACCGTGATCGCCGCCGATAGCGCGACACAGAACGCCCGCATCGGGTTCAGTTTGGTGATCTGGCTGCCGACCATACGGATCAGCTTGGGACCGAACAGGAATAGGCCGAACGAGATACCAAACGCGCCGATCACCATGACCCATGTCGGGATCGATACTTTCGTGGCAAAATCTCCGAACTCGGCCGCATGCACGATTGCCGCCAGTGGACCCACCGCATTGGCCACATCATTGGCCCCATGCGCAAAACTCAGAAATGTGGCCGAAATCACCAGAGGCAGGCCAAACAACGTCTTCAACGACCGGGTCCGGTTCTCCAACCCTTCAGACTTGCGCTTGACCCACGGTACCGTCGCAGCCCAGACCAGGCCGCCAAAGGTCAGGCCGATCAAAAGGGCAAATTGAAGATCAATTTTGACGATCCGCTTCAGGCCTTTGACCGACAAGTAGGTGGCAAACGCCCCTGCCATCACGGCAACCAGAATGGGCACCCAGCGCCGTGCTGCCGCGATCTTGTCGTCCTGATACTGGATCTTGTGTTTGATCAATGCCAGAAAGGCGGCTGCAATCATCCCGCCCAAAACGGGTGAGATCACCCAACTGGCGGCAATCGCGCTCATCGTGCCCCAACTCACCGCACTTAGGCCCGCCGCAGCAATGCCGGCACCCATCACGCCGCCGACCACCGAATGCGTGGTCGAAACCGGTGCCCCGACCCAGGTAGCCAGATTGACCCACAGTGCCGACGATATCAGGGCCGCCATCATCGCCCAGATGAACACATTGCTGTTCTGCACCGACATCGGATCGATGATGCCCTTAGAGATGGTCGAAACCACATCCCCCCCTGCCAGCAACGCGCCTGCGCTTTCTGCGATGGCGGCAATCAGGATGGCTCCGCCCATGGTCAGAGCATTGGCCCCCACTGCCGGGCCCATATTGTTGGCTACGTCGTTGGCACCGATATTGATCGCCATGTAAGCGCCGAATGCCGCAGCTGCGACAACGATCACGCCACCATCGGCCCGTCCGAACAGAAGCGCTGCAGCCAAACCTGCCAGCGCGATAAAGGCCAGTGCAATTCCGGGGGCCAACAGAGGACGCGATACTTGGGCATTGGCGTGCTCAACGCGCGAGATACGCTGCAGGTCGCGGTCCAGTGCGTGCCAACGGGCTTTGGTGGGGTGGTCTGACATCGGTTCACAGCGGCTGTTTTGAATGATGCCCGCCGCTAAACGGTTCCAATGGGCGCGGCAACCTTTGTCATCAGTTTTTTACAATATTGTTACAATTGCAGTAGCAAGTCGCGCAGTTCCGGCTCTTGCACGCGTTCGGCGGCCACCTTTGGGGACACCCAGCAGCGCTTACGCTGATCGGACTCGGGGAATACATCCGCCAGATCGGTCACCTCGATCCGATAAACGCTGGTGATAACCGGCAACGCCGTGCCGTCATCCAACCTTTTGTCGTAAGAGTAATGACCAACGGGATCTTTCTGCACCTCAGTCGCGCGCACTCCAGCCTCTTCCCAGGCTTCCCGCAATGCGGTTTCCGGCCCGTTGAGCCCATCAATGGGCCAGCCTTTGGGGATAATCCAGCGTCCGGTGCCCCGACTGGTGATTAACAAAACGTCGTCACCGGGACCTGCCTTGCGGGTACACAACGCAGCAACCTGCACCCGGCTTGGGCGCTGGATCAGCGGTCGCGCGACCTCTTCCCAGATGTTGCGTATCCATGTCGTCATGCCAGGCCTGCTCGGGCGTGTTCTTTTTGTAATTCGAAGAAGTTACATAATCATGTATTGCTGAGTTAACAATACCGCCCTCGGATAACCGCAAAATATGGCCTGAACTTTCGGTGTTTCGTGTATTTTTGCAGCAATTTGTGCGCTTTGCACTGTTTCCGCCAATGAGGCTTATTTACGCCCACCTGATCAACTCAGCCTTTGCGCCGCTTCGCGCGCAGCGTCGGATCCGCCTGAGTTGGATCTTCGGGCCAGGGATGTTTTGGGTACTGCGCCCGCATGTCCTTGCGCACATCGGCATATGACCCGGCCCAGAATCCGGGCAGATCACGGGTGATCTGGATCGGTCGCTGGGCCGGTGACAGCAGCGTGATCTTCAAAGGCTCGCCCCCAACCACCGGATGTTGCGTAACGCCAAATACCTCTTGTAGCCGAACCGAGATTTCGGGCACCGCACCGCCATAGTCAATTGGCAGCTTGCGGCCCAACGGAGTCACAAACGAGCCCGGCGCCCGCCGATCCAGTTCCTGCATCTGGTCCCAGTCCAGCCGGGCGCGCAGCGCGGGCAGCAGGTCGAACCGCTTCCAGTCATCGGCATTGCGCACACCCGAGAGCATCGGCAGCAGCCAGTCTTCCAGCGTATCCATCAGCCCGGTTTCCGAGAAGTCCGGCAAATCAGCGCCTTCCGCGCGGATCAACTCGACCCGAGCGGCCAATCGCGCTGCGGCCCCGTTCAGCCGCACACCCAGATCGCGCACCCCGTCCAACATCGCCCGCGCCAACGCATCCTCGGGGACATCTTTCCAGATGCGGTCGTCCAGCGTGATTGCTCCGAACCGCTCTTGCCTGCGCGCCACCACACGGCGTTCGCGTTTCGACCAGTCGCAGCTGTCGACCCACGCGATCTGATCGCCGAATAGATCGCGAATTTCCCCCTCGGAAATCTGCGCTGCCATGCGCACGCGCGCTTCACGCGGGTTCCCATCCGTATCCGTCACCACAAGATAGGGTGCACCCGCCAACGTATCACCGGCTTCCAGCACGACGCCTTTGCCACCCGACAGGACATAACGCGGGACATCTCCCTTGCGTCGCTGTCCGATGCGATCGGGATAGGCCAGCGCCGCCATCGCCGCCGGGCTCAGACCGCCCGCATCCTTAGATTGCGCGCGCAACCGTTTTGCTTCGCCCTTGATCCGATCCAGCGCGCCCATGTTGACCTGCCAGACCCGATTGCGCTGAAACGCGCGCACGTCCCGCAGCACCTCAAGCCTCAAAGACAGATCGACCGGCGCGCCCCGCAGCGGATCGCGTTCCGCCATCAGCGCCGCCAGTGTCGCGGCCTCAGGTCCCGCGTGCAGCAGCATGTGCCCCAGCCGAGGATGCAGCGGCAGCGCCGCCAGCGCCCGCCCATGTTCGGTGATCCTACCTTTGCCATCCAGGGCACCCAGCATCGCCAGCAACGCGCGCGCCTCGGCCAGCGTGCCTTCGGGCGGAGCGGTCAGAAACGCAAGATCACCCGGTTCTGCGCCCCAGAGCGACAATTCCAACGCCAGCCCGGTCAGATCGGCTGCCTCGATCTCGGCAGGCGGGTAGGCGGCTAGTGCACCTTCTTCGCCCTTGGACCACAACCGATAGCAGACACCTTCGGCCACACGCCCCGCACGGCCTGCGCGCTGCGTCGCTTCGGCCCGCGTCACCCGCTCGGTCACCAGCTGCGACATGCCTGATCCGGGATCGAACCGTGCCCGCCGGGCTTGCCCCATATCGACCACCACGCGGATATCGGGAATAGTCAGCGAGGTTTCGGCAATCGACGTCGCCAGAACCACCTTGCGACCTTGCTTAACCGGCGCAATCGCCGCGCGCTGGGCGGCAAAGGGCAGTGCTCCGAACAATGGCCGCACTGAACAGGTGTCGGGTAGACGGCTGGCCAAAGCCGCCTCGGCCCGCCGAATTTCACCTTCACCGGGCAGGAACACCAGCATGCCCCCTTTGGTTTCCCGTTCGGCTCGCACCACCAGATCGATCAGCGCGTCCAGTCGCCGCGCCTGCGGCGCCAAAGGCCGGTCCAACCAGCGGGTCTCGACCGGATAGCTGCGCCCTTCGGATGTCACCAGAGGCGCGTTCATCAGCTGGCCCACCGGTTCAGCATCCAGCGTCGCGGACATCGCCAGCAAGATCAGGTCATCGCGCAACGCTCCAGTCACCTCAAGGCACAGTGCAAGCCCAAGATCGGCGTTCAGGGACCGTTCGTGGAATTCATCGAATATCACAGCACCTACGCCGGGCAGGTCAGGTTCGGATTGCAGCATCCGTGTCAGGATACCTTCGGTCACAACCTCGATGTGCGTCGCCTTTGAAACTTTCACGTCTCCACGGACACGATAGCCCACGGTCTGGCCCACGGGCTCACCCAGCGTCTCGGCCATGCGTTCGGCGGCGGCGCGGGCGGCCAGCCGCCGGGGTTCCAGCATGACGATCCGGCCCTCGCACAGACCGGCCTGCAGCATCTCAAGCGGCACGCGGGTTGTCTTGCCCGCACCCGGCGGCGCCTGCAGCACCGCGCGCCCATGCGTTCGCAAGGCGTTCAGAAGATCGGGAATGGCGTCATCAATGGGCAACCGGGTCATATCGCCTTATCGCCAAAGCCTCGGCCAAGGTCCAGCGTCGCCAAACTCGGCTTCGGTTGGGGCTGGACAAACCGGGTCATCCCCCCTCATCTAGGGCAAATTCCAGCCGGGGACTTACCGATGAACATTGCCGAGCTTGGCGACAGGATCTTGAACGGAGAGCGCAGGGCATTGGCCCGTGCGATCACACTGGTCGAAAGCGGGCGTGAAGATCATCGGGCGCAGGCAACCGCGCTGCTGGATCAATTGAGCGGCGCCGGACGCCAGGCGTTGCGGATCGGCCTGTCGGGCACGCCGGGTGTGGGCAAATCGACCTTTATCGAAAGCTTCGGCATGATGCTGACGGGGCTGGGGCTGCGCGTTGCGGTTCTTGCAGTTGACCCCAGCTCGGCCCGTTCGGGGGGCTCGATCCTGGGCGACAAGACCCGCATGGAAAGGCTGAGCCGCGAGAAAAACGCCTTTATCCGCCCGTCCCCCAGCCAGAGCCATCTTGGTGGCGTGGCGCGCCGCACACGCGAAGCGATTGCACTTTGTGAGGCGGCTGGTTTTGACGTCGTGCTGATTGAAACCGTGGGTGTGGGCCAATCGGAAACCGTTGTGGCCGAGATGTCTGACCTGTTCCTGCTGCTGCTGGCCCCGGCGGGTGGAGATGAGTTGCAGGGCGTCAAGCGCGGCATCATGGAGATGGCCGACATGATCCTGATCAACAAGGCCGATGGCGACCTGAAAGCGACTGCAACCCGCACCTGCGCCGATTACGCGGGCGCGCTGCGTCTGCTGCGCAAACGCCCGCAGGACCCCGAAGGGTTTCCCAAGGCCATGACCGTTTCAGCAGTTGAAGAGCATGGGCTGGAACAGGCCTGGGACGAGATGCAGGCCCTGACAACCTGGCGGCGCGAAGCCGGGCATTGGGTATTGAACCGCGCCACACAGGCAAAATACTGGTTCGAGCAAGAGGTACGCCACGCATTGCTTGCGCGTCTCGAAACGCCACAGATGCGCAGTCGGATGAGCGATCTTGGCGCTCAGGTCAGTGCGGGCCACCTCAGCCCATCGGCGGCGGCCGAACAAATCCTCTCCGGGCTGTCCGACGCGTAACACTCTGGCGGTATGATGCGTGCGCGGCTGGTGCGCTGACCGCTAATCGTGTATTAAAGCTACATATATTGTTGTGTTTGAGTGTAAGTCACTGCGTTTGAACCGGGTTGAGAAAGGGCTTGGTCAGCTCGGATCGTGCCCGGATTCTCCGAGGAACGGGACACGTCAGAATGCCCAATATCAATGGTACCAACGGCGACGACGATATCGATGTCACAAATGACAACGGTACTCTGAACGGAAACCCGGCGACGCCTCCGGTGACCGGTATCCGCGGCCGTGGCGGCGATGACGATATCACCATCACCAATAGCACCATTGCCAACAATGTCCTGGGCAATGCAGGCACCGACACGATCATTGTCACCAACAGCACGGTTGGCGGGCGCATCGCTAGCGGGTCGGATGCGGATACGGTTGATATCAGGGGGTCAACCGTCGGCGATATCCGGCTTGGTGCCGGTAATGACACGCTGAATTTCACCAGCACCACGGTGTCGGGTGACATTCGCGGCGGCAGTGGAACCGACACGCTGAACCTCCCTGAGGGCACTGTTATCACGGACGATACTTTCGGGGTGATTACGGTCGAAGACGGGGTTGGTTATTCAGTCTCGAGCGGCACATTTACCCTGCCTTCAGGCATCACCGTCACGTATTCAGCGTTCGAGAACGGGTCGGGTATGCCCTGTTTCACGCGCGATACATTGATCACGACACAGGATGGGCGATCCCTGATCCAGTCGTTGCGCACCGGTGACCTGATCCCCACGCTGGGGCAGGGCCTGCACCCGATCCGTTGGATCGGGCGGCGCGAATTTGATCGCTTCCAGCTTGAAGCCAACCCCAGACTCTGGCCTGTGCGTATCCTTGCAGGGGCATTGGGCGAGGGGCTGCCGCATCGCGATCTGCTGGTCTCGCGCCAGCATCGGATGCTGGTGCACTCAAAGATCGCCCAACGCATGTTCGGCACGACCGAGGTTCTGATTCCGGCCATCAAACTCACCGCAATGCCGGATATCTACGTTGATGAAAGCGTGGAAAGCGTCGAGTATTACCACCTGCTGTTCGACCGCCATCAGGTGATCTTTGCCGAGGATGCGCCAACCGAAAGCCTCTATACCGGCCCCGAAGCGCTGAAAATGCTGAGCGCCGCGTCGCGTCGCGAGATATTCGAGATTTTTCCCGAACTGACAGACCTTGACTACCGCGCCGACCCGGCCCGCATGATCCCCGGCGGGCGGCTGCAAGCGCAGTTGATCACACGGCATTTGAAGAATAACAAGCCGCTGTTGCGGATGTCCCCGATCTTGACCTCAAATGAATTCAACTCGGGTGCAAAGATTTCGCCGCAGCCGTCTTGACCCTTCGCGCGATTCCCACTAAACGCATCCAACCAGTTTTCGGGCGCGACTTCGGGTTGCGCCCCTTGTGATTTGGCCACGGGTCTTGTACCCGGCCTCCAGAAACAAAGGAAGAAACCATGTCGCGCCGTTGCGAACTGACCGGAAAAGGCCCGATGACTGGCAACAATGTCAGCCACGCCAAAAACAGAACTCGTCGCCGTTTTCTGCCCAACCTGAACGACGTTACCCTGCAGTCGGAAACTCTGGGTCGTGGCGTCAAGCTGCGCATCTCGGCAGCTGCCCTGCGCTCGGTCGACCACCGCGGTGGTCTGGACGCGTTCCTGGCCAAAGCCAAGGATGACGAGCTGTCGGCGAACGCCCTGAAAGTGAAGAAAGAAATCGCCAAGGCACAAGCCTCGGCCTAAGCGCTTTCTCACGCAAGAATTCAGCCCTGCACCCTGCGGTGTGGGGCTTTTCTTTTTTGCATTCGCTGCCCCTGTGCGAATGATTGTCTCTGAAATGGTAATAAAACGCCCCGCTTCGTGACGTTGTTCACAGAACGCCTGCTGAATATCGCATATGTTTATGCATATTCATGTTGAGGGGGTTACCATGTCACTCAAAGCAAAGAATTTTCTGTTTTTACTGCCACGATCAATTGCAAAAGCCGTGATCCGCTGCACCCGGATGCAGCGCCGGGTAAACCGACTGCATACGGGGATGAATGCCGAGGCGTTCAGGCCGCCGAAAAGCTGAGCTAGGCCATACTGTCTCAGCCACTGCTTTGCGCTTGAAGCCGGTTCAGTGGGCGGCGTATATACCAAGCTGACATGACAGGCTTTTTCCGCACATTTCTGCCTTATGCGCTGTCCTTGATGGTGATCCTCACCGGGCAGGGACTGGCCGTGTCGCGGGGTATGGAGCGCGCGGTCGGGCAGATGGTTTTGTGCACCGGCAGCGGGCCGGTCGTCGTCTATATGGACGAAGACGGCCAACCGACCCGCGCACCGCAATACTGCCCTGACTATGCGCTCAACCTTCTGGGCGCGATCCATGAAGCCTCGGTTGCCGTACCTCCGGCCCCGTCGCGCGCGCTCCCCGCGCCGTCGCTCCTTTCCCAGCATCTGATTGCCGCGCCGTTGCCGCGACACCCAGCTCGTGCCCCGCCGGTTTCTGCCTGATTCCAGTTTCCAAACTCTATCAGACAGTTACCAAGGAGAGGCATAATGACCCTCAAATCCAGCCTGCTTGCAGTCCTGACTACCTTTTCGCTGACCGGTGCGGCGCTGGCTGCCGATACCATCTCGGTCGTAGACCCTTATGCACGGTCTTCGGGCAAAACCGCGAAGGCGGGTGCCGCCTTCATGATGATCCAGAATCAAGGCGATACCGATGACCGCCTGATCGGCGTGACCTCGGATGCGGCTGCCCGAGTGGAACTGCACACTCATAAGGTTGACGAAAACGGTGTCGCCAAGATGGTGCATGTGAAGGAAGGCTTCGCCATTCCGGCGGGCGAAACCCACATGCTGAAACGCGGCGGTGATCACGTCATGTTCATGGGCCTGACCGCGCCTTTCGAACAGGGCGGAACCGTTCCCGTCACTCTGATCTTCGAAAATGCTGGAGAGGTCGCGGTCGAGATCCCGGTCGATCTTGAGCGCCAGGACAAAGGCGGCCATTCGAACTAACGCCTGTCTTCAGGCTGTGGTACAGCCATCATCCATACGACAGGCCGGGCAATGCCCGGCCTGTTGCGTCATCTGTTGACGGTTTTCATCTCCAATCGATCGCCCGCTTTTTTGAACCGTGCCGCCAGAAAGAACATCACCACCGCCGAGGTCAGCGCGAAGAAGGCAATTGCCCAGCCCAACGCCACCATGCCGCTGCCGGGCCAGAAGATCAGCACCAGCCCGACGATGAGTGCGAAGATACCTGAATTACGCACCGTTGCGCGCTCGGGGTCTTGTGGATGCATTTGCGGCAGCGCCATGAACGAGCCGATCGCAACGAACAGCGCCATCGCCCCCATGAGGGTGAACGCCAGCCAGGCCACGCCCTGTGGCCAGATCAGCAACACCAAACCGATCAGCGCGGCACCGATACCGACGCCTCCGATCAGCCCGCGCCGCCCAAAACCCAGCCAGGTCAGCGCGCCATCCAGAATCAGCAGCGCCCCTACCAATCGCAGCAATAATGAGATGCTGCTGGTCGGCCAGAACAGCGCTGCAATCCCGATCAGACCCGCGAGAATTCCACGCAGCAGAAAGGTCCACCACAGGCTGGCCAGATTGGTACTTAACGTATCGCGCGCGTCGATACTGCTGTCGTCAAGGATTTCTCCGTCTTTGGGCGGTAGATCGGTCATGTCACTCACTCGGGTTTGCGTTTTCTGCACCATAGACGGGAAGACGCGCCGCTGTCTGCCCCTATCGCGTGCTGCCTCGCGCCAACAGCTCATCGACCCAGCGCGGTACTGCCTCTGAGGCTGGCCCCAGCCGGGTTTCATCAAATATTCCGGCGGATGGCTCAAGGTTCAATTCGATGGTCCGCGCGCCCACGGCCCGCGCCTCTTGTACAAACCCTGCCGCCGGATAAACCTGCCCCGAGGTGCCGATCGAGGCGAACAGCGATGCTTCCATCAGATGGTCGTAGATCTCATCCATGAAATATGGCATCTCGCCGAACCATACGACGTCGGGCCGGGCCGAGGGCTGGTGACAGGACGGGCAGGGCTCATCCACATCCATTTCGGGTGGCGAAGCCCAACGATATCCGCACGCCGCACACAAAGCCCCAGCCAAGGTGCCATGCATATGGATCACATGCGCGGCCCCTCCTGCCTCGTGCAGGCTGTCGACATTCTGGGTGACAAGGATCACCTCTCCAGGCCAGCCCTGCTGCAACCGGGCCAGCGCCTGATGCGCCGCGTTGGGTTGCGCCTTGGCGGCCTGTACTCGGCGGGCATTGTAAAACTGATGCACCAGCGACGGATTGCGGGCAAAGACCTCGGGCGTGGCCACATCCTCGATCCGGTGCTGCGCCCACAGGCCCCCTTCATCGCGGAACGTGCCCAACCCGCTTTCGGCGGAAATCCCAGCCCCGGTCAGAATGACGATCTTTTCCATACCTGCCCCACGCGCTAAACCTCTCTTATGTCACACCGTATCCTTTTCGTCTGCCTGGGCAATATCTGCCGGTCCCCCGCCGCCGAGGGTGCTTTTCGCGCCCGCGCCCCGCATCACCAGACCGACAGCGCCGGAACCTCGGGCTGGCATATCGGAGACCCGCCTTACGGCCCAATGCAAAAGGCCGCCCGCGCGCGTGATATCGACCTCAGCGACCTACGCGCGCGCCAGTTCTTGGCCCAGGATTTCAACCACTTCGACCTGATCGTCGGAATGGACGCAGAAAACATCGCGAACATCGAAGATTTGCGCCCGGACGGCAACGACACCCCGGTCCGCCTGTTGACCGATTTTGCGCCTGACAGCGGCGCGGACCACGTGCCCGATCCCTATTACACCCGGGATTTCGACGGCGCGCTGGACCTGATCGAAGAGGCGGTGCAGGGGCTCGAGGCACATGTGCGGGCCTAGCTTGAATATACCATTCATTTACGACGGCAGATGCGGACGGCATTGTTCCCCATGCGATATATGTCCAATTCTGGACTGATGGGTATGTCGAACTCAATTTGTAACAACTAAATTTGAGCCAAGTGTTTCAAATAGGTTCTACGGCAAAAATGGGGCAAAGCAGGTGGTGGCTGAAGCTTCCTTATGTAGCGCTATCCTCATCCGGGCATGGGCAAATCTCATCCATTGCTTCCAGAACGATCTTAGCAATAACAGTAACTGGAACAACGGTGTCGGCCGTAAATTCAGCGATTTCAGTCGTCAGAGCCATCGCTTCCTCAAGTAGTATAGCTATTGTCTCATTGTTCTCTCGGAACTTATCGTATGCCTCGGTTGCCAACAGTACGCGATCTTCCTGAAGGCTCCGGATAAAGCCGACAGCAGTCCGGGCTTGTTTGCGCCGTCGGCAATAGTCGATTTTGTCACAAAAATCCTCAGGTTCGCCAGGTGGTTTTCTCTTGACTTGTCGAGCAAGCAAGCGACCCGACCAGCCAATAAACCGTGCCTTCTGCTCTTGCCACCAGCTAACAATCGAGTAGCTTCGACCATGCGCGTTAGCTATGCGTCTGAGATCGCTTGAAATTTGTCGATCGAGCGCTTTGGGTGTCAGAAGCAACGCTTGTTCAAGAGTTAGAGCATCTTTGTAACCCGGCGGCTCTGCACCGATGCCATCTATAGTCATCGTCATTCTAAAAAAACTTTCGTAGCAAATTCAAAACATGAAGCGCACACTATGTTGCAAAGGCAATGCTTGGCAACGTACTTTAATGAAAATGGTGACTTGCCGCTAAAAAGAGAGGCGCCAGAGTCCATCTGGTTTCGTTGTAGAAGAAATGCTGCGTTCTTGAGATAAACTTTTGAAAGTCGCAAATTAGAGCGATAGCAAATAATCGTATTCGCTGCCTCTCGCTCTATCCCACCACCTTCAACTGACCACCTAACCACGGCAATTGCGCAATCGCTGGATCAACGATCTGGCTGCGCATCAGACGTCGGATCATGTCGGCCACTTCCTGCGGTACCTGATCGGACCAGTCGGTCCGTGTAAACAAGGAAATGGTGCGTGCGAACTCACCGAACGGGGCAGGGTGCGCCTCCATCCCGTCGTGGAAGCGGGCGGCGCGCATATAGCCCAGCGGCGTGGTAATCGCCCAGCCGAGGCCGCGCGCAACCATCGCCATCAGCGCGAGGTGTGAGCCGATTTCGAACCGTTCCTCGAATTCCAGCTGCTGCCGGGCCAGATGGCTTTCGATCTGACGGCTGATCAACTGCTCGCGGGCATAGCGCAGAAAGGGCAGATCCTGCACTGGTTGCGCAACGCCCTTAGGCGCGACCAGAATGAACGGATCCTGCACCAGCGGATATTCGACCACGCCCTCCAGCACCTCGCCAGAATGGGCCGAGACCGCCATGTGCAGGCGCTGCGCCTCAAGCTCGGCAAACAGGTCCAGACTGGGCAGCGTGATCAGCTTGAATTTCGACCGGGTCAGACTGTCGGCCAGCAACGTCGCCAATCGCGGCGTCAGGTCGTTGTCGAAATCGTCGATCAAGCCGATGGACAGGGTGGTCAGATGCCCCAGATCCATCACCGCCAGTTCGCCTTGCGCCATCTGCAACTCGGCCAGCACTGCCTCGGCCCGCGCCAGGAAACTGCGGCCGGCCTGCGTCAGTCGCATCGGTCGCCGCCCGTGATCCACCAGATCGGTGCCCAAAGCCTTTTCCAGATTGCGCAACTGCTGGGAAACCGAGGGCTGGCTGAGCCCCGTGATCTCGGCCGCCTGCGCCACCGATCCGGTCCGCGCCAGCGCCTCGAACACTTCAAGGCCCCGCAGGGTCAGCCCTTTCATCACCATCGCAAATACCTTTCGCTGCGCCATTTCTGAGGCGCAGCGGGCATCAGGTCAAGGATTGACAGGGCTCAGTTGCAGATCGCTTGCGCCATCTGGCCAAAGTTCTGATACCGATCCCACAGCGCATCATCGCGCGCGGTCTGCGACATCTTTAACTCCTGCGCCTGATGCGGGTTGGTGAACCACTTGGCGACGGTCTTCTGATCACTACGCGTCAGCGCCTGATCCGCCACGCGCTGAATACACCGGCACCGCGCCCGCGTCGCCGCTTCACGGTCTGATGCCAGACACGCCCGCTTGATCTGCGCCGCGTCCACTGTGTGGGCCACCGACGTCAGCGATGCCGCACAAAATGCGATTAAGAGGAACTGTTTCATACTCGAGCCTCGTTTTTTGCCTGCCCGGACGGGTCTTATGCCCCTCTCGGTCTGCGGCGGAGTATGAATCAAAGTGGATTCGGGATCAATTGGGTGGTTCGAAAAAGTGATTGCACGCGGCTGGGATGTCGCGTTTTCTGGCCAGACATTGTTTAAATCTCTTTCATGAGACCACTATGCTTAAGAAATACGGGCGCACTTCCATCTGCCGGAGTCTCCCGGGGCGACCAGCGATGATAAGATCATGTCCAGCGTTGATAAACTGGCTTCGGCTGAGGAGGCCGTCTTCACCGAAAAACTGGACGGTGAGAATACAACGATTCATAGTCAGGGCTGCCACCCCCGCAGTATTGACGCGCGTTACCACCCGTCCCGAGATTGGATGAAGGCCTTCGCTACCGGAATTTCGCCACAGCTTGACGAAGATGAGCGCATAGTCGGTGAATATCTGTTTGCGCGCCGCTCGATAGCGTACTCGGCGTTGCCGACTTATTTCCTGGGCTTCGCCTGGATCAAGGCAAAGCGCGTGCAATCGTGGGACGCGACGCTTTCACGCTTTCTCGAGCTGGGGATTGCTGCCGTTCCCGAACTCTATCGCGGACGGTTCTCTGTTAAGGTTCTGGCAGATGTGATCGCGGGCCTGGATCTGGATACTCAGGAGGGTTTTGTCGTTCGCACAACTGCAGCGTTTAACGAAGAAGACATGCCCACTCACCACGCGAAATACGTGCGCGAGGGTCATGTGCAAAGCGAGACGCATTGGATGAACGCGGAGTTGGTCAAAAACAGGTTGCTCTGAACGGTCAGAGGCCTCGCAATCAAAGGGTTTCGCTGGGGCTTCGTCCCACCTTGACCACAGCCCATTTCCGACGCATATCCCCAACCCATGACAGACCTCGCTCATATCCGCAATTTCTCCATCGTCGCGCATATCGACCATGGCAAATCCACCCTTGCTGACCGGCTCATCCAAGAGACCGGAACGGTTAAGGATCGCGACATGAAGGAACAGTTGCTCGACAGCATGGATATCGAGCGTGAGCGTGGCATTACCATCAAGGCCAACACGGTTCGCATCGACTATACCGCCGACAATGGCGAGGCGTATGTGCTGAACCTGATCGACACTCCCGGCCACGTGGACTTTGCCTATGAGGTCAGCCGGTCCATGCGCGCGGTCGAAGGGTCTTTGCTGGTTGTGGACTCGACCCAAGGGGTCGAAGCGCAGACGCTGGCGAATGTCTATCAGGCCATCGACGCAGATCATGAGATCGTGCCGGTGCTGAACAAGATCGACCTGCCTGCATCCGACTGTGACCGCGTGGCCGAACAGATCGAGGATGTGATCGGCATCGACGCCACCGACGCCATTCAGGTCTCCGCCAAGACGGGGCAGGGCATCCACGAAACGCTCGAAGCCATCGTGCAGCAACTGCCCGCGCCACAGGGCAATCTGGACGCGCCGCTCAAGGCGATGCTGGTGGATTCCTGGTACGACGCCTATCTCGGCGTCATCGTTCTGGTCCGCATCATGGACGGCACGCTGAAAAAGGGGATGCGGGTGAAGTTCATGTCGAACAACACCCTGCACCATGTCGACCGCGTCGGCGTCTTCCGGCCTGAGATGGAGATGGTGGATTCGCTGGGCCCCGGTGAGATCGGCTTCCTGACCGCCTCGATCAAACAGGTCCGCGACACCCGCGTCGGCGACACCATCACCAATGACCGCAACGGCACCGAAGAGGCCCTGACGGGATTCAAACCCGCGCAGCCGGTGGTGTTCTGCGGCCTCTTCCCCGTCGACAGTTCCGAATTCGAAGACCTGCGCGATGCGATCGACAAACTGGCCCTGAACGACGCCAGCTTCAGCTTTGAAATGGAAACCTCGGCGGCATTGGGCTTTGGCTTCCGCTGCGGTTTCCTCGGCCTGCTGCACCTAGAGGTCATCCGCGACCGGATCGAACGCGAATACGATATCGAGCTCATCACGACGGCTCCCTCGGTGATCTATCACGTCTACATGAAAGACGGCGAGATGATCGAGCTGCACAACCCCGCCGACATGCCCGACCCGTCGAAGGTCGACCATATCGAGGAACCGCGCATCAAGGCGACCATTCTGGTGCCGGATGAATACCTCGGCGACGTGCTGAAACTCTGCCAAGACCGCCGTGGCATCCAGCTGGACCTGACATATGCGGGCACCCGCGCCATGGTCGTCTATGACCTGCCGCTGAACGAGGTTGTCTTTGACTTCTACGACCGCCTGAAATCGGTGACCAAGGGCTATGCTTCGTTCGACTACCAGATGACCGGCTACACCGAGGACAATCTGGTCAAGATGTCGGTGCTGGTGAATGACGAACCGGTCGACGCGCTGTCGACCATGGTTCACCGCGACCGGGCCGAGATGCGGGGCCGTGCAATGTGCGAAAAGCTCAAGGACCTGATCCCGCGCCACATGTTCAAAATCCCGATCCAGGCCGCCATCGGAGGCAAGGTCATCGCCCGCGAGACCCTCTCGGCCTTGCGCAAGGACGTGACCGCCAAATGCTACGGAGGCGACGCCACGCGGAAACGCAAACTGCTGGACAAGCAGAAGGCGGGTAAGAAAAAGATGCGTCAGTTCGGGAAGGTGGATATCCCGCAGGAGGCGTTTATTTCAGCGTTGAAGATGGACAGCTAAGGCTGTCCTTCCTCTCCGTTGATCGGTTCTATACGGCCTCAGGATCAGCGTCACTCTGACCAAGTTCCGCGAGTTCACTCCAAACCGCTCTTGGGATATCCCAATCCGCCCATTCGAGTGTTTGTCTCACATGCTGTGGCCAAGTCACTCCACACACCGTTGACGCAATTTTTGCGTCCCGCATCGAGAATTGCAGCGCTAAGGCGCCTAAGGGCACGTCATAGCGGGCACAGATTTCCTCAACCGCGCGCACGGGTGCGAGCGTTTCTTCTGTTGCTGGCTGATAGACGTAGAAATGATGGATTGCGCTGCCTCTGGCCAAGATTCCGCCGGCGTAAGGCGCTGCGTTCAATACCGTAACGTCCTTCGAGTTGGCCAGTTCGATCAGCGGCGCCGCATTCATGTTTACAAGCGTGTGCCGGTTGTGAGTCATCACCACGTCGAAATCCCGTTCGCGCAGCATTGGCATCAACACATCCAACTGCCCGCCCGCCAGACCAACTGCAGTTGCCAATCCTTCCTCTTTAATTTTGAATAATTCGTCCAGCGCACCTCCGCTGCGGGTAATCTCAGTTACGTCACCAGCGTATTCCGGGTCGTGCAGATGAAGGATGTCCACGCGATCTACCTCAAGAGCCTTGAGGCTTTGTTCAAAGGACCGCCGCGCTTGGGCGGCGTCGAAAACATTCGTTTCCATGTCACGGTCTACTTTTGTGGACAGAACGCGGCCTTTCGGCCAGCCACCGAGTTCACGGATGACACTCCCGATGCGCTCCTCGCTACGCCCCAACGCATAGCCTCGGGCGGTGTCGATAAACCCGTCGGGCCGGGCAAGTATGGCGCGTATGGTCTCGTGCGCCCTATTCTCATCAACTTCGTAACCGTAAATCTGTGGAATGTTGCCTATACCGGTTGATCCAAAGCCAATTCGTGGGATTCGCACTACGGTTTGACCTATTTCGCAAAGTGTTGTCATTGCACCCCTCCCCAGTCGCATATGAATAATTGAATTTTGAACAGGTCGACCCATCACTGCAAGTTCGGGGGCAAAAAACACTAGAAGAAAAGCGAGAATGGAACCTGAAACTGTGACCCACCTCACAGCCCTAAATCAGCCCATCTGCTACAGTTGACCCAACGGCAACCTTTGCAGGAGGCCCTTATGTCTACATCGCTTGTTCCCCTTATCGCTTTTGGATCAGCAGGCCTTTATTCCGTTGCCATGATCGCGATGAAGTTCTGGTGGAAACTCCCCGGCGTGGGTCTTGGTCTACTGATCGTCGCGACCCTGCTGGCCGGGGCCACGCTCGAACTCGCCGCTCTGCGCGAGGAACGGCTGGGCATCATCTATACCGGCATTCTTGGGGCCGAGGTGGTTCTGATCGCCATCGCCTCATTCTTTCTGTTCGGCGAGAACTTCTCGTATCGCGAGGCGGCAGGTATCGGTCTGGTCATCCTCGGCACTGCGCTGGCCTGGGCCTGACGCAAACATTACCGGTTCATGAAGTTTCCCTTAGGTAAGTTGTAACCGGCGCACCTCCGCCCAATCTGTATGCCACAGCAAGGATGTTCGCTTTTGAACTCCAAAGGGTCGCTTTCAGGAGGAGATCCCCATGACCAGATACATGACTGCCGGAGCCGCCGCTCTGGCCACGTCCCTCGCCCTCGGAACCGCAGCACTGGCCGATACCACACCGGATCTGCGCGGCACGTGGGTCGGGTCCTACACGACCGTGCAGCCCAGCCATTATTACAAGGGCGATCAGCCCCGCTTTAATCAGGCCGAATGGATGCTCGACGTCCAGATGCAGGAAGACAATGTCTTCTGGGGGCCCAGCAAGTGGCGTCGGGATGGCGACACTGAATGGAATGAATACGAGGCCACCGGAACCATCAGCCTCGATGGGTCTGGCTCGATCGGCATCGTTGAAACTTCCCCGCTGGTGATTGGCGCCAATGCGTTGATCGATGCGCGGTACGAGGACGGCAAGATCTTTGCCGATTTCCGTAGCCTGCGGAACGGAACGACCTACAGCACAGTTCTGGAACGTCAGGTGAACTGAAGCGTTTCCGGCCCGATCGGATGTTAAAGGGGGTTAATGCCGCTGAGATTTGTGACTGCGGCAGGAGTAGTAGGTACCCCGGTCAGGTCGGAGCGCTTCTCATAAACAACTGTCTCCACAGGGAGGCGACGGGCCGGGCGGCGATCTCGCCGCCCGCGACAGGGTCCAGACCCCCGCGCTTGAGAATGCGGCGTTCCTCGGCACGGGTCATCTGGATCTCGCGGACCTTCAGCGCGGCGTCGCGCGCGGTGAGGTAAGAACCGTCCGGCCCAGGTTCCATCCCCGGAATACCACGCCCCTTCGACCACCACCCGCGCACCCCGCTGAGCGGGTGTTTGCGTCCGATGGTGTCATCATCCATTAACTCCCAAATCCGCTGCGCCTCGTTCATCGACACCAGTGCGGCGATCGGTTTGCCATAACGGGTCAGCACGATCACTTGCCGGGGGTCTTGCGACAAGGTGGCCAGTTCGCCCAAACGGGCGCGAGCTTGAGAAATGGTCAGGCGCATAGGCGAATCTCCGGTTGTACGATTCGAAAGATTGGGGGCTTGAGTGTTGTACAACTCGGACAATACCCCCCTAATTCAGCGCGCGGGACCTTCGCAGGTGCAGAAACCAAGCGAATTCTGGCCGGCGATCCATATTTGACTTTTTCCATCCCCAAGCCCGCGCGATGACGCGAATTCTCGGGTTATCCACATGGCTCTCCCGGCGGATATCAACAGCTTATCCCCGTCTAATTTTTATGCTGCAGTGCTATTTTCTTGCCGGATCATGACGCTGATGTAACAGTCTGGTTACTGCTTCTGATCTTCGGAACAGGGGCGGGACGCAAGGGCCAAGGGGGCCACAGCAGCGAAGGCGGATTTTAGGATTTGTTTGTAGTTGCAATGGCTTACCGGTGGTGGAGCAGGTGGTCTGGGCTTCGGTTCGGGTTAAATGCTCAGCCTCTCAGAAGGTCCGCGCGGACTGCGACGCGACATAGCGCGTGTGGCAGTGGCCAAAGTCCCTTCGGGGGCCGAGGCAACTGGACCGGGAAGCCCCTCGGGCGGAACGGACCGGCAAGGCGTCAGGAGTGTCCGCAAGGATGCATGCAAAGACCGCGTCTGAGCACCTGACGCCTTTTCCTTTTTGAGAACCCAAGGTTCATACAGGCTACCACGCACCACCCTCCGGACCAAAACGGGGTTCTTTCGCTTGCGCAAAAGAACCCCGTCAAAGTGTCAGAAATGCAATGCCGCGTCTATGCACCTGTACCGGCACACTACTCGGGTTGAGTCGGTGTGGCAACTACATATTGCGGGTAAGCGTTGCCTGAACGCAACATCCCGTCACGATCAGATGTTTTCCTGCACGTCCTCGGCCGCGTTCTGGATGGCATCTCCGGCGTTTTCGATATCTTTGCCAGCGCCCTTTGCGGTTTCACAGGCGGTCAAGGTGAACAGGGCCAGGCCAATCAGAATTGCGCGGATCATCGGTTGCTCCATAAGTGCTTGTTTCGAATTGACTAGCAGCTTTCCCGGGCCATAGCTACAGGTTTTGCATGGCCGATTTCGAAGGGCTAAAAACTAGGCTCAGGTCGCATCCTGAGCGCAAAACAGTTCGTACACCACTTCCAGTATTCGGGCTGGTCGATCATCTGCCAGCCGGTAATATATCGCCTTGCCTTCGCGACGAGGAACAACCAGCCCCTCAAGTCTGAGCCGCGACAGTTGCTGAGAAACGGCGGCTTGGCGGGCCGATAGCAATTGTTCCAGTTCAGTAACGGATTTCTCGCCCGAGACGAGGTGACACAGGATCATCAAACGCCCTTCGTGGCTTATGGCTTTCAGAAAGTTCGACGCGCGCGTTGCGTTTTCAACCATCCGGTCAAGGTCGCCGGGTGACATATCCTCGGTCATTTGCGGAAAAGCCATGATCGTATTCCCTCGTTAGTGCCGCCGAATCCCGTCGCCTGACCGGCGCCGCATCCGCAGCGAGAACTCTTGGTACAATTTCCAGGCATGTATTTCCATATGCATGGATCAAAATAGCGTGATGTAACCAGCACGTTTCCGCGCAATCCGTCAACCGACCTGTAGCGGCGTGTGCATTCGGGTCGAGCAGGTAGACGGAATTCGTGGGAACGTTCGGCCCCCCTTGCAGCCCCCCTGTGGCGGCACTAAGACTCGGGTAACTACTCTTCGGGTAATGTCCCGATCCATCGCAAAACAGGCAGGTTCCGAATGTTCGATCCAGTTGATACATATATGAACACACTCGTCCCCATGGTCGTCGAGCAGACCAGCCGGGGCGAGCGCGCATACGACATCTTCTCGCGCCTTCTGAAAGAGCGGATCATTTTCATCAACGGCCCCATCCATGACGGTATGAGCCATTTGGTGGTCGCTCAGCTGCTGCACCTTGAGGCGGAAAATCCGAACAAGGAAATCTCGATCTACATCAACTCTCCCGGTGGCGTGGTCACCAGTGGTTTGTCGATTTACGACACAATGCAGTATATCAAGCCGAAATGTTCCACATTGGTGATCGGTCAGGCGGCGTCGATGGGTTCGGTTCTGCTGGCCGGGGGCGAGAAGGGAATGCGCTTTTCGCTGCCTAACAGCCGGATCATGGTGCACCAGCCCAGCGGCGGTTATCAGGGCCAGGCGAGCGACATCATGATCCACGCGGCCGAGACGCAAAAGCTGAAAGATCGCCTGTATGACATCTATGTGCGCCATACCGGGCAGACCAAAAAGGCGGTTGAAAAGGCGCTGGATCGTGACAATTTCATGAGCCCGGAAGAGGCCAAGGATTGGGGCCATATCGACGAGATCGTCGAGAACCGCGCCAAGATGGATGGTGAAGAGGCCTAGGTTCAAATCCGCGCGCGTCCGGCGTGAGGGATGATTTTGAGATTGTAGCTGCCAGAACGCTGGCCTAAGCTGCAGGCATATACGGCAAGCGCGGTCCTTGAGAGGGGCCGCTGAGACGGAGCCCGAGGGGTAAAGCATGGCGACGAATTCAGGCGGTGACGGCAAGAACACGCTCTATTGCAGCTTTTGCGGCAAAAGCCAGCATGAGGTGCGTAAGCTGATCGCAGGCCCGACCGTGTTCATCTGCGATGAGTGTGTCGAGCTGTGCATGGATATCATTCGCGAGGAAACCAAGGCCAGCGGTCTGAAATCCTCGGACGGTGTGCCAACACCCAAGGATATCTGCGAAGTGCTGGATGACTATGTGATCGGTCAGGCCACCGCCAAGCGGGTGCTGTCGGTTGCGGTACACAACCACTACAAGCGTCTCAATCATGCCCAGAAAGCGGGCAGCGATATAGAACTGGCAAAATCCAACATCTTGCTGATTGGCCCCACCGGCTGCGGCAAAACCCTGCTGGCGCAAACGCTGGCGCGGATTCTTGACGTGCCGTTTACGATGGCGGACGCAACCACGCTTACCGAAGCCGGTTATGTGGGTGAAGATGTTGAAAACATCATCCTCAAACTGCTGCAGGCCAGCGAGTACAATGTCGAACGCGCACAGCGCGGCATCGTCTATATTGACGAGGTCGATAAGATCACCCGCAAGTCTGAAAACCCTTCGATCACCCGCGACGTATCGGGCGAGGGCGTTCAGCAGGCCCTGCTGAAACTGATGGAAGGCACCGTGGCCAGCGTTCCTCCGCAGGGTGGGCGCAAACATCCGCAGCAGGAATTCCTGCAGGTGGATACCACCAACATCCTGTTCATCTGTGGTGGCGCATTCGCCGGACTAGACAAGATCATTGCACAGCGTGGCAAAGGCTCGGCCATGGGCTTTGGTGCCGACGTGCGTGACAATGACGAGCGCGGCGTGGGCGAGATCTTCAAGGATCTGGAACCCGAAGACCTGCTGAAATTTGGCCTGATCCCCGAATTCGTCGGCCGACTGCCGGTTCTGGCGACGCTGGAAGATCTGGACGAAGACGCTTTGGTCACCATCCTGACCAGCCCGAAGAACGCTCTGGTCAAGCAATACCAGCGGTTGTTTGAGTTGGAAGATGCGGAACTGGCCTTTACCGATGATGCGTTGAAGGCGATCGCCAAGAAAGCGATCGAGCGTAAAACCGGTGCACGTGGTCTGCGTTCTATCCTGGAAGACATCCTGCTGGATACAATGTTCGAACTGCCGGGCATGAAGAACGTGACCGAAGTTGTGGTCAACGAAGAGGCTGTGACGTCGGATTCTCAGCCTTTGATCATCTACGCAGACGCGGCGGAATCGGCTTCGGCGGGTTGAACCGCATAGATTGATGCACACACGGCGCGGCAATGCCCGCGCCGTTTTCGTTTGAGGACACGATGACAGTAAGACGTATCTCTTCGGGTGGTGAGTTTGAAGCCAAGGTTGGCTATTGCCGCGCGGTTGTCGCGGGTGGCTGGGTTCATATCGCGGGAACTGTTGGGCAAGGTGAAACGGTCGTGGAGCAATGCCGCTCGGCGCTGTCTATCATCGAAAACGCGCTGGCCGAGGCGGGTGCTTCATTCTCTGATGTCGTGCGCATCACTTATATGCTGCCGGATCGAACCGAATTTGAACCTTGCTGGCCCATTCTGGCCGAAACCTTTGGCGCGAACCCTCCTGCGGCGACGATGATCGAATGCGGATTGATCGATCCGAAATACCGGATTGAAATTGAAGTCACCGCTATCCTGCCGGAATGACGCAGGTAGCGCTGGCAGTACTGGACCTTAGCGTGCCTTTGGTCCATATCTTCGGGGACAGAAATGCCGGAGGCAGCCGATGGGAATCCTGAACAGTCTTTTGCGGGCCGTGACCTGGTGGAACGGGGCCACCCTGAACACGCAATTCTATACTGCGCGCAAGGGGATCAAGGTCGGTGAGGACGACGAGGGCAACGTGTTCTATCGCAATGCCGACGACAGCAAGCGCTGGGTGATTTTCAATGGCGAAGCCGAGGCCAGCCGGATCGATCCCGATTGGCATGGCTGGCTGCACCGCACATGGGATGAACCGCCAACCGATAAACCTCTGGCGCACAAGTCCTGGGAAAAACCGCATCAGGAGAATCTGACCGGCACCGCGCTGGCCTATGCACCTGCCGGTTCTCTGCGTCGTGCCGATCCGGTTGAACGTAGCGATTACGAGGCGTGGAGCCCGGAATAAGCGAGGCCAGATGTCTAATCATACGAAGACCGAAGTTATCGTCGGCGGTGCCGTGCTGGCCTGCGCCATTGCGTTCGGTGTCTACGCCAGCCAATCCACAGGCCTGTCTCAATCCGGCGCAGGATACGAGCTGGGCGCGTCTTTCCGCTCGCTCGAAGGTGTGGGCGTTGGCACGGATGTACGCCTTGCCGGGGTCAAGATTGGGACGGTGACCGGCGTTACGCTAAACTCTGATACGTACCGCGCGGACACCCGATTTTCCGTGGCAGATGGTATTCTTATTCCAGACGATAGCGCCGCTGTGATTTCTTCCGAAGGCTTGCTGGGTGGCAACTTTGTTGAGGTTATGCCGGGCGGTTCCCCGTTCTATTTTGAGGCGGGTGATGAGATTACCGATACGCAAGGCGCGGTCAGCCTGATCTCGTTGCTGGTCAAATTCGTGGCCGGGGACGGAAGCGAATGATCCGCGCTGCACTGGTGGCTCTGATGGTCACCGCAACCGGAGCTGCTGCGCAGCAAAAGGTCGAATCCGGCCCCGGCGCAATGTTGCGCGGGTTGGACAAGGTCAGCGGGCAGACGGTGGACATCGAAATGCAGAACGGCGAGACCACGTCGGTCTTTGGTCTGGATGTCGCGCTGGGTGATTGTCGCTATCCAGCCGAAAACCCGACAGGTGACGCCTTTGCCTATCTGACCATCTGGGAACAGGGTAAGGCGCAGCAGCTGTTTGATGGCTGGATGATTGCGACCTCACCCGCGCTGAACGCGTTGGATCACGCCCGCTACGATGTCTGGGTGATACGTTGTATCACACCCTGAGGGGTCTGCTGCAGATCAGCGGTGAAATCTGCTTTCAGGTCAAGCGCTTGTTTCAATTCGCTATGATAAACCGCACGCGGGATCTCGATCGCGCCTAACGAGGCCAGATGCGCCGTCAGAAACTGCGTATCGAACAGTGTGAACCCGGTTTGGCGCAGTCGATCCACCAGATAGGCAAGTGCAATCTTCGATGCGTCCGTGCGACGCGAGAACATGCTTTCGCCAAAAAAGGCCGCGCCGAGGACTACGCCGTAAACGCCGCCAATCAGTGAAGCGCCGTCCCAGACTTCGAGGGAATGCGCGCGGCCGGTCCGGTGTAGTTCCTGATACAGACGGCGCAGTTCGGGATTGATCCAGGTATCCGATCGGTCGGCGCAGCCATCCACGACGCCCGCAAAATCGCGATTGATGCTTACCGAAAACCCACAGGTCCGGATACGCCGCGCTAGGCTGCGGGAGATGTGGAACCCATCCAGGGGGAACACGCCGCGAAACTTCGGGTCGACCCAGAACAACTCGGGGTCGTCGCGATGCTCAGCCATCGGAAAAATGCCGATGGAATAGCCATGGAGCAGAAGTTCAGGGGAAAGGCTCATGCCGGGTGCCTCGGGGCCGAAGGGGGGTTGTCCTTCGGCCCTTTGGTCAGATTAGGCCATGTTCTCCGCAAGCCAGTGCTCCAGCCAGTGGATGTTGTACTCGCCGCTGTGCAGGTCAGGTTCCTGCAGCAGCGCGTGGAACAGCGGCACGGTGGTGTCGATACCGTCGACGATCAACTCGCCCAAAGCACGTTCCAGACGGGCCAAAGCTTCAGCCCGGTCACGGCCCTGAACGATCAGTTTGGCGATCAACGAGTCGTAATATGGCGGGATCGAATAGCCGTCATAGAGCGCGGAATCCATCCGCACGCCCAGACCACCTGGCGCGTGATAGGCCGTAATCTTGCCCGGGCAGGGCGAGAAGTTCGGCAGTTTTTCCGCGTTGATGCGAACCTCGATGGCGTGGCCATTGATCTCAAGATCGTCCTGACCGAACGACATGTCCTCACCAGCGGCGACGCGGATTTGTTCGCGCACCAGATCGACGCCGAAGATGCCTTCGGTCACGGGGTGTTCCACCTGTAGACGCGTGTTCATCTCGATGAAGTAGAACTCGCCGTTTTCATAGAGGAACTCGATGGTGCCTGCGCCGATATAGTTGATCTTGGCGACCGCATCGGCACAGATCTTACCGATCTTGGCGCGTTCTTCCGGCGTGATACTGGGGCCGGGGGCTTCTTCGAACACCTTCTGGTGGCGGCGCTGCAGCGAACAGTCGCGTTCGCCCAAATGCACTGCCTTTCCCTTGCCATCGCCGAAGACCTGAATCTCGATATGGCGCGGGGTTGTCAGATATTTCTCGATATAGACCTCGTCATTGCCAAAGGCGGCCTTGCCCTCGGCGCGTGCGGTCATGAAGGCGCTTTCCATCTCATCGGCGTTTTGTGCCACCTTCATGCCGCGACCGCCGCCACCGGCGGTTGCCTTGATGATGACGGGATAGCCGAACTCTTCACCAATGCGCTTGGCGTCGGCCAGCGTTGGCACACCGCCGTCAGAACCCGGAACGCAAGGTACACCCAGTTCCTTCATCGTGTCCTTGGCGGTGATCTTGTCACCCATGACACGAATATGTTCGGCGGTGGGTCCGATGAAGGTAATGCCGTGATCTTCGACGATCTGCACGAACTCGGCATTCTCGGACAGGAAGCCATAGCCGGGATGGATCGCCTGCGCGCCGGTGATTTCACAGGCCGAGATGATCGCGGGCACGGACAGATAGCTTTGCGGGCTGGGCGGGGGGCCGATGCAGACCGATTCGTCCGCCATGCGCACATGCATCGCATCGCTGTCGGCGGTGGAGTGCACGGCAACCGTCTTGATCCCCATCTCGCGCGCAGCACGGATCACACGCAGGGCGATCTCGCCTCGGTTGGCAATCAGGATTTTGTCGAACATGGGCCCGCCTTACTCAACGATGACCAGAGGCGTGCCGAATTCCACAGCATCACCATCGCCGACTAGAATGCGTTTGATGGTGCCCGACCTGGGTGCGTGGATGTGGTTCATTGTCTTCATGGCTTCGACAATCAATAGCGTGTCACCTTCCGAGACCGATGCACCGACCGAGATAAACGCAGGCGCGCCCGGTTCCGGTTGCATGTAAACCGTGCCTACCATGGGCGAGGTCACAGCGCCTGGATGGCTGGCGGGATCATCCACGGCAGCGGGCGCTTCGGCAGCGGCCGGCGCGGCAGCAGGTGCGGCAACCGGTGCAGCCGCAGGAACCGCAACCTGAACCGGAGCGGCCACGGTCTGCGACATGCGGCTGACACGGACATTCAGGCTGTCTTCCTCGCCATATTCGCGCTTGACCTGCAATTCGGTCAGGTCATTCTCGCGCAGCAGTTCGGCCAGTGCCTTGATAAACGCGACATCCGCTTCGTGTTTGGTATCTGTCATGAGTGTCCTCGAAGGTTCCCCTATGCCCGTCTGTTTGCTGCGGGCTTGGTTTGATTACGCAGGGTTATAAGCCATGCAGACGGCCATGAAAAGCGCCGTCTAAGCCTGCCAAATGGGGGTTTTTGCGCGAATTACGAGGGCTGTCGCGATTACAGCGGCGTTCCAGACAATTTTGCGACCAGTTCTGGTAGCTTGCGGGCTCCGTATTTTTCCAAAAGGCGGGCGCGATAGGCCTCGATCGTGCGGTAACTTAGCCCAAGTTCAACGCCAATTTCCTTCGCGGACAAACCCCGGCATGACAGGATGGCCACTTCGCGTTCGCGGGTTGTTAATTGCACCAAGGGGCGCTCTTCCGAGATGTCCGAAAAGCTCCATATCCCGTGCCGGAACGGATCGTCTGGCGTCAGCGAACGCCCCCGCGCGCGGCACCAGAACAGGTCACCGTCGCGTCGCCGCATCACCCGTTCGTCTGTGTAATAGCCTGTATCGCGCATCACCTGCAGACTACGCGCGCCGATCCGTTCCCAATCGGCGACCGAAGGATAAAGATGCAGCAGGGGCATGTTGCGATAGTCAACCTCATCCCCGCCAAAGGTCCGCGCAAATTGCAGATTGCACCGTCGGATGATCCGGTTCTCAAGCTCAACAAGGCCGATGGGGGCGTATTCAAAGGCGGGATCGCTCATGTTCTTATGGTGACGGGTATTGCGTCGAAAGAGAAGGGTGGGCGGCAGGAAAGGGCGGGTTTCTTTCTGTTGCTGTTGTCAAAGTTGTAAATCTTCTTTGAAAATTAGTCAGCAACAGATAATAAATACTTAGTTAATCTGCAAATCCAGCCGCAACAGCCAAGGATCTAAACGCCATGCGCGACACGCTGACCGGCAGCCGGATACGCGAAAGACGGCAAATCTCTGGGCTGCGACAGGCGGAGCTGGCGCGGCAGGTGGGGATTTCGGCATCGTATCTGAACCTGATCGAGCACAACCGCCGCCGCATTGGGGGCAAACTGCTTGTCGATATCGCGGCGGCTTTGTCCGTCGAGCCGTCGCTGCTGACACAAGGGATCGAAGAGACGCTCATCGCCGCTCTGCGCGAAGCCGCGGCGGATGCAGTCGGTCAAAAGGCCGAGGTGGACGGGCTGGAAGAATTCGCCGGCCGCTTTCCCGGTTGGTCGGGTGTTCTGGCGCAGATGCATCGCCGCGTAGTGTCGCTGGAGCGCACTGTCGAAGTTCTTTCCGACCGACTGACCCATGACCCGCATCTGGCGGCCTCAATGCACGAGGTGCTGTCGACCGCCGCCGCCATCCGCTCAACAGCTGCAATCTTGGCTGAACCGGGAGAGATCGAACCGGAATGGCGCGACCGTTTCCATCGCAACCTGCATCAGGATGCCGAGCGACTGGCCGAAAGTTCCAAAGCGCTGGTGACCTATCTGGATGACAGTGACGGGCAGCGCGATCTGCGCGGTATCCCACTGGACGCGGTCGAGGCGTTTTTTGCCGAGCAAGGATATCATTTCCCGGAACTCGAAGCCGGTGGGCAATTGACCGAAGTGCCGCTGGATGGGCTCGATTCCGCTGCGGCCAACACTGTGGCCTCGGGGTTGCTGGACCTTTATACCGCCGACGCGCGCGCTATGCCGCTGGATCAGGTGTGTGCGGCGCTGGATGCAGCAAACCCCGATCCTCTGGCGTTGGCGACGGTGTTTTCAGTGGACCTTGCTACGGTGCTGCGACGGTTGGCCTTTCTGCCTGAAGGCACGCTGGCGCGTCCGGCTGGCTTGGTGATTTGCGACGCCTCCGGCAGCGTTCTGTTCTTTAAACCCGCGCCGGGGTTTGCCCTGCCGCGCCATGGCGAGGCCTGTCCGCTCTGGCCCTTGTTCACCGCCTTGAATCGGCCCTTGGTCCCGATCCGGAAACGGGTCGTTCAGCTTGGTCGAACTGCTGCTGAGTTTGAGTGTTTTGCAATCGCAACCCCTCAGCCAGCTAAGGAATTCGGGGCCGAGCCGGTCTATCGTTCGGTCATGCTGGTGCTGCCGGTCGAAGACACGGTGCAGCCTGCGGAAAACGCGGCGCAAGCCGGAGCCAGTTGTCGGATATGCCCGAAACGCGAATGCAGCGCGCGGCGCGAGCCATCGATCCTGAGCGAAGGGTTTTGACAGTTTCGTGACGCAGCGCTTAATCTGGGCTGGACGGGTGGCCGGACGTGCAATCCGTCATGGGGAGGATATGCAAATATGAGCCGCAAGGTTCTGTTGATCGAGGATGAGCCCAACATCACCGAGGCGATCCGGTTTCTGCTGACACGCGAGGGGTGGCAGGTTGAAACCCATGCCGAGGGAACGGATGCGGTGCAGGTGATTCTGTCCGCGCGGCCGAATCTGGTGATTCTGGATGTGATGTTGCCGGGAAAAAGCGGGATGGATGTGCTGCGTGATCTGCGCGAACATGATGATATGAAGGCGTTGCCGGTTTTGATGCTGACCGCGCGCGGGCAATCCCGCGATCGTGAAATGGCCGAGCAGGCAGGGGTCAGCCGATTCATGACCAAGCCGTTTTCGAACACCGAAGTCCTGACAGCGGTGCGCGACCTGCATGCGCAGGCGTCTCAGTTATGAGCTCCGCGGGCGACGGCAAAGATCGGCCCTCGCCAGTTCGTCCGTCCCTGTTTCTGGAACGGCAAAGCTATCGTCGGCGCAGGCTGGCGGATGCAGCGCGGCTGCTGCCGTTTCTAGGTGCCGCAATGCTCGCGCTGCCGCTTCTATGGCCGGATGATAGCGCAGGCGCCGAGGCTCTGTCGCTATCGACGGCCATGTTCTACATCTTTGCGTGCTGGGGTGTTCTGATCCTGATCAGCGTGATCTTCGGCTTCGTCGCCAAACGCATGACCGCGCGCGAGACTGCCGAGCCCGAGGCCGAGACATGGCAACCCTGAATGTCCTGATTCTGGTCTGTCTTGGCTATGTGGTTCTTCTGTTCGGCGTCGCCTTCGCAGCGGACCGGCTGGCTGCGCGTGGCGGCGGGAAATGGTTGCGTTCCCCGCTGATCTACACCCTGTCACTGTCGATCTATTGCACTGCATGGACGTTTTATGGCGCGGTTGGCAACGCCGCGCGTTCTGGGCTTGAATTCGTAACCATCTATCTGGGTCCTACACTGGTGATGATCAGCTGGTGGTGGGGCCTGCGCAAACTCGTGCGCATCGGACGCAGCCAGCGCGTGACGTCGATCGCTGACCTGATCTCGTCACGATACGGCAAGTCCAACACACTGGCGGTGTGCGTGACCATTCTAGCCGTTCTGGGCGGCACACCTTATATCGCGCTGCAATTGCAGTCGATCACGCTGTCCTTTTCGATCTTTGCCGAGGCCGATCCCTCAGGTCTCTATCGCGAAGGCTCCAGTGTGTTCTGGGTCGCGGCGGGCTTGGCCGTCTTTGCGATCCTCTTCGGGACGCGCAATCTGGATGCCAATGAGCGCCACCACGGCGTTGTTACCGCTATTGCGTTGGAATCTGTGGTGAAACTCTTCGCCCTTCTGGCCGTTGGCATCTTTGTTGTCTGGGGCGTCGCTGGCGGCTTGGGGCCGATGATGGATCAGATCGATGCCTCGGAAATTGGCCAATGGCATGTGGATGCTGGGCGCTGGACCACTTTCATTTTCCTTTCGGCAGCGGCCTTTGTCTGCCTGCCACGGATGTTTCAGGTCATGGTGGTCGAGAACGACGATGAGAGCCACCTGCGCACCGCCGCCTGGGCCTTTCCGCTCTACCTGCTGCTGATGAGCTTGTTTGTCGTGCCCATCGCCGTCGTTGGGTTGGACCTGATGCCCGAAGGCTCGAACCCCGACCTGTTTGTGCTGACCGTGCCGCTGTCGCAGGGCAATGACTGGTTGGCGATGCTGTCGTTCATCGGCGGGTTTTCCTCGGCCACATCAATGGTGATCGTTACCGCGATGGCGCTGTCAACCATGGTCTCGAACCATGTGGTCATGCCGATCTGGCTGAATACGCAGGAAGGCACCGCGTCGGTCTCTGGTGATGTGCGAACAGTCGTGCTGATGGCGCGGCGCGTCTCGATCGCGGCGATCATGGCGTTGGGCTATTTCTACTTCCAGCTTTCGGGGGGCGGGGCTGCCCTGACCTCGATCGGACTGGTGGCCTTTGCCGGGATTTCCCAGATTCTGCCCGCACTGGTGGGCGGCCTGTTCTGGCGCGGCGCGACCCGAACTGGGGCGTTGGTCGGGCTCAGCGTCGGGTTCTTTCTCTGGATTTACACACTGCTGCTGCCTGGCATGGGTGGCGGCATTGTCCCGGCATCGGTGATTGAAAACGGACCCTTCGGCTGGGGCTGGCTGCGCCCGCAGGCGTTGTTCGGGATCGAAGGGATCGACCCGATGGTGCATACGGTCATGTGGTCGCTGTCGCTGAATACAATCGCCTTCTGCGTCGCCTCGATGCTCAGCTTCCCCAGCCCGCTGGAACGCCTTCAGGGTGCGCAATTCGTAAATGTATTTGACCATTCGGTTTCAGCCCGTGGCTGGACCGGTTCGGTGGCGCAAAGCGAAGACCTGATGATCATGACCCAGCGGATTCTGGGCACTATTCCCGCGCAAGAGTTCTTTCAAGCCGAAGCCGAGCGCCAGAATGGTCGCCCCGGACGACTGCCCGAGCCCACGCCGCAGTTTCTGGAACGGCTGGAACGCGAACTCAGCGGCTCGGTCGGGGCCGCAACCGCGCATGCGATGATCGGTCAGATCGTTGGCGGGGCGTCTGTGTCTGTCGAAGACCTGTTGGCCGTTGCCGACGAGTCCGCGCAGATGTTGGAATATTCCAGCCAGCTTGAGGCGAAATCGACTGAGCTCAGCCGCACAGCGCGGCAATTGCGCGAGGCGAATGCCAAGCTTACGCAAGTCTCGAAACAGAAAGACGCGTTTCTTAGCCAGGTCAGCCACGAATTGCGCACGCCCATGACCTCGATTCGGGCGTTTTCTGAAATTATGCGCGACACCGATGGCCTCAGCGCCGAGGAACAAATCCGTTATGCTGCGATCATACATGATGAATCGCTGCGTCTGACCCGGCTACTGGATGATCTGCTCGACCTTAGCGTGCTGGAAAGCGGCCAGGTTAGCCTGAACATGGGCGAAGCCACCCTAAGCGAAGTTCTGGACCGCGCCGTTTCAAGCGCGCTGGCGGGCAGTGATCGAAAGATTGGCGTACGGCGGGTGCGCGCAAGTGAACGTATCCCGCTGCACACGGATCTCGACCGGCTGGGGCAGGTGTTCATCAACCTGATTTCCAACGCCCAGAAATATTGCGACGCCATTGAACCGGTGCTGACCATCTCGGCCCATGATGTCGGCGGGCAAGTGGTAATCGATTTCATCGACAACGGTGGTGGTATCCCGGCCGAGGCGCAATCGATGGTATTCGAGAAATTTGCCCGCGTCGGCTCGGACAAGGCAGGCGGGGCAGGGTTGGGGCTGGCGATCTGCCGAGAGATTATGCAGCGCTTGGGCGGCGAAGTTGCCTATCTGCCGGGGCAGGGAGGGGCGGCCTTCCGCGTCAGCCTTCCGCTGGCTTTTCGTCAGGCCGCGCAATGAGGGCGTCATAAAGACATTCGTAACCTCCGCCGGGTTAGACAAATTGTCATCGCATCGACAAACGGCGGAACGGGGCCATGACCACATCAGCACTGGCACGAAAGCTTTCAGCGGGGCAATGCGGTGCCGACACGCCCCGCTCGGTCCTGCGCGCCTTGCGGCTGGGGTTGGCACGCGCCTCCGGCGAAAGCATGGGGCTGGCGCTGTCGGTCATCGGGGCAAAGCAGGCCGTACGTGCGCAGGAAGATATAGCCGACCGGCTGAATGAGGGGTGGTTGATGCTGCTGTTTACCTCGGATCAGGGCGGCCTGGCTGCGGCCTGTCTGGACCCGGGTTGCGTCTCTGCCATCGTCCAGCAGCAAACGATTGCCATGGTCACCTCTGACCCACCACCCGAGCGTGCGTTTACCGACACCGACGCTGCCATGGTCGCCCCTCTGATCGAGGATATGCTGAGCCGGGCTCTGAAACTGGTTGAGTCCCCGGCAGACATGGCCAGCCTGTCCGGGTATGAGTTCAGCTCACGCGCCGAAGGTCGGCGCGCACTGAACCTGGCGCTGGTGGATGAGGTCTATCGCATGTTTGATCTGACGGTCGAACTTGCCGGTGGTCCGCGTCAGGGCGAGGTCAGTATCCTGCTGCCCGAACGCCCGCTCTCGGATCAGGAACAGGTTGCGGATATCACCCAATCGGGGGTGAATCTTGATCAGGCATCCGGGGTAATTCGGGCTGAGCTGAACACCGTGATCTGCCGCCTGTCTTTGCCGCTGACAGCGCTTTCGGAATTGTCCGTTGGGGATGTCCTGCCGCTGCAGGGCGCGCGGGTGGATCGGGTTGAAGTTCTGTCAATCGATCGTGCACGAACCGCCATCGGACGTCTGGGTCAGTGCGGCGGAATGCGTGCGGTACGGATCAACGAACAAGGCCCTCCTTCTGCGTTGCCCGCCAAGGACTGCGCCGGATTTCTGGCTAGCAAATCAAGCTTGACGCCCTCGGCCCCGGATGACGAGATGTCGTCCCCGCTTGATGACGATATAGTAGCGCATGATCTGACGACCGAGGATTCCCTCCTGGAACCCGACGACTTGTTGCCTGCCAGTTCCGAACAGCGTGTCACGGAAATCTCGCACCTCGCCGGTCTGCCAGCGCCCGAAGGCAATGGCCGCGACTAGGAGGCTTATCCGCGCCCTCGCAGCTGTTCCAATGCCGGGCGCAACCCGTCGAGCGCATAGCCTGCTTTTCCGGTCGCATCGAGGATTTCATCCGTGCTTAGCCGATCGCACTGTCCCAGCGCCCAGACCACCGAACATCGTGTGCCAGAGGCGCAATAGGCCAGAACCGGCCCGCTGCAGCTTTCGGCCAGATCGCGTTGCAGCGCCACGTTTTCCGGTGTCATCGTCTGGTGTGTCAACTCCAGAACCTCATATTCCATCCCGGCCTCGCGAACGGCTTGACCGATGGCGTCTGACTGCTGATCCGGCGGAACTTCGGTATTGGGACGGTTGCAGATCACCTTGACGAAACCGGCCTCGGCAATGGCTGGCACGTCCTCCACCGAGATCTGAGGTGAGACGGCGTAGCGGGGGGTTATCGGTCGAATCTCCATGGCAATTGCTTAGGCTGCGTCGGCGATCCTGTCCAGTTGCGCACCCAGCTTTGGTGCCGCAAACATGCCCGCGATCATCGCAATCAGGAACACAATCCCGCCAACGCCTCCATATCCAAGCGAGGCCATCGCCGGGCCCGGGCACAAACCCGCCAATCCCCAACCGACGCCGAACAGGACCGACCCGACGATCAGACGGCGATCCAGTTCAACACGGGGCGGGGCGGGGAACTGTCCGCCCACTACAGGGATCCTGTTCCGTGTCAATCGCCACGCCACCAGCATCGGCAGGATCGCCCCGCCCATGACAAAGGCGAGCGTCGGGTCCCAATTGCCGAACACATCCAGCCACCCCCGCACCTTGGTGGTGTCGGTCATGCCTGAGATCAAAAGCCCGATGCCGAACAGCGATCCGGCGAGAAAAGCAAACACTGAGCGCATTAGATCACCCCCAAAGCATGGCGAAACAGCGCAACCGTCAGACCACCTGCAAGAATGTAGAACACCGTTGCGACGATCCCGCGCAACGAGAAGCGAGAAATCCCACAAACGCCGTGACCCGAAGTGCAGCCATTGGCGATCCGTGTTCCAGCCCCCACCAGCAGCCCAGCAAGGATCACGATCGCCAGATCCGGGGTCAAATGGGTCTCGGCCTGCGGCGCAATCAATGGGCGCAGCAATAAGGGCATCCCGACCAAGCCAGCGACGAAAGCCAGGCGTTCCGTTAATACGCTCCGGTCGCTGCGTTCCAGCAGTCCGCCCAATATGCCGCTCGCCCCCATGATCCGCCCATTACACAGCAGATAAACGCTGGCACCCAGCCCGATCAGCAGACCACCAGCCAGACCCGAAATCCATTCGATATTCATTGTCTCGTCTGCCCTCGTATCAAAGCTTATTGACTGGGATTTTCATGAAAACGTCGCCCTGCTCATCCGCTGGTGGCATCTGACCGGCCCGCATATTGACCTGCAGCGAGGGCAAAATAAGGCGCGGCATCGCAAGGGTTGCATCCCGCGCATCACGCATCTCGACAAATTCTTCGACGCTGCGGCCCTGACCGATATGAACGTTCAGCGCCTTCTGTTCGCCAACTGTGGTCTCCCACGCGTATTCATCGCGACCAGGCGCTTTGTAATCATGGCCTACAAAAATCCGCGTCTCGTCAGGCAGAGACAGGATTTTCTGGATCGAGGCATACAGGTCCGCCGATGACCCGCCGGGAAAATCGCATCGGGCAGTTCCGAAATCTGGCATGAACAGCGTATCGCCCACAAAGGCCGCATCGCCGATCACATAGGTCATGCAGGCTGGCGTATGGCCTGGCGTGTGCAAAACGTCCCCGCGCATCTGGCCGATGTGAAAGCTGGACCCTTCGGCAAACAGTGCATCGAACTGGCTGCCATCACGCTGAAACTCGGTGCCTTCGTTGAAGACCTTGCCGAACGTGTCCTGAACGACCACGATATTCTCGCCAATCCCGATCTGACCACCCAGCTTTTCCTGTAGGTAAGGGGCTGCTGACAGGTGGTCGGCATGGACATGGCTTTCCAGAATCCACTCCACCTTCAGTCCCTGTGCCGTCACATAGTCGACAATCTGGTCGGCCGAGCTGGTGTCGGTCCGCCCCGAGGCGTGATCGAAATCCAATACACTGTCGATGATGGCGCAGGCCTGCCCCTGAGGTTCCTGCACAACGTAAGAGACGGTGAAGGTCTGCGGGTCGAAAAAAGCTTTCACACTTGGCGTCATGGGTTCCTCCGTTCAGCTTGCATACATATAACAATAGTGGAATATGTTTAAAGCCCCTAATCACGAGTTGATGTCTGTCAAAGCAATCTCCGCAATTTGAGCGTATGCTTTAGGCGACCATGGACATATTGACGGTTTTTTGCCTGACTAGGCAAGAATTCGCGATGTTTTGTTCCGGTCTCGTGCTCGTCTTAAACTCGTTACCTATATCAGGCACATTGGCACCATATGGGAGGAAGGAAATGACTGCTCAGGATCTTTTTACCGAAGCGGAACGGCTTGAACAAAAGCTGAATGGTGCGTGTCTTGAGACCCGGCTAGAGCTTCAGCCACATGTCAGCATGGTTCTGGATAAAATGCGCGCGCAGGGGGTTCATATCCCATCGCGCTTGCGTCGGCTGGATGCTGCGCTATGCGAAGACGTGCTTGAAGCGCGGTTCGACAATATGCCGATCTGATCGATCTGGTTATCCCAGCGAAATGCCCAGGATAACCATCATCAGCCCAAGTACCGACAGGAAAAGCGACGCCAGATTCCAAGGCAGAACACCCTGAACTGCAGCGCGCAACTCGTCATCCGTCAGGTTGGCTTTGCGCGCTTTCATCACTTGCAGGATGCACCAGACCAGACCGACCAGCCCGGCCACAGACAGGGCGGCCCCGCCCCAGACGATAATGTCGAACATGGTTGTTTACGCTCACCCTTTGAATCCGTGACCGCGCTTATCGGATCGGCGCAGGTCAGACAAGCCCGCCGTGCAGAATGCACGCTTGCGGTCGGGTCGGTGCCGATGTATCCGGCACCTTATTTTCAGCCCTTGGGAGAGACGCAGATGGAAGACATCACCGAAGATCAGGCCGCAGCCAACTACCGAGTGACCGCAGGCGAGCTGCGCCAGTTCGTCGAACGGTTCGAGCGTCTTGAGGCCGAAAAGAAAGATATCGCCGACCAGCAGAAAGAGGTCATGGCCGAGGCCAAGGCCCGCGGCTACGACACCAAGGTCATGCGCAAGGTCGTCGCCCTGCGCAAGCGCGACAAGGACGACATCGCCGAGGAAGAGGCGGTGCTGGAAATGTACAAGGAAGCGCTGGGCATGTAGCGCCAGCCGGTTACGGGTTCAGAAAACGTATATCTGGCATGGCCTGCAGCCGTGCCAGATCCTGCTCATAAAGCTCGGTAAAGGCGGTAACGATATCTTCGTTCCAGCCAGGCAGCTCCACCTCTTCTTCGATTTCATCCGTCAGCGCATGCTGCTGAAACACCTGCGCCAGCCTGCCCCTGAGCACGGGATCATTGGGGGCCGCTTGATGCTCTAACAAGCTCTGAATCTCCTGTTTGCCCATGTCTGAGACAAGTGAGGACAGCAGCGCGTATTCCTGTTCCAGCGGCGTGTCCTCGGGTAGCCCCACTAGCGCGCGCGCGATGTCGCCGCAGATCAGCGGCGAATCCTCGTTGCTCCACAAAGTGATTTTGACATCTGGCGCTAGGTCGCGAATGTCTTCGATCATGGCGAGCCAACTCAGGCAACTCAGATCGGTGGTGGCAATGATATGCTCGCGCTCAGGCGCCGACAGCAGCATCAGCACCTTGGGAATAAAGCTGCCGGGATTACGTAGCCCCACGAATAGCTCAACCGTCGAATCGCTGAACAGATTATCCAGATAGGCCAACCTTTGACCGGCATTCGCGTAAAATTGCCCATCCATGATGATGGAAGGCCGTTCCCCCAGGTAAAGCGCGCTCGACAAGATCGCCCGGTCAACCTGCTGCCCATTGGGGAACAGTTTATGAAATCGCGCCAGTGTATCCTGATGTGATGGCCGGTCGGCAGAGGGTTTCAGCGCAGGTCGAAAGATCTTTCTGAACGGACGAAGCCCCCAAAAGGCAGTATGATTTCCCGCAACCAGATCCGCATTCGCCTGCAGCAGATTGAGCAGGTGATCATGGTCGGTAAAGTGCGCTCCGGCTTGGATGACCATCTGCATATCGGAATTGTCCTTACCTCGGTCGGGATCGCCGCTTGGGTTACAACCTGTCCCCGGTGCAGTCAAATTCGGATGAGGCCTGTTATTACTGTTATCCTAAGGCAAACCAGCACAAAGTTAAGATGACCCGAAATTTCGGGCTTGCAGTCCCTGTTCCGAGATATTAATCGACACCCAGTGCCCCTATAGCTCAGCTGGTAGAGCAACTGATTTGTAATCAGTAGGTCCGCGGTTCGAGTCCGTGTGGGGGCACCACTCAATCACTTAAAATTTTGATAAATAAAGATTTCCAGAAACGACTGCTCTGTATCCCCTGATTTATCCCCCGAATTTTCATTGATAACCGCTGATTTTGAACAGGTTGTGATTCCGCGCCTCTTGCCCATTCCTGCCTTTAAGAAATGGTTGGCATAATTTCACGTTTTTTCAGGTTCTGCAGTTGTTGATTGGAGGGGCCTCCATAGTATGGATAGCCTTTACGGATCCCGCGAAACGTCGACGCGCGTAGAAAATCACAACCGGGCTGCTATTGAATAACTGTCGCAGGGGTATCACAGTCATATGATGAAGCTTTTGTTGCACCGATATCGTCAGGTTCGTCTCAGCATCGAAAACTCACGGATTTGGGAATTTGCCACAAAAACCACCTTAAGACTTGTAATCAGTTCATTGATTGTCTTCACGGCTGCAATGCTCACGATGCTTGTCTCAGTCTTTCTCTTCACATGGAGCAAGGTTCTCGGTTTATTGGCCTGCGCAGCATTTGTAGCGCTATTGTTAGTCGTCAACATTTTGGCAGATGAAGGTCGTCGGCGGGGAAAGGTGCGCTAGGGGCTCCGCGCGGACATTGGCAACAAAGAAACCGCCCGGTTCAATGGGCGGCTTCCTGCGGTGGAGGTGGGTGGCGGCACAGCCTAGATATTCACGAAGCCTAGCAGCCTATCCGAGTCGGCCCGTATGAGCCGGTGGTGATTGTCATCGATGACCCCATCGGAGCGGGCTGATATGCGGCCCTTGATGGCAAGGTCTTTGAAATCCTGCGATGGTATTTCCATTATCTTGTCTTCAAGCGCCATGAACTCGACGCACAAAGGGTCTACGCATTTCTTGTAGTGGTCTTCTATCAGCCCGTAGCGGTCTGGATGGTTTTCAGCCATCAAGCGCTTTTCAACAGCATGGTTTTCATCAATGGCGTTACCGTAACGGTTTCCGATGTCAGCCCACGCGGGGTACAGGCGCTGAATTGGGGTGGCAGAATTGCTGTCCAGCAGGTTGCTGGCAACAGCGCCAGTTGCGATTGTTCCAGCTAACATGGGCAGGCTCGATTTCAGCATAGTTCTACGATGGATAGTCATGTGCACCTCTCAAGTCAGGGATTTCAGGGTGGCAAGAACGTTGCGCAGGATTTGGCCGTCCAGATCCCCAGCAACGCCGCCAACCAGTTCAAAGTTGGCTTCATCGCTCATGGCAAATTCCAACTGTGCCACTGCACCCTCGGGTGTCGTCGCGGGCGTCTGACAAAGCTTGTCCTCAATTTCCTTGGCGCGAACCCAGTCCGGGTTATCGGACTCAAGATCCGGGGCATCAGGTGCAAACAAGTGTGCAAGAATGGCCTTGTGTTCAGCGGCCCACGCGGAGTGGGGGTCTTTGGTCTCTACCTGCACTGCGCCCCCGATAGCGAGTGCAGCAAGGGGCGCAGATTGGACTACTGTGCGGCGGTTAATCATGTTGGTATCTCCTTTCGTGTGGATCAGTCGTTAATGGCGTCCAGAGCAGTATTGAGTTTGGCGGCGCGCTGATGGGCCATCTCAATGAGCAATATTGTCTCGTCGTTCGGATCGGGTGCGTTGCGCATGGCCATTGCTGCGTTAAGCAAGCACTTGATGGTCAGCGCTTCGGATTGCATTTCATCGCGGGTCATGTGGTCCCTCTCATTGCGTGAAGTGGTGAATGTGGCCGTCAGCAGCGATCCGGGAGACGGTTGCGAGGTTTACAGAACGCGGGGCCTGTGCCTCAGTATCCCAGACAGCCAACAGGTGCGGGTGGCGATGTGCGCGCGTCTCAATGGCCTTGCGGGCCGCTTTCGACGCTGCATCGCCCTTGATGTGCCGGCGCAGGGTGGCGGGCTGTACGCGCATGGTGCGCTGTGTGCCGTCCTGCTTAGTGAAGGTGACGGAAACGAACCGGCCTTTTGCGCTGGCAATCAGGTCGCGCTTTTCTGCGTAGTCGTCTGCCTTGGCTTCATGGTCCTGCGCGGTACGCAGAGCCAGAACCAATTCGTCATGTTGGCGGTAGTCCGCCTCTGTCCATGTGTCCTTGTTTTCCAGCATGCTAATCGCTTCGCGGATGTGGTCCGCCTCGGTCATGCTGGCACGGCGCACAGCTTCCTTTGCCTCACCCCATGCCTGCCACAGTGATTGCCGCCAGAACACGCGATGAAACGGGCGGTTGCCCATGATGGCCCAAGCGCGGTTCATGATGTTCTGACGGTCGTACATGGTGAATTTCCTTACCTTGCCGTTTTGTTTACTGTGTATTAAGTATAGATACAGTGTAAACACAAAGTCAATATGCTGTATAAAGTAGTTTATATGGAGTATACAGAATGAGGCCAGAGCAAGTCAGAATGGCACGTAGCGCACTAAGAATTTCGGTTCGGGAGTTAGCCGAAAAAGCTGGCGTGTCGTTCATGACCATCAACAGATTCGAAACGGAAAAGGGGGGAATGCAGCACAACAATGCAGAGGCGGTACGAAAGGCCTTAGAGGCCGAAGGCATCCAATTCATCGACAATGGAGACACGGCTGACGGTACTGGTGTTGTACTGGTCAAAAAAGGTGACCAGCCATGAAAGCAACTGCCTTACCTACCATTGCGGCACTGCTGCATACTACCGGTCATCTGAATGCCCAACCAGAACCCGATCCGTGCGATTGGGCGTTCTCGGACAAGCTCATAAGCAAACTTTGCGACTGTATGAATCTTGATAATGATATTGAACGACTGGCCTGTTATGACCAGCAAGCAGCGCTGCAAGTATTGGTTAAGCGCGCGATGTATGAGCGTGTCAGGCGTATTGCGGAAACAGAGGCTGGACGGGCAGCAATGAGTGATGTTTTGCGCGGATACGAAACGGAATCCACAGATGGCAGTGACTGACGAAATATACCGAACAACCATTCATGAAGCTGGCCACGCCGTTGCCCTCGCGCGCATCGACAATATTGATAGGGCAGGCTATCCGTGGCCCAGTGTTCATTTATCAGTTTAAACAAAGTGATTTCAGAAAGTACCCCATTGGGGTTGCAAGGGTGCCCCATTGGGCTATATAACAAAAATGCAGACAGTAACAGAACTTCCCTTCTTCACTGCTCAGGCAGAATCTATCGTAACTGAGGCGCAAAAGAAGGAAATCATAGACTTATTGGCTGCCGATCCTGAATGCGGGGATGTGATTCCTGGCACGGGTGGAATTAGAAAGGTTAGAGTTGCCCTTCTGGGTAGAGGAAAGCGTGGTGGCGCACGGGTAGTTTACTATTACCTAGACGAAACCATACCAATATATGCTTTGGCTATCTATGCGAAGAACGTGCAGACTGACCTAACGCAGGAACAAAAGAAGGCTCTGGCTGCATTGGCGAGAGCAATCAAGAAAGAAGCAAGGAACAAAGCATGACACAGTTTGGTGACGACCTGATTCAAGCAATGAGTGAAGCCCTTGCCCATGTTAAGGGTGAAGGCCCTGGCGTCGTTCATGAGCCTGCCGACCCGAAAGCTGTCCGCGCAAAAGCTAAGCTGACACAAAAAGAAATGGCCCCCCTTATGGGAATGTCAGTATCCGGTTACCGGAAGTGGGAGCAAGGTGAGCGCTCTGTAAGCGGGCCAGCAGAGGTGCTTCTTAAGGTGATTGAGAAAGAACCCGAGGCAGTCGCGCGGGCTCTGGCGTAAATCGCAAACTGTGGCGGCACTGCTGCAAAGCATCCGCATTAAGACCCTACCAAGGGCCACTGGCCATCAGGACGAAAGCAAGTCTCCGGCCAGTGCTGAATACGGCCCCGCTTCGGCGGGGCCTTTGCTCTTCTAAGCTGTACTTTTATCAATTTGATAAGTGGCCATTCTTCCGCTGTTGCCTACGCTCGCCCTTCCCAAGTTCCTTAAGAGCCTGTGCCGCTCTGCTTGCCGATGCCAGCATTTCGGCCTCGCTCGGATAACCGCGTAAGTCTCTGAAATCCACCATACGCGTTTTCGGCGGCTCCTTACATCTTTCAACCAACTCCCCGAGTTGGCTTTCATCCAAACGAATTACTCTGCCAATGCGGACCAAGAACCCGTGTTCTTCGGCGGCAGTGCGTAGAGAGCCTTTTGGTACGTTAAGAAGTTCGGCGGCTTGCTCGATGGTTAAGAGCTTAGTCACGCTTGTCTACCTCCAGTGTTCGGCTGCCTCAGTCATGAAAGCCGCTTATACGCCTTTCGCCGCTCCACAAAGGCAATATCACCCTCGGTACGCACGTTAACTAGCGCCGGTGGTATTATTGAGCGCTTGCCATCAGATTGAACTCGCTCGTGGGCGCGTCTCAGGTGAGGCCTCGGGCTGGCGCGTGCGCCGCCGCGATCCACGCTTTCTTTGGGGGAATTGAGCGCGGTTAGATACTCGCCTGCGTCAGTATTGTAGTGTGCAGGTATCGGAGTTTTCCCGGCCCTTATACGCCTTTCGTTCTTGATGCTTGGCGCACGCTTCAAATCAATTCGGCACCCCCGCGTATTTAGGATTGCGACAGCGAGTGGGTAATTGGACATCGCTGCAAGTTCTTCAGTGTCGTCATCGCGCATAGCAGACTTGGCAATTACAATGCGAGTGCCGGTTTCGGTGTGTTGGAACACTAATTGGGACATGAAATGAACACGCCTGGGCATCACCATGTACTGATTGACCAAAATTCTGCCGTCAACATGCGGCCTAACTACCTCCAAAATGGTCAGCGGCTTCGTTTCCCCATCCGTCTCAAAGGTGGAGTAGTCCAGCACAAAGGCCCAGGGGTGCACCCCGAATGGCTGGAACACGTGATCCTTGAGCCCCTCCAATACATCTACCACGCGCTCATGGTCCAAATTGGTCCGACTGAAGGTACCCAATGCAAAGATCCGGCCTTCATCAATAACTCCCTGCGGAACCACGTTGCGACCAACCAAATTGGGCATCATCTCTAATGTTCGGGACAGTTTCATGACGGCATCATTGCCTCAAGTCTTAGCGGAGTGCCAGTAACCAGTTGCTTCTATTTTGGATTTCCAAGTTGGGCTGGGTGACATTCGCAAGGATTGCATCACTGGGTAGCGCGGAGTTTAGCCTTATGCCGGAACGAGAAGTGGTCTATGTCGTCATCGACAAGGCGAGAATTGAAAAACTAGAGCGTCAACTGAATCGCATCGCGGCTGCGCTGAATGTAGTGCTCAAACCAAAGCGCCAAGATTGGATAACTGTTCAGGAATGCGCCAAGCTAGTAGGCCGAAGTGAGTCCACGGTAAACCGCTGGGCGCGTGAGAGCAGAATTGAAGCAAAGTCTGTAGGTGGGCAGCGACTGGTCAGGAACCCCTGCTAAATTCGCTAAACCTGCTAAACGTCGAAGGCGTAATTTAAGGTATTGCCGCTATAACGTCTCCTGAGTGACAAAATTCACTGTGATTGAACCACTAAGTTGATTGAGTACAGTGGATCAGTAACAAGGTGAGTTCCAAATGAAGTTTATTCCCGCAACCGCCCAATCAGTCGTTGTCCATGCATACGAGCTGGCTGCCAACGACCAGGAAAAGAGCATGGCAATGTGGGCGGGTAGTCAACTCATGGCGCTTTACGATACGCGCTCGGTGCTTTTGCAGGAACATGCTGACATCTGGGCCGAGAAGCTCAAAACACGAGATCCTCTTTCTACGGCAAAGAGATGAAACCACGCACCACAGAAAACACGAGGGCGGCTTAGCCACCAACCTCACGTTCTTCATTACGTTCAAAATACCGCAAAGCAGCGTTTCCAACAGGCAATCCGATTAAGAACCCTACGACAAAGGAAACGATGTGGTATGCGATGACCTCAAGCATAGCGGGCTCCAAATTTCGAATCTGAGAGCAGGATTACCGAGGTTTCATGACAATTTGGCTACAGGCGCTGATACGTTTCTATCCTAGGTGGCACTGCCCTAGGAGGAGTGGTTGGAAATCGGTTCGGTGGCGGAACAGGCAAGACCCTGGCGACAGCAGCGGGCGCAGGCGTCGGGATGTATGCAGGGCAATCAGCCTGTAACTAACAAATTACGGAGGGCGACATCGCCAACGGAGCTAGCGCGGATTTGGCAGCCTAGCACTTAATGAATGGGCTGGCTAAACTAGCTGTCGACTAATCTGAACGGCTCGAAACTATTGCCAAGACCATTTCCAACCAATGCGGGTTGTCTCATCAATACAGGTCTTAGGTTCACTTTCTATCCTCTCGGAGTATGGCTCACTACCACACGCGGCGGATCTTTTCGCAACATACACCGGACCCCATTTTGCCGGGATTGAGCAATGATAGTTGTATTCGACGTGTCCCAGAAAGTCCTTTTTGCTATCCTCGCTTCTTGTTTCTTGCCCCCAAATGATTGACTCACCAACGGCTTGTTCTTTGCGTCGCTTTACATCATTGCACCAGGCCAACTGATTGTACCCTCCATCTCGCCAACCACTCGAACCGCGTACCGTTTCCGAATGCTGATAGCTTGATACACCGTGACTTGGATCTGCGCATAGTTTGAACTCGTGTTCGCGGTAAGAAACTGTTTTTTCGTTAAACCCACATACTTCGCCACTAGTAACCAGCGCATACTTTGGTTCCACCAATGAAAGGACGCCAATCGCCAATCCTGCTAAAGCTAGGAAAAAAGTCATATATGGATGTTCAACAAACCAACGCATTGGGCACCTTAAGGTAGATTTAGAAGTTCATGTGGTAGATTGAGCTCTGAAACTGCCACTCCTTTATACCTTTGTAAGCAGTCGAAGCGGGCACGTCCCTATTTCTCGTTGAAATAACTTAGGGCTGAATTGAGAAGTTCGCGACTACCGGGCGATGGTCGGGGCCGCCAACCATCTCTGCATCGCAGAAAGCGCTATCAGTCTCGTGAATGGTAACGTCTATCGTGTCGATGTTAGGGCCTCCTTTCAAAAAGAAGAGATCCAGCATGGAGTTGAAATCATCACTGCACTGGGTCTTTATCGGGTTCTGTGGGCGCTCCCACTTCACTACGCTTTCGAGAGTTTTGAAGGCATCCGAGCCTTGGTTGCCATCCGCGCTGGAAGGCTCGACTGGAATGTTGAAATCACCTGTCAAGATGACCTGAACATCAGACCTTTCTATCCATGACTTGATGATTTCGGCTTGATGGGCTCGGGTATCTTTACCTTCTCCGCAGCACTTCAGGTGAACATTTCCGACATAGAATTCAACACCGGTATCTTTGTCTTGCAGACGAATGAACAATGCGCCGCGCAGGTTCCAGTCAGGCTCACCCAATCTGCCACCAACCGCGCCGGGCTTGGATCGAATGCCGTGAAGCTCGACGTTTTCGACCTGCCTAAACCGGGATGAGTTGTACACGATGGCGAGTTGGTCGTCTCGGCGGTGCTGCTGAGTAATAGTGCCACTCTCGCTAACTATTGCGCGATAGCTGCTTCTCCGACCAACCGCGCCAGCCGCTACTGTGTATTCCTCGACTGCTGTTAGGCCCGCTACTTCCTGTAGCGCCCAAATATCGACCTTACCAATATTGCGTATGGTTCGGCTGACAATGAAGGGTTGCGTATCCGACGCAGATTCTGTGTTCAGTGTGCCTACCTTGAAGTCCTGGGCAAAGACGGGAGTGGCAGAAAGAAAAGATACCAGTGCAATTAACCGCAACATTTGAATCTCCAATAACTAATCAAAAAAGAATTTGAGTATTATACACTGATTCAAGTGGAACTTCGAAACTCAATCTCTTTCAGCAAAAGGTCACGGTGCTCAGACCCTGGTTGGTATCAGCAACCGGTGGTTCGACTATGTTGTCAAACAGTGCGGTTCTTCAGCTTAATGCCATGACCAACTCGACCTCGCCTTCGACAATCCTACCTGTCCGACTAAATCCAAACCGCTCATAGAGCGGCAGTGCACCCCCAGGTTCATCGACCACGCTTATGACCAGATTTGCACGACCCTTTTCCTGAGCAAGAGCCTTTGCAAAATCCAATGCAGAACGTCCAAAACCATTCCCCTGATAGGCTTGGTCAACCATGAGTCGCCAGATATACACCCTATCCGGGTCGTCACCTTCATCCAGATCCGCGTCGGGGTGCGACATGTCCACGACTGCTAGTAGTCCGACAGGAGTTTCATCTTCCCAAATGCCGTAAATCTCGGAGCCAGGTTCGAACAACGATTGGGCCATTGTCATGAGGTTCGGCGCAACGAATGTCGTTTGGTCGTCGCGTACGCTCAGCGCCGCGATGGGACGGAGTGTCTCCCGCGTCAAAAGTCGAAGTTCAGGCATATGAACATCCTATGCGAATAGGGCTGCTCTGTGAAGTTCGCCGGAGGGCGAAGATTGGTATAAAAGGCCCCCCGCACCGGGCGCAGCCGGTGCAGGGCCAGAACACTAGCGAGTAATGCTATATGCAGTCGCTCGCAACAATTCAGCTATAGTGTTCCCGTAAGTCGTCATTAGCACTTGCAACAATTGATTATGTTGGTTCAGTTCTTCAGCCGTAAGGCTAAGCGTGCCACTCTCCATCAGTTCTTGCATGTCGCGCAACTTTTGCAGGTCCGCGAATTCGCCTAGAAATTCAGACGTCCATTCTGCATTTGGTGAATGATCCAACGAGTCTGCCCATTCTTCAAATCCAACATCCAAATCATTGGAATCCAAGTTCAAACCCAAATCATTGGAATTATTCTCATAATCCTGCGATCCAGCTTCAATCACATATGAACTGTCCACGTCGAAAGTGACGTCACTAAAGTCAAACATTGCCGCACTCCATTAACTTAAAGAACTCGGGAAGTGTTATTAATGAAGTCGCGTTATGGTTTGAAAAAGCCAAAGTTAACTTTGCTTAATGTGCGTTAATCCATTGCATCGCCATGGTATGCTAGCCAGCCCGACAGGTCATGAAGCATTGAGCCGACGCGTGTTTAGACCAAAACTGCCGCCTATCAGAATCACACGCTTTAAGGTAAGCACATCGTATTGATTTAAGCTTTGAGGTGTTTCCATGACCACTGTACGCACCCCGACTGAATACCGTGCCGCCCTACGCGAAATTGAGTACCTGTGGGGATCAGAACCAGATACCGAGGAAGGCAAGCAACTCGTGGAGTATCTGGCAGCCGTTGAGCGATATGAACAACTAATCACGCCAGAGCCAGCGTTGCAGGGATAGCGCTCTTAGCGCCGGAGAGCGGCCTGTGTCGGGAACTGCGACCAATGACATTGAATGGCTACATCGCATTCTTAACTTTCGATTTGGCCCTTGCGTCCATCTGCGCTAGCGCCTTGCTCCGATTGAGCTTTGTTGGCAATCCAAGGCATCAATCGCTCTTGGCCTTACTGGAGCTAGTGCTTTTGGTATGGGCGTTTTATACGGCGTTTTCGTACCTTTTTCTGACACCGGTATCCGTGTGGTGGTTAGTATTGATTGCATTCGCAATCTACCATTTCAGCCTCTTCTTAGTTTCAACCGATATGACAACTGCAGTTGTGTTTTCGATCACGCAATTCATAGTGATTTCATTATTGTCATTTTTTTTGCTAGTTGCGGCTTCTGGAAACGGCATCTTTCTTTCGCTTGCAAGCTCTTTGGCTATATTCGGATTAACTATAGCGGCACAAAAAATATATCATGCCGCCTTCACGTTGTATGGACATGAAATATCGGACGATGCGATGGAAGAGATAGAAAGCATTGGAGAGCTACCAGGACGCGAGCCATCACCCCTTGAGAAGCTATTTATAAAAGCTCTGGCAACGGCATTAGTACTGATAGTGTCGCTGCAATTATTCGCGGCATGGTATTGAACTAAATCGGTTTAGACCTTCGCTTCCGTGCGGCCATCTTGCGACAGCCTTCTTTGCAATACCTGGCGTCCACCCGTTTCCATTCCGGCATGAGGTTGCCACAGTATGCGCAGTGCCAGCCCTTGGAATAGTTCTGCGCCAGCTTTTGGGCGCGCTGTGTGATCCGGTGCGCATTCTGCCACGGGTAGTGCGTGAAGCTGAGCCGCACATGGGGTGGGTTCAACTCTTCGATCCAGATTGTTGAATTATCGCGGTCGGTCATGCGTGTGTACCTTATCCGGGAACTGCCTTTGATATTGCTGGGTAATCGTATTTAACTCCATGGCGCGCGGGCGGGCGGGTATTGGTCCCGAAACTCCTGTCTTTAGGGCCTCGCAAAACTCAAACCTGCCACTGCCGTGCCTCCTGTATGGACGTTGTGTGCCGGGGTGATTAGATTGTTGCCATGAACCCAGCCGATCCCCCGTTAGCTCTGGAAGTGGCAGCAGGCATATTGATTGCCTACTGCGTGGTGTTCTGTGCCAAGAGTGCCGTTGCACATTGGCAGCGAGAGGAGGGAAACATGGCCGTTCTCATCGGCGCTGCTACTGTGCTGATTGGAGGGACGCTCATTCTTGGTGGCCTGGGAATAGTAATCCCATAGTAATGTCTTCTACGAACATACCAGCCGAAGCCCCCGGTATCGCACCAGTTGCAACAGGTCCGATTGGTTTCTGCCCTCTGACTTTCTGACCAATCTTGCCTGCCTGAAGCCAACCTGCGCCTTTCTCAGTACCCTTGGCTGCGGCACGGCCAGCAACAGCACCAGCAGGACCACCGGCCTTGTAACCAATAAGAATTAGCGCGCCTTCCCACATCTTCTTTGCCACTCGGGCGTTCTCGTACCCCGTGCCTGAGTGATTCACAGCACCCTTAGGCGGGACCATGCGGTTCAAGGCAGTTGATAACCGGATCATCTGGCCGCGTTCTTTCGGAGTGAACAACACGTTAGCCAGGGGCTTTGTCTGAGGGCTATTGAAGAAGGCGCGGATGTTCTCCGACACCTTTTGCGGACCCCATGGGATCGGCCCGGTTGCACCAGGAGTTTCTGTACCGGATTTCTGGGTTAACTGACGGAATGCCGCCTGTCGGACAAGATTCCACTCATCCGAGCTCTTTCCCAGTGTGTGCTTAAGCTTTGCCGCCAGCGGGGCGTTCATCTTGCCGCTTCCCAGTTTAGACGCACCGAACATCCAGCGCATGACCTGATCCGGGCTGGCATCTGCGTCAATCATGTCCTGCAGGAACCGCGAGCCAGCATCCTTGCCGCGATACTTTGCTGAATACTGTGCAAACAGCCTGCGGGCTTCCTTCAGATCCCCGAACCCAGCCTCGTCGCCGTCAAAGAGTTTGGCCGTAACTACATCATCAACCCAGGAGTCGTATTCGTTCTTGATGATGGACAGAGCGCGTTTGTCCTCGGGCTTGGCTCTGGACAGGGATTGGTTCAAATCCTTACGGAATGTCTCAATCAGTCGCAGCGATACACCGCCATCTCCCTCACCGCGTTTCTGCAGCCGTGACATGTAGGCACGGGCGTTTGAGTAGATATCACTGGTGAGGTCGATTTCTTCCGCCGCTACACGGCTCTGTACGCGCTGTACGACGCCCTTAGCCACGTTTCCAGGCACAGACACCCCGGCATCATCTGCGGCCTTGTACATCGCCTGTGCAGCGGCCTTCTCGGCTTCGCTCATGGTTTGAAGGCGCGAAGTGACGGCTTGTGCAGCGTCCAACTGGTCGGCGGGTATTCCGTCGCTCAATTCTTTAGCCACACCGTCAACGGCTCTGCGGGCTGATAGCTCTTGTCCGTCACCCAATCGTTGAGCTTTGGAGACGACAGCATCAGGGCCAACACCACGGCGGGCGCGTTCGAAGTCAGCAAAGTCGTTCACATCGCCAGTGACGTTGTGCTTGAAGGCTGGTATGCCGAATTCTTCCATTTCAGCCGCACGGGCAGCTAGGGTTGGATCAACGCCATCGTCAATGCCCTTGGAAAACTCACGGGCGAATGCATCGCTGATTTCGTCAGCGTCATAGCCAAGCTGTTTCAAAGCATCACGGCCAGCCGGGGAAATGCCACCTTCCTCGGTGTAGTAGCGGCGGTCCCGAAGTAATCGGGCGACAGGTGCGCCAATCTTTTTCGCTGCCCAGCCAGCAACTTTTGCAACCGGCACGGATGCAGCGCCACCGGCAGCACCTCCGATAAGGCCGAAGCCAGCACTACGCAGTCTCCCTTCGCCTTCACCTTCCCCAAGTCCGTATATTGCGCCGGTTCCGGCCCCTGCCTTCGCACCCTGCTTAACGGCCTGCCCAAAGCTGGTCGCTTTGCCCGAATTGCTGAGAATGGTTGCAGGCACAGCAAGCCCGCCCGCAACCTCTGAAGCGATAGACGTGACAGGATATTCGCTGCGATTGGCGTCAATCTTAGCCCGCTCGTTTTCCAGTGCGAAGTTTGCGGCGTCCTTACCGCGCACCATAGACCCAAGAGCAACGGCTTCATCTGACAGGCCCAGAGTTGTCCCATGCGGGGCCATACGCAGTGCTGCGCCGCCCTGAGAACCTGTCTGACGGTGATGTTCCGTCAGCAGGTCACGGGATGTCATTTGCCCCGTATCTGGGTTGTAAATCATACCCTCTGGCGGCGTGCCGTAGGTGCCGTCTGCATTGCGCTGAACGCCTTCCGATTCAGGCTTCGGACTGATGCCGAAAATCTCGCTGGCGTAATCCTTCAAGGGCGGCTTAACAGCGGTTTTCGTGGTTCCGAAAATCTCGGATGCGTAATCATATCCAGCCATTAGAAACCCACCTCTTTGCGAAGCTGCATGGATACCTGACGCTGCAAGACCTTTGGGTCAGAAATGCCGTTGGCCTTGAGTTGTTTCTCAATCTGCGCACCTCGGGCGTTTATCATCTTGTCCACGTCATCCAGTGAGCCCATCTCCCAAGGCTTGCCCTGACGGCCAGTTGCCAGCCAGAGATTGTACCGCGCTACGGCCCGCTGTTGCTGTAGAATGGATTGCTCAAGCTTGGCTTGGAATTCGGTAGGGCTATCGCCGTCGAAAACACCTGTTCCGACGCTGGGAAGCTGCTCAAGCAAACGCTCAGCTTCTTGCGGAGTCACCGCAGCACCCGAAAGCTCTTTCAAGCTGGTATTGAGGTTGTTGAAAGCCTCGGTTTTGAACTGGGCGAAGTTGGCGACAAGCTCCTGTTGTTCTGGCGTGGCGCTACCCATCTTGTCCATCAACTGGCCCCACTTCGCACCTATGCGCGTGGCCAGTTCTAGATATTCAGGTTTGAACAAGGCCTTGGTGTCATTCAGGCGTCCAAGCATTGCACCCGAATCCAGAATGCGGCCCTCAATCTCGTTGGTGGCCTTCGTGCCAAATCCTGGCCCCTGTTGACTGCCGCCGTAAGAGACAGTCGTGCCGTCTGGTGTGGTGACGTTGAAGCCTTGCCCGTGACCCTCTCCGACAACAGAAGGACCGCCCTCAGTGGACAGGTCGTATAGCTTGCCGCCCACAACGCGGAAGTTGTCAAAGTTCTGCTCTGGTGGTTTCAGGAATTCAGCAATAATCGCCTCAGCATCACCAAACTTAGCAACAACCTCTGGGAACTCTTGCAGGGATTGAAGGGGCGGATGTTCTGCGCGTTGCAGGATCTGGTTTACACCATTCAAGTCGCCCTGCTCGAAAAGGAAGGTGGCTTGAGCAACGCCCTGACGAAGGCCTGCAAGCTCACGCTCAACTTCAGCGGCCTCCATTTTCGCCATGCGCTCATGAAGGACCATTTCCATTTCACGCCTGTCATAGTCCATCTTTTGGGCGCGCTGCGTCTGAACTTGATGTTTGCCCTGAATATCCACGGCCAAACCCGGATCGTATTGGGCAACGGCTCCAAGCGCCTCAGGATCACCCGCAAGGATGTTCTGCCCCTGCGTCTGAAATACGCGGCTCAGTGCGTTACGTCTGTCGTATTCATCTGCTCTGGCTCGGGCTTGCTGTCCCTGCGCAAATGCATTGACGATATTAGGCTGTCGGCTCGCTAAAATAATCGAGTGGTCTAACCTGCTCATTGCATCACCTTTGGCATATGTTGGGTTGCTATTTCGTCCATGGCTTTGGCCGCAAGTTCATCACCGAATTGCTCAGCCGCCATTTTCACCAGACGAGCTTTCAGTTCGGGCGTCAGTGGTTTTGAGCGGTCGCTGTGCAGCCAACGATAGACCTCTCGTTCCTCGTTTGCCCTCTGTATGCTTGCGGCAAGTATCCCGCTGAGTTCTGGGCTTAGCATCGCCTTTTCCCGTCCGTTAATGTCAAGAAAAAAGTACTACAATTCATGGATCAAAACAAGAACTATACGGGAACATATAGGGGGTATGAGGTAATATAGCACCACCGTATCCCTGCGATATTATCGCTCATTCTCGGTGCTGGCGTTCCGTCATTGCGGAATATAAAAGACGCGGTGCATTTGGCGGGAAGCCAATCGGATTTATTGGTGAGCCGGTCCAATTCTGAGGAGAAAACCAATGGCCGACTATACCAGATGCCACCTATGCGATTGCCCGATACAAGATGACGCCCCTTGGTACGGACGGAATCAATGGGGCATTGCGATATGTCACTGTTGTACGAAATCCGGTACGACCGAGGGGCTTTCAAAAGGCCAAGAAGTCCGCTTCAACGAGTTCATGGAGCAACACGGTTTCGTTGTTCTGCTGAAACGCAATGAGCGTGGTTTTGCTATGCTTCCTGTCGAAGTCGTAGCAATCGTACCCGCGTCAAAACCTTAGGGTATTCTTAGGGTGAATTCCCCAACAGCGACAAAATTAACGCATGGTTTTGGTGACTAACTGCTTGGCATTGCTTTTTTCTTTGGGAATTGCGTAGCATTCACACGCGATGCTGCGCAAAAACCAATGCAGGATCGAAGTACTGGAGGCAGTTTTGACGGAGCGCGTTCAGACACGGTCAACGCTCAAAACAATCGAGGTTCCACGTGACCTCGTTGGTAAGCCTGCTGGCGTTTTTTTTCTGTTGAACGAGATTGAGCGCCGGAAATCGCAATCAAAAAGGGCGACAGATAGCGGGCGGTTCGAACTGAAGCCGTTCATGCTAGTAGATGAGTTTATCTTTAATCAGCGTGCTTGAAACATAGGTTCCATTTCAGGCCACATCTGACGTTTTTACCACTCGTTAACCAACCTTTGAGCATGGTCTAGGGATTGGTGCATGGAGTGGTAGCCATGAAGAAAACGGCGATACTGGACAATCTCAAAGAGGTCATAAGCCGCGATAGGAAGAGGTTCGGCAAGCTAGTTAAGCATGATGGGCGAGGTGGCTTTTCTGAGGAAGAATTGAAGGGATTGGATGAGCTGTACGCACGCAGCCCACCACCCGACGCCATAACTGAACCTGCACACCCGCCGTCATACGTTTACCGAGACCGACTTTCACGAAAGAATGCTGCTGGTGGTGGCCTGATTAAGGACGACGACGGCGCTAACCGGCCTCACTATTGGGGGCACCGAGAGCGACTGCGGCAACGCTTTCTCAAAGGCGGTCACGATCCAATGCCCGAATATGAGCTACTGGAACTGCTGTTGTTCAACGCAATCCCGAGGATCGACGTCAAACCTTTGTCAAAACGCCTGCTTGCAGAGTTCGGCGACCTAAACGGGGTTATTGCGGCATCAAAGCATCGTATTCTGAAGGTGGATGGGGCTAACGAATGGGTTTTCTATCACCTGCGCGTTGTCGAAGCCTTCGGGCACAGAATGGCGCAGGCACAGATAATGAAGCGGGATGTTGTGTCGTCGTGGGAAGACTTGGTGACCTACTGCCGAACCGCAATGGCGCATCGCGAGGTTGAACAATTCCGGGTTCTCTACATGGATCGCAAGAATGTTCTGATTGCTGATGAAGAACAGGCCAAGGGTACAGTTGACCACGTTCCGGTCTATCCGCGTGAGGTTGTGAAACGTGCCTTGGAACTGAACGCCAGTTCGCTCATCCTCGTCCACAACCATCCATCTGGCGACCCGACGCCCAGTAACTCCGATATTGTCATGACCGAACGAATTAAGGATGCCTGTGACACAATGGGCATTGTCATTCATGACCATGTTATCATTGGGAAGAAGGAAGAATATTCCTTTAGTGCTAATGGCTTGCTCATGCGCGATTAGCGGCGTAGCTGTATATCGCCGATTGCCATTGAAAGAATGCCAATGATTGAACTCATCTTAGTTTTGGCGCTTTGTGTTTTCATCGGAAGCTCGATTGGGAAAGTGCTTACCTGGTGGGTAAACAAGAAGTTGGATCAGCGAGCAGAACGTCGGTCTAATACTGCAAAGCAAGGAAAACCGTCTTGATACGCTTTATCTGCCTGATTGCCTTGCTAACCGGCTGCGCTTCAGACGGCATTGTGTCTTCCGATATTTATGTCCGAGATGCGGATACGATTGTTCTATTTGGAAAGAAAGGGACGCCTGTTCGCTTTGAAGGTGTCGATGCTCCCGAACTGGAAACCCAAGAGGGACAGGTCAGCAAGCAGTGGATGATAGACTACCTCCGGGGTCAAACCGTGCGATGCGACCTGACCGGCGAGATGAACGGAGACCGCCATATCGGCACATGCTTTGTCGACGGTGAAAACCTGAGTGCAACAGTTATCGCCGCGGGTCATGCATTGGATTGCCCAAAATACAGTGGTGGCCGCTACAAACACCTTGAAACCATAGAGGCCAAGTCACGGATCAAGAGGGCCAGTTATTGTTGAAAATCATGAGGAGTAGTTGAATGGGTGGCCTCTTAGTCGCCGTTGTGGCTGGATGCTTCGCCAAGAGTTGGCGGCAGGCCTTGGTCTATGGTGGATTGGCCGGGGCTTTGATAATCGGCGCAGTTCTGTTTTCAGGCGCTGGTGATACTTTCACCGCCGGTTCAGTGGTGGCGAGGATCGGGATATCAATGATCCTTTCTTTGCTAACTTATGCGATGGGAAAATACGCTAAGACGCCGACAAAACAGTAGAGAGCAGCGAAGCTACGAACACCATTCTGAATTTGTTTTAGCCATGAGTTTGAATGAGCCGCTGCCGCACAGGTCCGCCTCACCTTGCGCGAGCTCCAAGTCGAATGCCTCTATGAACGGTGCAATCAGTTGCTCGTCCAGCAGATAAAAAGCCGTCGCGTCCCGAGATCCGCGTGACAGCACACTATCCGCATTCCAGCCCCAACGTCCCCGACCGGCATGGGCATCTAGCCAATTGTGGATCTCATGAAGCCGATATCCGAACCCTTCTTCAGGAACCTGCACGCGCACCCTGATAGGGAAGTATTTTTCATCTGCTGCTTTCTTCGGGGATCTGCTGCGCGTGACCATTACGCCTCGATAACGTCGATTAACTCCGGCCCGTCATCATCGCGGCCAATCGGTGCGACCTTGTGATAACGCATACGTCCATCCCATTCCGTGCCCAAGTTCTGCGCTTCGTCGTGGTCAATCTTGCCTGACATCCACGGCACAACGTTCTCGTTCGTTAGAATTACCGGTGACCGTGCATGTATGTGTTCGATTTGATGCAACGCAGGGCGAGTGAGAATTGTGCAGGTGTTCAGACCAGACGAGAGGCCCGAGTAGAGGCCTGCGAAATACATGCAGGGGTCATTGGTATCTGTCTTGATAACCCAAGGCTGTTTGGCCCCCTTTGGGCCTGTCCATTCATAGTAGAAACTGGCCGGGATAATGCATCTGCTGCTCTTCCAGGCGACCCGGAATGAACCTAGCTTATGCGCTGTTTCAATCTTCGCGTTGAAAGTGGTTGGCTTCCACTGTTTCACGTCTTCCTTGAACCAGTGCGGTACAAGCCACCAGCGGGCCGTGGAGCTAATCAGTCGCTCTTCATGGATGAACGCCAAATCCAACATCTGAGTTGGCTTGACGTTCCAGCTCATTGACAGGTCTTTGGCGTTTGGATCGCGCTCAGTTGGGATAGGAACGCCGTTCACGATCCAGTTCTGCAGGGCATAGAGTTCCGCCCATGTCATTTCAGGTCTGCCGAGTCGTCCGCACATCGTTCGAGCATAGCGAAACTAGGGGAACGTTTGGGGAACTTTTTCAAGTGTGATATGTATCAGTATCAGACTGGAGGAACACTATGCCTAGCCCTTCTTCGCCCATCACCTCTTTTCGTGCAGGACTATCGGCACTTAGCTTATCCGAGCAAAAGGCGATATTCGATTGCCTGCCCGCAGCCATCCAATTCAGCCTGTGGCAAGACCGACTACTCGAAGGGGCTTCCGAATTATCGGATAGTTCGCAATGCAAATTGCTGCGAGAACTGAGTGATATCCTTTCACCCGAAAGCTATTACGACCAAGAAAGGAACCAGGCGGTAATCGCACAAATTGACAGTATGTCAGAGCTTGCAGAGAGAGTATTCCCGGATCACTCCGTTTTCCAGAAATACACACAAAGACTGGGCGATAATGCTTGCGACACCACAACCATTGAACAAGAAGAAGATGCATTGCCCACTTGTACTTGCTCGTCATCAAGATCCTGCACGTGGCGACACAACGATTGTGGTGCAATTCAAGAATGCCTCGCGGGCGGATGTAATCCTACTGTAAGAGGTTGCGGCATTCTCTGGCTGCAAGCTTGCGATGGATTGTGTACTGGCAACTGGTGCTAAGACTTCGAGGTCCACAGCACAGTAACAATGTGGTTCTCTGATGCATCAGCAATGCAAAACCTAACGCGCCAGGTAGCGACCGCTGAGCATGCCGACCCCCCCATTTATAGCGGGCTGAATATGGCGGGGATTTTGTGCTATACTGCGCAAACCTCCCGGTTCGGGAGTAGGGGAAGAACCCACCGTCTCACAAATGATTGAGAGTGAAGGTGGTGAGGGGCTGGATGAGGGGGTCTTAGCCAGCCCCTCTCGCTTGAGGGGGTATCCGGAGTGGTAGTGTTGTTCCGTTAAACCCAATCTACTCCGTTAGCGCCTTGTCCGAAATTGGGGGATTCCCGTAGACCCCTTATTTTCTTATCTCAGACACAATTCAAACACGCTGCACCGATAACAAGCAGGTGCGGCGCGTCGTGATGGGATTAGCGATTTCAATGAGGGGGTACGAGTTTGGCGCGTCGCACCTTAGAGTAATCTTAGGGCTCCGCATTATGGTTGGTCATTGGGCCTTAGATTATGGCCTAGTTTGCAGAAATCCCCCAAGATATTCCATCAGCTTCGCGCTCGCGGGCTTTTTGCGTTTTAGCCATTGGTTTGCTATCAAAATAGGATAGGTGGAGAAATTACGCTCACCAAGCCGCGAAATGGTACAAACAATTGTTCGGTAGAGGATTTCCAATGACAAAGCTAACGCTTTTGGCAACAGTGTTTTTTCTATCAACTGCCCTGACTGCGCAAGGGCAAATGTCGGTCAAAAACAACGGTGGCCCAGGGGGTAGCGCTCTACTTCTTCAATCGGCAATCCACTGCATGGATGAGCCGGATCTTGACTTCTTATTCAAACTTTTGGCTGAGAATTTTCGAGAAGGTGAAGATGCTGTCGAGTTTTTTAGCACTTATGCCGAAGTCGGTCGCGATTTCGCCACCATGGCAAACGAAGAAAAGTCGGTTTTCTGCGAGTTTTTCACCAAAGCCATGACGTTTGAGGAATAGAGTCGGTAAGAATCTTTTTTGGGAGGTTGTTCACGATGTGGATGCTGCTAATCGTTTTTTCTGTACACAATGACGGTGCGAGCCACGCACATTCAGTTCAGTTAGGCCCATACATTGACGAGGAATCTTGCGAGATAGCCGCAAGAGGAATTTCAGAACCGGTACGGAAAGTTGGTGAAAATAACGTTGACAGGTCGGCATTCTGCATTTCCGTACAAAATTGAGGAACGGCTGTGCTGGGAGGATCTGTCAGATTTCAAAACCTACCCATCCACTCCCCGCGATTGGACTCGAGCTGAGGGTAGGCCAGCCGCGAAGTAGGCTCACTATTAACGCTCATGTCCTACAAGCGTTTCCAACGCACGGGCAAGACGCACATGCTCGTTGATGTCTTTCCTCATCTCCTGAGCCTCTCTGGTGCGCATTCCATGCTTGTAGGCCGGATTGGCCTTGCCAGGACCGTGACCACCGCCTGCGCCATGCATCCGGCACACTGTCCAGCCCTTCACTGCCGGGTTTTTACAAGGCAGGCCTGTCCGTTTGGACTTAGCTGTGCAACGAGGCGCTGCGTGAGCCTTGTGCATGGGGTTGAAGGCATGTTTCATTTTTTGCCTCCCCCGGTCTGGACATTGCCGACAATAGCCTGACCGCCATCTTCAACATTCACATGTTGGACAGTCACCGTTTGCTTTCCGCCATTGCGATATTTGCGAAGCGCTTCCAACTGCGCCGCAAATGTTCGGGTCAACTTGTTGAAGCCCGTGTTATGAGTCTGGCATTGCTGAAGGTTGTCGCTTGTCGCGAGCCACCGCGCCGACCGGATTGTAGCGACATGGGTTGCTGCCATCTGAACCGCTAGCATTCGTTCAAAGGCGTCACGGGGCTCCACATCTCGCACAATGGACAGCATGAACCCACGCTCGTCATTGGCGTCACCGTTGTCTCCGGCTTCGTTCCTGTTAAGCACCTTTAGACAGTGTGAAAGAAGCGCTTCGGCCTGGATATTGTCATCTGTGCAGAAAATCTTTCGCAAGCTATCTTCGCGCGACATTACAACTTCGTGCCCCTCCGATGCCGACCCTTTCAATTTGACTTCTGTTTCTCGCGCATCTTCGCCTTTTGAAATCTCATTTCCCATGCCCGATTTCTTTCCGTATTCGAGGTTGTCATCACTGGTCATTTCGCCTGTTCCCACTGCTGAGTTTTCCCATTCCACAACCTGCCGTTCGGTCCGTGGCGTTCCCAGCCCGTCAGGTTCCGCCAATCGTCCAGGCTGACAACTTTACCCGTCCATGTGACAGGCCTGCCGCCGACGCCAACCTTGTCGGGCACTGGGCCGCGTTCTGGGGGCTGTCGCTGGACAGGGTGGGGTAATTCAGGTGGCTCAACCTGCGCCACCCGATTTTCTGCAATTTCACCGGTTGGGGCTGCTAAATCCGCTAAAGTCGCTAAATGGGGCCGGGTTTCAGCGTCCTGTTTAGCGGGATTAGCAGCTTTAGCAGGGGTATCCCTCTGATTTTGAATTTTAGCGGCTACAGCTCGAGCATCGAAAAAGAACGTCATAGGCTCAACCTCTCACTATTCCAAACGCTAGATTTCGGTTTGCACCATCAACCACAGTTCCGGCTTCGAGTTGATGCAGCCAACCGTGTTCCACCAGTACATTCAGCAGTTCTTTGGCCTTGCGTGTTTCGCGGAAAGAATTAGGGCCATACTGAACAACATCACCGGGTAGGATTGTTTGAGATGAACGACCCAAGGCATCTGCCCGCTCAGGCCAGCAATCCAATATCCACCGACGCAACTGTTCGGCTTGTTCTATCCGCTCAGTTATCGTTGCTGCCTCCGCCAGCCGCTTGGCTTCTCCCAGATAGAACTGCGCTAACCGAATGGCATCCGTCATGGCATCAAGCGACACCTCGGCGGCTTCATGATTGTGCCACAGCGTCAGGACACCGGCGATCCGCGCGGCTTGCTCTGCCGACTTGGACGCGAACGATTTGACGTGTTCGAAGTCACCGCCACGGCCCTGTGCAAGCTCAGTCGCGCTGTAATATTCAAACAGCAGGTCTTTTGCCCCACCTGACAGGTGTAACGCCCTTGGCTTGAGTTCTTGTGACTTATCCTCATCCAGCGGCTTTGGGTGCGTTAAAAGTTGGTTCAGGCGTCCTGCCATTGCTAATTTCGCTGATCCCGCTAAATCCGCGTCGGGCCGGTTCAACCGCGCACCGATGTTGCTGGGCGGTTCGGTTATCAGGAACCGGGCTAAGAACCCCTGACCAGATGCAATTGGATCTGATAGCAGCGGCCTTGCCGCGACCGGCTGAACCATCAGGTGCATTGCCAGCCTGCGCCCATAGAGGCTAACAGCGCCATCACCGGCACGAACCCTGTCAGGAGGTTCACCATCCCAAAGCTTTGATAACCCGGCGACGGTTTTCATGCGGTTGTCTGAGTTCATGGCATGGCCACCCAGAAACCCGCCGCCCTCGTCAGAAAACAGGCCCAGGCTGGGCTGCCCGACAAGGTAGAGCTTCACCAATCCCTCTATTGTTGGTTCTGACGCCGTAAGCTTCGGTGATAGTGGTTGAGCAGGTTCCGGCCCCATGGCCTTCAAATCCGCTTCGGCTGCTGCTGCCTTGTCTGGCTTTGATCCGCTGGCCTCTTTTAACAGCCTGTCGCGCTTGGCAGTCCAGAGCCTTTGGGCAAGTTGCCATTCGGCCATATCCTCTTTGTGTTGGGCCGTTTGGTCACGCTCGAATTCGCGCAAGCCATTCATGACCAGCTTATCGCATCCGCTCTTTCTCTCACCCGATTGTGCAACCGTCAGGCAATATAGAGAAGTTGGGGAATAACCAGCCAGAGTTTCAACATCTGCATGGGCCTGCACCGCCAGAGACGCCACTGACAGGGCCGATTGCGCGGCGATTGCCACTGGGGCCTGAGTTGCCTGTTGAACGGCCTTTACGGCCCCTGCGAGTGGCCCAAGGGCGCTAACTGGATAATCAGCACCACGGGGGATTTCCCGCAGCAATGGTAGGGGGCCTTCTGCCTTATACGGTATGGTTTGTGCTACGTTCATGTCACTGCTCCGTCTCTTAGGACGTCGTTCCAATCCTGCCCGTCTGGTGCGGGCATCATCGATACATTCCAGCCAAGGGCGTGTGCCCTAGATGCGAGGCTGTCGCCCGCTTCCCGTCCGGCTGGGTCTCCGTCTGTTGCGATAATCAACGCCTCCGGTTCATCCGGCAGGCGCAGTGCCTTCATTCCACTGGTGGATAGAGTGGCCCAAACCGTCGCAGGCTCGCTCAGAAGCCCTGACAGCAGCGACAGGCCTGTTTCTATGCCCTCACACACCACAAGCGGCCCCTGCGCCTCTGACAGCACCACAGCGCCGCCACAGCATGGCCCTAGCATCATCTTGGACGACTTGGTTAGCCGGTTGCCCTTCTTATCGAAGAACGTCCGGTGAATGCCGCCAGTTGTGACATCCGCCACCATTGCCATGGCCCACGACGTTGAAGGGCTGTGGAAGATATCAGGCGCAAATCGCAGTGAAGCAGGAAAGGGGCAAGTGATACCACGCCCCCTTAGATAAGCCTCAGCTTTGGTGCGCTCGATGGGCCGGGATGCATCCCAGATCCCGCGCGCCTGCTGTAGCTTGTTTTCCTCGTATTCCTTGCGTTTCTGATCCGCTTCACGCTGTGCCGCTGGGTCGATCCGCGCAGAACTGGCTGGGACGTTGGCAGCGTCTGCGATATCCTTGAAGCCGCAGCCGGACTTGAAACAGTAGAGCAATAACTTGCCCCCGGATTCAGACACGGAAAGCGCGTTTTGATCCTTGCGGCGTTCCTGCTGGCAGACAGGACAGGGTGCAGAGCCCCGTCCATTACGCCAGACACCGCCAAGCTTGTATGTCAGGTCCTGAGAGTTCATGACCGCACCCCAAGATCCACGCCAAACCAATGCACCGCCAGTATTGGGCAGTTCTGCAATACCCTGCGTGGTGGCACATTCTGATTGTCAGGATCACGCCGATTGCGTGCGACAAACCCAGGGTGAAGGGTGGGGAGATTGAGGGCGCTCATTGGCGCACCTCGTTTCCGGTGATCCGCGTCACCTTATCTTTGAGTACATACACACCGAAGCGTTCACGCCCGGTTTTCGGGTCGTTGCTGTACCATTCGGTCTCGATGTTGAGACCCTGTTCCTCACGCAACAACATGACGTAGTGCGACAACCGGCAGGGGCTGGCGCAGTACATGGGGTTGTCAATCAGCGCTTCGAAAATGCGCCGCTTGTTCTTGCTGACGTGAACGGTGCGCGGATCTGCGCCCTCACTCTCGACAAGAAATGCAGCGATTGTGGTTTCGGATTTCAGGCTGTGCCAGCCCGTTACCCAGAGTGTGCCCGGTGCTGGGCGTTCAGTCTTGAATTCTGTACCTGTAGTTACAGTCATTTGCTCTGACCTCGCTTGCGCGCGGGGAACGAACATTGTAGACTAAGGGCGTCGTAAGCCGTTACTGATATAACGAAATTGCCCGTGTCCAATGTTGAGCCCATTGGCGCGGGTTTTCATTATACGCTCTGGCATTCGCCCGTGATGAACGCATCAATCTGATACGTATCCAAGAACGTGGCGCGGCCAACTTTGTGCTTGGTGATTACACCGGCATTGGCGGCACGGTCGAATGTGGACCGACTCAGCGAATAACGCTGTATTGCATCCTTTAGGCGGATCAGGTTTCTAGGCTTTTCGGCAACTTCTGCCATTTGGATTGCTCCATATTGAGCAGAAGCCTCGGATAGAACTTGACACATTTCTGGCAGAGCACCCGAAGATGATACACGACCCAGCCGTTCGCTAGATGCGAAATATAACTGTTGCGTTTATCACGACAGGTTGCCATATAATGAGGCACACGAGAGGGAGAAACGAACTCAGCATCTTTGCTGAAAATGGCCTTGGCCCTATCTCCAATCGTATGCATTGTTATTCCGAAGCTCCTGCTTTGGGGTTGAAGCAGATGGGTCGCCAATATTGTGAGAAGTGGCGGCGACCCTCTGCGGTGAAGCCCTACGACGCATCGTGGCGTGTCAGGACCTGTCTACAACATACTGTGTGATTCTCCTTAGGGGAAGGGTGCGGCGCGCGGTTGTCCACAAAGAATTTCGTTGCTTGGGGATAATCGGACATTTCTATTGATTTGTTGATCCGTGGAATTGGATTATTTCTGCCTGTTTGCCAGTGACGTGCGCCGCCCAGCGTTCGGCCAGTAATAGACGCTCATCAAAGTAATCGGATCGCTGATAGGCGCGGGAAACGGCGGACCCGACCTTATGGCCAATCGCGGTTTCCTTGACTTCATAGTCTGTACTAGTTGCCTCGTCGGCCCATGTTCGGAAGCTTGACCGAAATCCGTGGGGGCGTGCGGCTAGCTCCAGCCGTTCCATATGCCGGGACATGCTAGCGTCACTGATTACACCTTTGCGGACGCCGGGGAACAGAAAACCATCGCGGGCGGTCTTTTCAGCCAGCTCAACAATTCGTATCGCTTCCGCCGATAAAGGCACCCGGAAATCGTCAGTCTTTCCGCGTGGCCCCTTCACCAGTTCTGCGGGCACTGTCCACACGAATCCGTCAATCTGGTCAGCCCGAGCAAAGCGGATCGGCTTCGACCGCAATCCGGTCAGGATCAGTAATTGCAGAGCGAGTTGAACCGTGCCGCCGCCCTCCAGGCTCTGATAGAACGCTGGAACGTCCCGCCAATCCATTGACGGGATATTCTCTGCCTTGTGGACCTGCTTACCCAGTAGTTCGCGCGCATCGTCTATCGCATGGCGGTCAATCTCGTATTTCTTAGCGCTGGCGTAGCTAAGGCAGGCTTTGAGGCGGGTTAGCGCCTTCCTGGCGACGTCAGTCTTGGTGTGCCATATCGGGCGCAGCGCGTCGGCTATGGCGGTGCCGGTGATATCTTCAACAGGCTTATCGCCTAGCGCTGGCAGGATGTGCGTTTTGATAGGGCTGTACCAACGGCCAGCCACACCATTGTCTTTCAACTGCGCCTGACGGGCCTTGAACGCCTCAGGGGCGATGTTCTTCAACAACCGCTTTTCTCTGGCCTTCGGATCGTTGGCAATCTGGTCGGCAGCGGCTTGCGCCTTTTCGCTGTTGCGCACCTCGATAGGGTTGCCGCCGTTCTTGGCTATGGCGCGGTACACGTCAGCCTGTTCGCGGGCCTGTGCCAAGGTCACGCCGGGATAACCGCCTAAACCCATTTCCTTGCGCTTGCCCGAGATAGTGAACCGAAACACCCATTGGTCACCAGACGCCAGCCGATACAGATACAGGCCACCACCATCACTATGCTTGCCCGGTCCGGCAGTACGGACCTTTGCGGCGCTCAGCTTGTAGAGGGCTCCTGCCATGCGTTCCTCGGGGGATAGAGTTTCGTATCCCCCATTTTATCCCCTGTTTTTCATGCGGTATCAAGACGCATTATGAGGCATACAGACGAATAGAGAGATTAATGCCTTTGTTTATATTGGGATAAATTCTTCATCTTGACGCATTGAGGGGCATTGAGATTACGTTGTTCAGTGCCGTGTGGGGGCACCATCTCTTCAGATATCTATGTATATTTGCTCGATCTGGCTCGCGACCTATGTGGTCATGGGGGCAAATATAGGGGAACAGAAGATTCAGTAGTCGCGCTTTATTGTGCGTCAAATCTTACTGTGATGCTCCGCGCTCATCGCCCGTTTTCTACAATTAAAACACGGCCGTCCAATGTCGGGGTTTACCAGGAACCCGGCACCCGCAACCATCGGAAACCAGCAAATATCGCTTTAAGCGCTCGACCCTTAGTCTTCTTTATTAAGTTTTGATTAATCTCGAATCAAACAGACGCTGATCTCTTGTACGCTAGACGCGCCAGAGCCACTTACTCAGATAACTATTTGGTATTTGAGAGGCAATCGAGATGAACAAAGCACTGACAACCTGTGCGCTTGCGACCTCACTGCTCTTGGCTGCTTGCGGGGCTCCGACGACGCCAACTCAGGCGCAGGTACAGCAAGACGCTCGCTGCGCTGCGGGAATCCTTGGTGGCGCTGCCCTTGGGGGAGTGGTTGGAAATCGGTTCGGAGGCGGTACAGGCAAGACACTCGCGACTGCAGCAGGTGCAGGCGCTGGGATGTATGCAGGGCAATCAGCTTGCAATTGACAACCTTGCAATAAACCCTCTTACTCCACGCTCGTTTTTGGCTCCGCAAATATTGGTTTCGCAGGTCATGCAGTTGCCCTGTCTGGCGGTTGCGCGCCTAGCTTTCTGGATGTGCCAAATTCAAGGTCAACTGGCTCAGCAGCAATCCCCTTACTGCGTCGTTTCTCGCCGATGGGGTTCGCGGGTCGGAACTGACAAAGCATAACCGTTATGGGGCAGGGTATAAGGGCCTTGCCCCTTCACGCGGTATCCTTCGATTGATTGTTATCCAATCACGGCTCGGCTGGGCGTGCTTGCTCGGGGCGCACTTCGTCATCCGCCACTTCGTCCGAAGGTTTCAAAGACAAGGGCGGGTCTTCGGGCTCTTCCGAGATTGGGGCAGGGGCGGCAGGAGTTTTGGCCAAAACCTCTTCGGGTCCCGGGACTGCGCGCGCGGTTGGGGCGGTGTCCTCTTCGACGGGTTCGGACTGCTCAGGTTTTTCCAACGCCAGAGCCCGGCGGAAAACCAACACGTTGCGCCAGTTGGTGGTTGACCCGGTCAGCCCCGAACGTTCTTCGCTGGGCAGCAATTCGGCGCGCTGATACTCCCAGCCATCCTGTCCCATCTGGTTCAGCAGTTGCTCGATCGAGGTGGCAAACCGGCCCTCGGGCGTTTTCACGCCCTTCGCCTTGGTGCCCTTTTGCGGAGCGGGGACAACTTTGTATTCGTAGCGCTGCATCAACTGGTCCTGATTGCCGTGTCGGGGCAAATTAACATTTTGACGGGCGGGCGAAAGCCAAGATCGCGCATTGGCGAATTTCGGCCCGCACTGTGGCCTTAGCTCCGCGCTGCTTTGCCTACGAGTGACAAGCAGGTTTCTGTCGCGACCGCCATGTCCTGCACCGAAATCCATTCCAACGGGCCGTGTATGCATTGCATTCCCGTGAAGATATTGGGCGTAGGTGTGCCAAACTCGGTCAGGCGCGAGCCGTCGGTGCCACCCCGGATCGGCACCGAAACGGGCTCGATCCCTTGTTCACGGCAGGCTTCACGCGCCAGATCGACGGGCGTCATGTCTTTTTCCAGCCAATAGCGCATATTGCGATACTGATGGGAGATGTCGCAGGTGATGGTCGCACGCGGCTCGGTGGCCTGTACGGCGGCGCAGACTTGTCGGACGATCTCGCGCTGGGCTTCCAGCGCATCCATCTCGAAATCGCGCAGGATCAGTTTTATCTCCATCTCGGACGAGCCGCCGTTCATATCGGTGACATGGATGAACCCCTGGCGCCCATCCGTCACCTCGGGCGTCATCGTTGCCTGAGGTAGGGTCTGCACAATCTTTGCAGCCAGATGCGCCGCGTTTACCATTTTGTCTTTGGCCAGTCCCGGGTGGATCGACACGCCGGTGATCTTAATCACCGCTCGGTCGGCCGAGAAGCTTTCGTATTCGATCTCACCCAGTTCCTGCCCGTCCAGCGTATAGGCGAAATCCGCGCCCAGATCTTTGGGCAGCTGTTCGGTAACACCGCGCCCGATCTCTTCATCCGGGGTAAAGGCGATGCGAATCGGACCATGGTGCATGTCCTTGTTCTCAAGCAGGTGTCGCGCCATCGTCATCAGGATCGAAACGCCCGCCTTGTCATCAGCCCCCAGAAGCGTGGTGCCTGAGGCGGTGATCAGGTCATGCCCGATCTTCTCGGCCAGATAGGGGTGTTCTTCGGGCGAAAGCACCAGATCGGGGTCATCGGGGAATGTAATCTCGCCCCCATTATACCCCTTGATCACCCGAGGCTTGACCCCGGTTGCGTTGAACTGAGGCGCGGTGTCGACATGCGCCAGAAACCCGATGGTCGGTCCTTCGGCCGTACCGGGGATGGTTGCCACCACGACGCTGTCACCAGTCATCTCAACATCCTGCGCACCGATTTCGGTAAGCTCTTGCTTCAGCAGGTTCAGCATGTCGAACTGGATTTCGGTGCTGGGGGTCGATGGCGAGGTCTCATCGCTCTGGCTGTCGATGGCGGCATAGCGCACCAGCCGGGTTTCCAGTTCCTGATCGAAACGATTTTTCATTGATGCTCACCTCTCTGACTTGGCGAGATGAGAATGCGCATTCGGGCAGGGAGTCAAGCCGATGGCTTGCCCGATTTGAGCGCTCTGAAATTAAGTTTTCGTTATGTACAAGTCGAACAAACCCCTGTCCGGGGTTTGTACAACTCGGAAGGTTTACGAACCCAGCTTTTTGCTGACCAGTTCGTTAACGGCCTTCGGGTTGGCCTTGCCGCCGGTGGCCTTCATCACCTGTCCGACGAACCATCCGGCCAGTTTTGGGTTCACCTTGGCCTTCTCAACTTGCGCCGGATTGGCCGAGATGATCTCGTCCAAAGCGGCCTCGATCGCGCCGGTATCTGTCACCTGTTTCATGCCGCGGTCTTCAACGATCTGCGCCGGGTCACCGCCTTCGGTATAGACGATTTCGAACAGATCCTTGGCGATCTTGCCCGAGATGGCATCCGACGAAATCAGATCAATGATACCCGCCAACTGAGCCGGAGACACCGGAGACTCGGTGATGTCGTGGTCTTCTTTTTTTAGGCGACCAAACAGTTCGTTGATGACCCAGTTCGCGGCCAGCTTGCCGCTGCGCCCCTTGGCGACCTCTTCGAAATAAGCCGCTGATTCCACCTCGGCGGTCAGCACCGATGCGTCATAGTCGGTCAGGCCGAACGCACTGATAAAACGAGCTTTTTTATCGTCTGGCAGCTCGGGCAGATTGGCGGCGATGTCATCCACCCATGCCTGTTCGATCTCCAGCGGCAGCAGATCGGGGTCGGGGAAGTAGCGATAATCATGCGCCTCTTCCTTGGACCGCATCGAGCGTGTCTCGCCCTTGTCCGGGTCGTACAGACGTGTTTCCTGATCGATGGTACCGCCGCCTTCGACGATGGCAATCTGACGGCGGGCTTCGACCTCGATCGCTTGCTGGATAAAGCGCATTGAGTTCATGTTCTTGATCTCGCAGCGCGTGCCCAGATGCGAAAAGTCCTGTGTTTCCTGATACTTCTCGTAAGCACCCGGCAAACAGATCGAAACGTTTACGTCCGCCCGCAGGTTGCCGTTTTGCATGTTGCCGTCGCAGGTGCCTAAGTAACGCATGATCTGACGCAGCTTGGCGATATATGCCGCGGCCTCTTCCGGCCCGCGAATATCGGGGCGCGAAACGATCTCCATCAGGCACACACCGGTCCGGTTCAGGTCGACAAAGGACATATGCGGGTCCATGTCGTGGATCGATTTGCCCGCGTCTTGCTCCATGTGGATGCGTTCGATGCGGACCATGCGCGCGGTACCGTCGCCCATCTCGACCAGAACTTCTCCTTCACCTACAATAGGCTGATAAAGCTGGGAAATCTGGTATCCTTGCGGCAGGTCGGGATAGAAGTAGTTCTTGCGGTCAAAGGCCGATTTCAAGTTGATATCCGCTTTCAGACCCAGCCCGGTGCGCACGGCCTGTTCAACGCAATACTCGTTGATCACCGGCAGCATCCCCGGCATTGCGGCGTCCACAAACGCCACGTTCGAATTCGGCTCGGCCCCGAATTGGGTCGACGCGCCCGAGAATAGTTTGGCGTTGGACGAGACCTGAGCGTGCACCTCCATCCCGATCACCAGTTCCCAATCGTGCTTGGCCCCGGCAATGGTTTTGGGTTTGGGCATTTCGTATGTCAGGTCGAGCATGGCGCGCCTCATTTCCGCAGAAGTCTAAGCCTGCGTATTAGGCCCGGCGCGCCAAAGGGGCAAGGGGCAATGGCGCTTTAGTTCCCCGAGAACTGCAGCCCCGACGGTGTAAAGGTCACACTCTGCCCACTGCGCAACTCATCCCGCAACAGATTGGCGATTGCCTTCAGCGCATCGCGGCGACCACGGGCGGCAAAACGCTCGGCCGAGTTGACGCGAAGGCTGTTATTGAACCCGTTCGCCGCGTGGGCCCAGATCAGCGGATGCAGTTCAGTCATGTGATCGCGGATCAGCCAGTTTGCGGCCTCGCAAATCTGTTTGCGGGCAATATCGGCGCGCGGGTTCTGGCCCATTCTGTTCTGCAATGTGACCGAGCAATAGGCCGCCAGCAGGTTGATTGTCTGCTGATCCGGACGACGTGCAACGATATCGCGCAAACCTTCAAGGAAGTATTCGACATCTACCCGCGCGCAGGCCTCGTCATCCAGCGCGATGGCGTCGAATTGCACCCAGGTATACCCACCCGCACCCCAATTTTTCTGGGTCCGTGCGGCGTTTCGCAAGGCTTGCACCTCAAGCTGTTCATAGCTGCCGAACCAGCGTGGCAGCAGGTGGCTGCCCATCGCGCGCATGTGGCGATGGTTCTGGGGATCCAGCGTGATCAGGGCCTCGTATTTATCAGCAACGCGGGTGCGCGGATCAATGTGTCCTGCCAGCAAGGCGCAATCCGCTGCAGCAATCGCCGGACTGTCGGGCAGCGCAGCGCGGCATTTCGGAAGCAGCGCAGCAGCCCGGTCGAAATGCGCGGCACAACGGGATTGGTGCAGCGCCGGCAGCGTGTCCGGGTGCGCCGTCCCGCGCCAGGCCCACGCCAAATCGATATGGGCCAAGGCAACCACAAGCGTGATCATCGGATCATCGGGATGGTTCTGAATCTCGCCTTCCAATTCCGAGATCCCGCCCAGCAGATCATAGTCTGACAGTGCTTTGCCGTCCGACAGCGCGTGCTCGGCCGCCAAAACCACATCGGACCGGGCCCCAAAGGCCAACAGCTCGGAGATCGGCTGCCCGCAAGGGGTAGCCTTGCGCCCCTCATCTGCAGCGCGCATCTCCAGCGACAGTTCTGCCCACATATCCTGCCGCGCCAGATGGCGGCCACGTTCGATCACCTGATGCCCGATCGCATCATTTTCATCTGATTCTGCGATTGGGATGTTCAACTGCCCCGAGGCGACAAGCCATGCAGTAGCATCGGCGACGGACGCAGGCAGAGGTGTAGGGGTGGGATCAGAAGAACCGACAATACGGGCGGCAAAAGCCTTCAAAGACCAAAACATGGCAAAACTCGAACTGGAACAAACTTGTAACCCGTCCAGTTTGCCAAAAAATCTGCTCAAATCAAGACTGCGTCGCGGAGAACCCGCGATTCAGGTGCCAATGTGGCCCAGACTCCATGAATCGTTTCAGAAAACTCTAAAATGATGTCGTTCGACCGCGAATCCCGCCTGATTCAGGACCATTTCGAATTGCTTGTGTGGCGGCAGTGATTCATCGGGTAAACGCACGCGTTTGTCGGATTTCAGAACCGCTGAGACGCGCACCGAGAAATCCCACCGCGTGTCAAACCGGAATCGATCCACCTCGGACAGCTTGAGTTGTCCCTGACGTTGGCCGGTGTGCCAACGCAGGGTTTCATCGGTCAGCTCCATACCTGCGCTGGTGTCCTTGATGACATCCCACAGCGCGGGCAGGGTAGTCAGGGCCAGAAGCGCCATCAGCCACCAGACCGCGTTCAGCAGGATCATCAAAGCGATCAACATCGCGTAAACGCCGATCAGGATCAGAACCGTTCGCTGATTTCGGTTCTGTCGAGTGAACGTAAACGCGGTCATGCGCCCAAGATGCGCGTGACCATTTCGGTCGTGTCCCGAGACAGGTTCGGCGTGTCGGCAATGCGATTCAGTTGTGCAAGTATTAAGGCCTGACGGTCGGCGTCATAGCGTTTCCAAGTTTGGAACACGCTGCACATCCTGGCGGTGGTCTGCGGGTTTACTGGATCAAGTCGGATCAACCAGTCTGCCAGCAGCGCGTAACCTGCTCCGTTCGCTTGGTGGAAGCCTGCGTGGTTGCCTGCTAGGGATCCCATCAAGGCGCGGAAACGATTTGGGTTTTTCCAATTGAAATCAGCATGCTCGGTCAACTTGTGCGCGGTCTCAACCGATTTTTCCGGTCCGGTCATCAAGACCTGCATGGCGAACCACTTATCCATGACCAGCCGGTCATGCTGCCATTGATCATAGAAGGCGGCCAGCTCACGTTCGCCTTTGCCCGCGCGTAGCAGACAAGACAACGCGGCCAACTGCAGGGTCATGTTGTCAGCACGTGCATATTGCTCTGCGGCCTTGGCACCTCCATCCAGTCTCGAGGTCAGCGCAAGCGCCGCGCTGCCCAAGGCGCGTTTGCCTGATTGATCAGCGTCCGGCTGATAAGGCGCGTCCACCAGCGTTTCACTGTTCAGACGGGGGAGCAGGTCTTGAACGTGTTGCGCCGTGGCTTGACGCAAAGTCTCCACCGCTCGCCAGATCGCCATCGGGTCGGGGGTGATGCCCTTGTCAAATAGTGTTGCGGCCAGTTCCGATTGCGTCGGCAGACCCAGCATCAGTGCCCGGTAGGCCGGGTCCAGCGCCTCATTCCGTAGCACTGCCAGCAAGCCGTCAAGATAGTCGGTATCAGGCGTTGCCTCATCGGTGATCATGCGCAGCAGGGTTTCCTCGGCTAGCGACCGCCCTGCCTGCCAGCGGTTGAACGGGTCGGTGTCATGAGCCAGAAGGAAGGCGCGTTCGGCATTGCTGATCTCATGTTCAAGGATCACAGGGGCCGAGAAATCACGCAGGATCGAGGGCACAGGTTTGGCCGTGAGACCGGTAAAGGTAAAACTCTGCTCGGCTTCGGTCAGTTCCAGCACTTCGGTCGCACGTATCTCGTCCCCGTTTGGACCAAGCAGACCCACAGCGATAGGGATGACCTGAGGTTGCTTGTCCTCTTGTCCCGGCGTCGGCTCGGTCCGTTGGTGCAGCGTCAGGGTATAGGTGCCATCGGTCCAGTCTTCGGCAACTGAGACACGGGGGGTACCGGATTGGCTGTACCAACGTTTGAACTGGGTCAGGTCGAGGCCCGTAGTGTCTTCGAATACTTTCAGCCAATCTTCGATCGTGCAGGCCTGCCCGTCGTGGCGATCGAAGTACAGGTCCAGTGCTTTGCTGTAGGCCTCATCCCCGACCAGCCGTTTCAGCATCCCGATCACCTCGGCGCCTTTTTCATAGACGGTTGAGGTGTAGAAGTTGTTGATTTCCTGAAAGCTTTCGGGGCGGACCGGATGCGAGAGTGGCCCGTTATCTTCGGGGAATTGCCGCGCGCGCAGGTCGATGGCATCGTGGATACGTTTTACAGGAGCCGAGCGCATATCCGAAGTGAACTGCGCGTCGCGGAACACAGTCAGGCCCTCTTTCAGGCACAGCTGGAACCAGTCGCGGCAAGTGATGCGGTTGCCGGTCCAGTTGTGGAAGTACTCATGTGCGATGATCGCCTCGATCCGTTCGAAATTCATGTCGGTCGAGGTTTCAGGGCTGGCAAGAACGGCGGAGGAGTTGAAGATGTTCAGCCCCTTGTTCTCCATTGCGCCCATGTTGAAATCGTCCACGGCCACGATGTTGAACACGTCCAGATCGTATTCGCGGCCATAGACATCCTCATCCCATTTCATTGACTTCTTAAGGGCTTCCATGCCAAAGGCGCATTTGCCTTCATCGCCGGGGCGGACCCAGAGATTTAGTTCGACGTCGCGACCGGATTTGGTGGTGAACTGGCCGGGATGGGCGATCAGCTCTCCGGCGACCAGCGCGAACAGATAGGCGGGTTTTGGCCATGGATCGACCCATTCAGCCCAGCCCTCGCCTTTGCCCGAAGGGTTGCCGTTCGATAGCAGCACGGGAAGGTCGCCATTGATGCGCACCGTAAAGGTAGACATCACATCCGGGCGGTCGGGGTAATAGGTGATCTTGCGAAACCCTTCGGCCTCGCATTGGGTGCAATACATGCCGTTCGACATATACAGCCCCTCAAGCGCGGTGTTGTTGCCGGGATCAATCTCGACCACGGCCTCCCACACGAAAGGCGCGTCGGGCACCGTTGCGGTGAGGCCTTCGGCGGTCACTTCAGGCGTGATCACTTCACCATCAATTGCGGCACGGATCAGCTTTAGCTCTTCGCCATGCAGAAAAAACGTGCGGTCGGTCGCCTCGGGGTTCGGGCGGAAGGCGATGCGGGAAGTGACGCGAGTGGCGTGTGCGGCCAGATCGAAGGTCAGATGCACGCTGTCCACTAGAAACCCGAACGGAGTGTAGTCTTTCAGATAAATCGTTGTGGGGGCGGCGTCGCGCATCGGGGGCCTCATCGACTGGGAATCTGGCGCGACGTTATGGGCTTCGCGCGGACGCTGCAACCGATGTGCCATTGCCGCTGTTCATTTGAGACGGTTCGCGCTGGGTCAAATGCCCCTCATGTCGGGACAGAAGTTGCCTATCGGAAACGAACGCCCTAATTGAGGAGCGCATACAATGGCACACAATCGTAGGGGATTCGGAATATGAGCAGCAGAGAGACCCGCAACGGGCTGCAGATTGACCCGGTTCTGGTGGATTTCATCGAACAGAAGGCGCTGCCGGGCACGGAAGTTTCGGCAATTGATTTCTGGGCGGGTCTGGCGCGCTTGGCCAATGAACTTGGGCCGAAAAACCGGGCGCTGCTGGACAAGCGGGCTGACATTCAGGGCCGGATCGATGGCTGGCACGCGGCGCGGCGGGGGTTGCCCATTGACGCGGCTGAATATCAGTCTTTTCTGCGTGAGATTGGGTATCTGGTAGAGGAAGGCGACGATTTCGAGATCGAGACAGCCAGTGTCGACCCTGAAATCGCGCTAATCCCCGGACCGCAATTGGTAGTGCCGATCACCAACGCGCGCTTTGCGTTGAATGCCGCAAATGCGCGCTGGGGCAGTTTATATGATGCGCTTTATGGAACAGATGCGTTAGGCGATCTGCCGACAGGCAAGGCTTATGACGCCGGGCGCGGTGCGCGGGTCATCGCCTGGGCCAAGGCGTTCCTGGATGAGGCTGTGCCGCTATCCGAAGGGTCCTGGGCGGAGGTCTCCGGGTTAAGCGTTAGGGACGGTGCGCTGATACCGAAGCTCGCCGACCCGTCTCAGTTCGCAGGCTACGCTGGCGCAGCTGAAGCACCGGAGTTTGTATTGCTGAGCAACAACGGGTTGCACATTCAAGTCAGGATTGATGCGCATAGCACAATTGGTGCCACCGATCCTGCAGGTATTTCTGATGTCCGTTTGGAATCCGCGCTTTCGACCATCATGGATTGCGAGGATTCTGTTGCTTGTGTCGACGCGACCGACAAAGTGTTGGCCTATGGAAACTGGCTTGGCCTGATGGACGGAAACCTGACCGAAGAGGTTACGAAAGGCGGCACAACCTTCACGCGCAAACTTGCTGGGGATTTGGCCTACAGGGCTCCGAATGGCACGCCAGCCAGCCTGAAAGGTCGGTCGCTGATGCTGGTGCGAAATGTGGGCCATCTAATGACGAACCCCGCAGTGCTGGATGCCGAAGGGCGCGAGATTGGTGAAGGTTTGATGGACGCGCTCTGCACAACGCTGATCGCCATGCATGACCTGAAGCGCGAGGGCGGGAACTCGGTCAGGGGGTCTGTCTATGTGGTCAAACCCAAGATGCACGGGCCCGAGGAAGTGGCGTTTTCGGTCGAGATTTTCGACATGGTCGAGGATATCCTGGGCCTGCCGCGCAATACGGTGAAGCTGGGCATTATGGATGAAGAGCGGCGCACATCGGCCAACCTCAAGGAATGCATTCGGGCCGCAAAATCGCGCGTGGCCTTTATCAATACCGGATTCCTGGATCGGACGGGGGATGAGATTCATACTTCTATGGAAGCAGGCCCGATGCTGCCGAAGGGCGATATCAAGGATACGCCATGGATTGCGTCTTACGAGGATCGCAATGTGGATATCGGACTGGTCTGCGGCCTGAAAGGCAGAGCGCAAATTGGCAAGGGTATGTGGGCCATGCCCGATCGGATGGCGGACATGCTGGCGACCAAGATCGGCCACCCGCAAACCGGTGCAACCTGCGCCTGGGTGCCGTCACCTACTGCGGCAACGCTTCATGCAACCCACTATCACAAGATCGATGTGTTGGCGCGCCAGGATGAATTGGCCGCTGGCGGGGCTCGGGGTACGTTGAATGATCTGCTGACCATACCTCTGCTGGGCGGGCGTAATCTCAGCGCTGGTGAGATCACCCGTGAGATCGAAAACAACGCACAAGGAATCTTGGGTTATGTTGTGCGCTGGATTGATCAGGGTGTTGGCTGCTCGAAAGTTCCGGATATCAACGACATAGGACTGATGGAGGACCGCGCAACCTGTCGGATTTCTTCGCAGGCGCTGGCCAACTGGTTGCATCACGATGTGGTCAGTCAGGAACAGGTGATGGCGGCGATGCAGAAAATGGCCGCGGTAGTGGACCGTCAGAACGAAGGAGACCCGGCCTACAGGCCCATGGCACCGGGTTTTGACGGGGTGGCGTTTCAGGCGGCTTGTGATCTGGTGTTCCGGGGGCGGGTGCAGCCCTCGGGTTATACCGAGCCTGTGCTGCACGCCCGTCGCCTGGAACTGAAGGCAAGTTTGAGCTAGGGGCAAGGGCAGGAACGAGGGGGCTGTCTGCCCCCTCGTGCTCCCCCGAAGGTATTTTTGGCCAGATGAAAAGGATCGGGCATGAACATTTCATTGCGCAAAGCGCGGACCATCATTCGTAAAGCTCTGGAAAAAGGGCGCGAGATGGAGCTGAAACCGCTCTCGGTTGTTGTCCTGGACGCCGGAGGCCACGTGATCTCGTTCGAACGCGAAGATGGCGCCGCGCCGGGGCGTTTTGCAATCGCACATGGCAAGGCTTACGGATCGGTAATGCTAGGTATGGCGGGGACCGCGCAGATGCAGCGGGCCGAAGGGCAGGCCTATTTCATGGCGGCCGTGAACGGGGTTTATGGCGGTCAGGTTGTTCCGGTTCCTGGCGGTGTGCTGCTGCGTGACCGCAAGGGTGCGGTGGTTGGTGCCGTAGGTGTAACCGGCGACACTTCGGATAATGACGCAGCGGCCGCGTTGGCAGGTATCGAAGCCGCTGGGTTGACGGGCGAGATCTGACCCCTTTATCGAACTTCATCAGGGATGTGCGTCGCTGAACACGCGCTTGCGCTACCATGCAGGGTCTGTGCCGTTGCGCGCGGCCAAACCTGCCGATAGGTTTTGCAGGAAATGAGCGATACAAGGGACTTGGAATGGCGCGCCCCGTCGTTGGAATAATCGGCAACTCTTATCTGATGAATGATCAGTATCCGACCCATGCGGGCGGAACGATGAATTCCGAGGCGGTCTCGAACGTGTCTGACTGTCTGCCGCTACTGATCCCCGCCGACCCGCGTTATGTAGCGGTTGATGAGTTGCTCGAGGTTTGCGACGGCTTCCTGCTGACCGGCGGCCGTCCGAACGTTCACCCCGAAGAATATGGCGAGCCCGCAACCGAGGCGCATGGTGAGTTTGACCGCGCGCGGGATGCAATCACGCTGCCTCTGATCCGGGCCTGTGCCGAGCGGGGTCAGCCGTTCTTTGGGATTTGTCGCGGGTTTCAAGAAGTAAACGTCGCCTTGGGTGGTACGCTCTACCCTGAGATTCGTGACCTCCCGGGGCGTCAGAACCACCGGATGCCACCCGACGGCACTTTGGAGGAGAAGTTTGCTCTGCGCCATGTCGTGTCGCTAACCGAAGGTGGTGTGTTCCACCGCCTGCTGGGCGCGGCCGAAGTGATGACCAATACGTTACACGGACAAGGGATCAAGACGCTGGGCGAGAATGTGGTGATCGATGGCCACGCGCCTGATGGCACGCCCGAGGCGATCTATGTCGAGGATGCCCCCGGCTTTACCCTTTCGGTCCAATGGCACCCTGAATGGGACGCGGCGAATGACCCTGTTTCGCGGCCATTGTTCAAGGAATTTGGTCGCGCCGTATACGATTGGAAAAACGCGAAAACGGTCGGGGCGATCCGGCAGTCTGCTTAGTCACGCTAATCTGTCGATGGATCGTTCTAAGGTTTGCCGGCAACATTCGAATAAAAAGATAATTGGATATCTTCCCTGAACCGCGAATTTGCGCCGAGATACCCTTGGCCATATTCAAATCTGACTGGGTTCGGAGCAGTTCATGCACAGCTTTTCAGGAAAGTACCCTCGCGGTTTAAGAGAATTCGTTCCTGCGGCACTTTTTTTGGCGGTCCTGGGAACTGCTGGGCATGCGCAACAATGCAGCTCGGCCGGAGACCTGCTTTACATCGGGCGAACACCTGACTCTTCATCCTCATTGTGGTTATCGCAGACGGAAAGCGGTGCTTTTCGTCTGGAAGCTGCACAGGGCAACACGACCGTTGATACCTGGAGCCGATCTCGGCCCGGAGTTCATCTAAGCTTGTCTCCCTTCGTATCTAATGGATCAGGGGGCGTTCATCGTCTGTTCAAACGCGGAGGGGCACCAAATGGGCGCGACTGTCTGATCGATACGCAAAACCAAAAAAGAGATTGGACGCTGCCGGGTTGGGGTGGTGGCAATGGTGGCGGCGGGGGAGGAAACGGAGGCGGCTCGGGTGGATCCGGCGGTGGCTCTGGCGGTGGCTCTGGGGGCGGCGGCTCGGGTGGATCAGGTGGCGGATTCGGAGGCGGGGGCGGCTTTGGAGGCGGCGGTTCCGGGGGTGGCTTCGGCGGCGGCGGCGGCTCGGGCGGATCCGGTGGTGGCTCTGGTGGCGGATCCGGTGGTGGCTCTGGTGGCGGTTCCGGAGGGTCGGGCGGTGGAATTGGCAACATAGGCGAGACAGGTCGACCCGTTAATCCGCTCTACGTAAGGGGGCGACCTTCGGGCGATGACCAAGCCTGCGTGGCGGATGCGACGGGTAAGCTTGACCCTGCCTTGTGCGATCCGGTTGTCGGCCCTCCGCTGACGGAGGGGCGCGAGTTTGGGCCAGAATCTGTTTGGAATGTATGGACCAATTTCACCTACACAGACATTGAAGACACCCGTGGAAACAGCGAACTGGATGTGAACGACAGCTTTTTCGAAATTGGGATCGACCGTCTTGTCCAAGAAAACCTCGTGCTTGGTTTGCAGCTTGAATACGAAAACACTCAGCTGGACGGCTTTCAGGGGCAGTTTTCTCAGGATACTTCGGGATTCGCGATCGGACCCTATTTCGCCTGGCGGATGTCTGAGAGGTGGGTTCTAAACGGTCTCGCCACGATCGGTCGCTTCTCCACGGATGTGGATGTGCTGGAGCTGAGCGGTGATTTTGATCGCACCCGTTGGCGCGCGAATCTCGAGGCAATCGGACAATATGAGGCTGGAGCTTACTTAATTCGTCCGTCGATCTCGTTTGATTACTATCATTACAGTGCCGAGGATTACGATCTCACCGGGACGTATCTGGGAAATCCAGCCGAGTTTATTGGTGAAATCCAAGAAGCAAAATACAGTGCCCTAACGCCCGAGGTCGAAGTAAGTCGTCCGTTCTTCAATGGCAGCTCTGTCATTTCACCTTATGCATCGCTCAGCGCGACCTATTGGTTTGAACGCGAGAACTTAGGGGGTGGAACAGTTGCAAACACTGACAATGATGTTGTTTGGTCAACCCGTTTGGGTGTGAGAGGACGTACAAGCAAGACGGTGTTTCTGGAGGCTTCAATCGGATATCTCGACGTGTTCGAAAGTGATTTTGAAGCGACGGAAGCTGCAATCTTTCTTTCTGTCAACTTCTAAGGCCATCAGGAAGAGCGAGCGCCGACCCAGAACCGGGTCGGCGCAAATTGATCATACGAGCAAGTCGAACTGCTTGTTCAGCGGCAAGCTGCGCGCGCGTTGGCCGGTCAGGTCGAACAGCGCGTTGCCCAAAGCGGGCATCGACGGCGGTGTTCCCGGTTCACCGACACCGCCCAGATGTTTGTTGGTCTCGAGTATCCGGACTTCCGTGATCGGTGTGCTTTGCATCCGTAACGCATCATAATCCGGGAAATTATACTGTTCGACCTCGCCATCGGCAAAGGTGATCTCTTCTTGAGCGGCGGCAGACAATCCGTAGATCATGCCGCCGATCATCTGCGCTTCGACTGTCGCCGGATCCAAAGCCAAGCCGACATCGCAGGCGATCCAGGCCTTGTTGATGCGGATGGTGCCGTCATCGTCAACCACTTCGATCACCTGTGCGACCGGAGTGCCAAAGCTGTAGGCCATTGCCACGCCACGTCCGACACCATCGGGGGTTTTGCCGGTCCAGCCTGACATCTCTTTCACGGCCTCCAGGCACCTCGCAGCCGGGGCGAACTCGGACCTTGCCAACTCCAGCCGGAACTCCAGCGGGTCGCGCCCGGCGGCATGGGCCATTTCATCCAGGAAGGTCTCGTGGAAGAAGGCATTATGGCTGTTGCCGACCGAGCGCCAGAAGCCCACCGGCACGGACAGATCGGCGACATGACCGCTCATGCGGTAGTTGGGCACCGCGTAGGGCTGGTTAAAAAATCCCTCAACCAGAACCTTGTCGGGGCCACCGCCTGAGAAACCCGTAACACGTTCAACCGCCTGATGGGTCGGCGATTGCGAGGCGACCTTGCCGTCGATCAGAACGGCCTTGCCATCCTTCACTGCCCCTCGCATGCGCGCCATCGCGCCGGGGCGGTAGAAATCGTGACGCATATCCTCTTCGCGGCTCCACGTCGTTTGCACAGGGGTGCCTGGAATGGCCATGGCGACCTTTGTGGCGATCTCGCCGAAATCCAACTCGCCCCGGCGGCCGAAACCGCCGCCCAGATAGGTGGTGTGAATCTCGACGGCTTCGGTGTCCAGACCGGCGGTGTTGGCTGCGCGGATCTGGATCAGGGTCGGGGCCTGATTGCCGCACCACAGGTCCAGCTTGTTACTGGTATAGAGCGCCGTGGCGTTCATCGGTTCCATTGTGGCGTGGGCCAGATAGGGCACGGTATATTCTGCCGTAATCTCGGTGGCACCTTCAGGAAGCGTTTCGACATCGCCTTCATCGCGCATGGTCGAGTTCGGGGCGTCATCAAACGCGTTGGCAATTTGCGCGAATACCGCATCAGTATCGGGCGGATAGGGGGCATCGCCCCAATCCACGTCAATCGCCTCGACCGCCTGCATGGCAAGCCAAGTGTTGTTGGCAATCACCGCGACGCCAGTGCCCAGATCGACGATCTTTTCAACGCCGGGCATGGCTTCTGCAGCACTGGCGTCAAAGCCGTTCATTGCCCCGCCCAGCTTGGGGTTCATGCGGACCGAGGCGAATTTCAGGCCCTCTGGCCTTACATCGATGCCAAAGGTGGCGGTGCCGGTGGATTTGCCCGGAATGTCGACGCGGGGCAGGGATTTGCCGATCAAACGCCATTCGGACGGATCACGCAGGGAAACCTCGGGCGGTTCGATCTGGCCTGCGGCCTCGGCCAGTTCGCTATAGGGAATGCGCGTGCCATCCGGGGCAACCACAGCACCATTTTCGGTCATGAGTTGATCGCGATCGACCCCCAGTTGGTCCGCGGCAGCCTGCTTCAAGGTTTCTCGCGCAGTAGCGCCGGCCATCCGCATCCGTTCGAACCCGTCTTTCATCGAGGTTGAGCCGCCGGTAACCTG